>NZ_CP027792.1:1698472-2030463 GCF_003013695.1 Pulveribacter suum | reverse complement strand
TGACGCGGTTCATCCCGCAGCACTTCGTCACGGTGGTGCCGCCGCAGATGCAAAACGGCCCGGAGTGGTTTCAGGGCACGGCCGACTCGGTGTTCCAGAACATCCACCTGATCGAGGAATTCCGTCCCGACATCGTGGCCGTGTTTGGCGCCGACCACATCTACCGCATGGACGTGCGCCAGATGCTGGAGTTCCACCAGGCCAACGACGCCCACGTGAGCGTGGCCACGCTGCCGGTGCGCCTGTCCGAGTGCAACCAGTTCGGCATCGTGGAAACCGACGAGCGCCACCGCATCACGCAGTTCATGGAAAAGCCCGCCAGCGCCCGCCCGATGCCCGGCAGCAGCACGCACGCGCTGGCGTCCATGGGCAACTACCTGTTCAACGCCGACGTGTTGCTGGACGCCTTGAAGCGCGCCAAGGCGCAGGGCCAGAGCGACTTCGGCAAGCACATCCTGCCGGCCATGCTGCAGTCGCACCGCCTGCTGGCCTACGACTTCGCCACCAACGAGATTCCGGGCATCGCGCCCTACGAGGAGCACGGCTACTGGCGCGACGTGGGCACCATCGATTCGTACTTCCAGGCGCACTTCGACACCCTGGGCGCCACCCCGCGCTTTCGCATGACCAACCGCCAGTGGCCCATCTACGCCAGCCCCGACCAGGCCGAATCGGCGCAGATCGAGAACGGCATCATCCACCGTTCGGTGGTGGGTTCGGGCTCCATCGTGGACGGCGCGCGGCTCGACCATGCCATGTTGCGCCGCAGCGTGACAGTGGAGCGCGACGCGCATCTTGCGCACTGCATCGTCATGGAGCGCTCGCGCATCGGCCACGGCGCACAGGTGCGCTGCGCCATCATCGACCAGGACAACGACATCCCACCCGGCGAGCACATCGGCTTCGATCTGGAGGCAGACCGCCAACGCTTTCACGTCACGGAAAGCGGCATCGTGGTCGTGCCGCGGGGCTACTTCCCCACCGCGCAGCGCAAGCCGCCCACCCCTTTGGGCGCTCACCGCCCGGGCATGCAGCTGTCCCCGTCCGACAACCTGCGCCGAGCCTTCGCATGAAGGCCGACGCCTCTCCGAACTCCGCTCCCGCCCTCTCCCGCAAACGCCGCAGCACCCGCCACCAGGTAGCGCGCGGGCGCGCGTGGCCGCTGGGTGCGACGCTGCAAAGCGGCGGCGTGAACTTTGCCGTGTATTCATCCATCGCGACCCGGGTGGAAATCTGTCTTTTTTCCGATGATGACCGTGAGGTGGAGCGCATCGCCCTGCCCGCACGCAGCAGTGACGTCTGGCACGGGCACGTGCGCGGCCTGAAGGCGGGGCAAAAGTACGGGCTGCGCGTGCACGGACCCTACGACCCTGCGCAGGGCCTGCGCTGCAACCCGGCCAAGCTGCTGCTCGACCCGTACGCGCTGGCGCTGGACCGCCCGGTGCGCGGCGACGCCGGCCAGTTTGGCTACCAGCTTGGGCAGGAGGATGAGGACACGCGCATCTGCGACGAAGACAACGGCGCCGGCGCGCCCAAGTGCCGGGTGGTGCGCACCCGCTTCGACTGGCAGGGCGATACCCATCCGTTCGTGCCGGCGCAGGCCACCGTGTTCTACGAGGTGCACGTCAAGGGCTTCACGCAGGCCTTGCCCGGCGTGCCGGAGGCGGTGCGCGGCACCTACGCGGGCCTGGCGAGCGACGCCGCGATCGCCCATCTGAAATCGCTCGGCGTGACCAGCGTGCAGCTGCTGCCTGTGCAGGCGTTCATCGACGACAAGCGGCTCGTCGATGCGGGACTTGCCAACTACTGGGGCTACAACACGGTGGCGTTCTTTGCTCCCGAACCGCGCTATTGCGTGGCCAAAAGCGGCGGTGTGGACGAATTCAAGGCCATGGTGCGCGCGTTGCACGGCGCTGGCCTGGAGGTCATCCTGGATGTGGTCTACAACCACACGGGCGAGGGCAATCACCTGGGCCCCACGCTCAGCCTCAAGGGCATCGACAACCCCGTCTACTACCGCCTGGCAGAAGAAGACCCGCGCTACTACGTGGACTACACCGGCACCGGCAATACCGTGGATACCAGCAGCCCCCCCGCGCTGCGCCTGGTACTCGACAGCCTGCGCTACTGGGTCACGGAGATGCACGTCGACGGCTTCCGCTTCGACCTGGCGCCGGCCCTGGCGCGCGACGCTGCGGGCGCCTTCACGCACCGCGCGCAGTTCCTGGCCGCGCTGCACCAGGATCCGGTGCTCTCGCGCGTCAAGCTCATCGCCGAGCCCTGGGACCTGGGGCCGGGCGGCTACCAGATCGGCGGATTTCCCCCTGGCTGGATGGAGTGGAATGGCCGCTACCGCGACGCCGTGCGCGACTACTGGCGCAACGCCGACGGCAGCCTGCCGCAGCTGGCGGCCTGCCTGTGCGGCTCGGCGGACATCTATGCGAGCCAAAGGCGCCCGCCCGCCACCAGCGTCAACCTCGTCACGGTGCACGACGGCTTCACGCTGGCCGACCTGGTCAGCTACAACGACAAGCACAACGAGGCCAACGGCGAGGACAACCGCGACGGCGAAAGCCACAACCGCAGCTGGAACTGCGGCACTGAGGGGCCCACGGATGACCCTGCCATCCGGGCGCTGCGCGAGCGGCAGATGCGCAACTTCCTGGCCACGCTGATGCTCTCGCACGGCACGCCGCTGCTGCTGGGCGGCGACGAGTTCGGCCGCACGCAGCAGGGCAACAACAACGGCTACTGCCAGGACAGCCCGCTGTCGTGGTTCGACTGGAGCCAGGCTGAGAGCGAGCAGGGCCGCGCGCTGAACACCTTCGTGCAGCAGCTCGTCGCCCTGCGGCGTTCCCTGCCTGTTGCCAGCCTGGGCGGCTGGCCCGATCCGCAGGACCCCAAGTCCCCTTGCGCCGGCATTGCCTGGTTCAGCGTATGGGGCCTGCCCATGAGCACCGAGGAATGGGAAGACGCTGAGGTGCGCTGCGTCTGCGCCGTGATGGAAAGCCGCGGCCAGGGCGAGTCGGCCATGCTGCTGTTCAATGCGACGCCGGTGGAAGCGGTTTTCACCCTGCCCCAGGAGCAGGACGGTGATAACGCGCGCCAGTGGGCGCTGCGCATCGATACCCGCAGCGCCGAGGTGCGGGGCCCGGACGAGCCCCGCGTGGGCGCCGAGGCGCAATACACGCTGGAGCCGCACTCCATGGCGGTGTTCACGTCGGTTGAAACTTCAGGCCCCGCGCCATGAAGCACCGGCACGACATGCCCTTCGGTGCCCAGCCGGATGCGCAGGGCACCGACTTCTCGCTCTGGGCGCCGGCTGCACGCCACCTCGTGCTGCGGCATCGGCCGGGCGACGAGGGTCCCTGGCAGGAGCAGGCCGCCGTTTCTGCTCAGGGCGGCTGGTGGCGTTGCACATTGCCGCAGGCTGGCGCCGGCACGCGCTATCAGTGGCTGGTGGACGGCACGGCCGTACCCGACCCTGCCTCGGGCCACAACCCGCACGGCCCGCATGGCGCCAGCGTCGTCGTCGATCCGTGCGCCTTTGACTGGCAGCACGCCCCCCCGGGCAGGCCCTGGAGCGACGTGGTGCTGTACGAGCTGCACATCGGCACGTTCACACCCGAGGGCAGCTTTGCGGCGGCGGCCCGGCGCCTGCCCGCGCTGCGCGCTCTCGGCTTCACGGCCATCGAGCTCATGCCGGTGGCCGCGTTCGGCGGCTCGCACGGCTGGGGCTACGACGGCGTGCTGCCCTTTGCGCCCCACGCCGGCTACGGCACACCCGAGGATTTCAAGCGGCTGATCGACGCGGCCCACGGCCTGGGACTGATGGTCTTTCTGGACGTGGTCTACAACCACTTCGGCCCGGACGGCAACTACCTGGGCCAGTACGCGCCGCAATTCTTCTCGCAGGAGCATGAAAGCCCGTGGGGCAAGGCCATCAACTTCGATGGCGAGGGCAGCGCCACGGTGCGCGAGTTCTTCATTCACAACGCCCTGTACTGGGCGCAGGAGTACCAGATCGACGGCCTGCGCCTGGACGCGGTGCACGCCATCGTGGACGACGGCGAGCGCCACTTCCTGCAAGAGCTGTCGCAGCGCGTGCGTGCTGCGGCGGGCGACAGGCCCGTGCACCTGGTGCTGGAAAACGAGCGCAACGAGGGCGAGCGCCTGGCCGCCACGCCCCTGCCCGGCCGCTTCGACGGCCAGTGGAACGACGACTTCCACCACGCGCTGCACGTGCTGCTGACCGGCGAGACGCGCGGCTACTACCACGACTACGGCAACCAGCCCCTGGCGCGGCTGGCCCATGCCCTCACGCATGGCTACGTTTTCGCGCCCGCCCCGCGCCAGGAGGGCCGCCGCACGGCGCTCGCACCCGCCCAGCCGCAGCCGCTGGGCGCCATGGTCAACTTCGTTGGCAACCACGACCAGGTGGGCAATCGCGCCTTCGGCGAGCGCCTGGCGACGTTGGTGGAGCCACCGGTAGCGGAGCTTGCGCTGCTGCTGTCGCTGCTCGGCCCCGCCATTCCCCTGGTCTTCATGGGCGATGAGTTCGGCGCGCGCACGCCGTTTCTGTATTTCGCCGGCTGGGAAGGCGAGCTGCGCGACGCCGTGCGCGAAGGCCGCAAGCGCGAATTCGGCCACGCCCTGGAGCACGCCCGTGCCGGCCGCACGGAGCTGCCCGACCCTTGCGCCGCGCAGACACTGGCAGACAGCCGGCTCGACTGGGCGCTGGCCGAGTCGCAGGGAGGGCTTGCACGCCAGGCGCTGGTGCGCCAGGCGCTTGCCGCGCGCGCCCGGTGGATCGCGCCGCGCCACGGTTTGTTGCTGTCCGAGGGACATAGCGCGCAGGCCGTGGGAGATACCGGCCTGTTGGTGCGCTGGCACTATGCCGACGGGCGGCAGCTGGTGCTGGAACTCAACCTGGGCGGCACGCCGGTGTCCTGCCCTGCTTGCCCATCCTTTCCAGGAGAAACCATCTTCCAGCACGCACGCAGCCCCTCGGATGACCATTGGCCGGCATGGTCTGCGCGCTGGACCTTGAGCGAGCCCCAGGCATGAACCAGGACTTGAACCCCGCCCTGCGCGAGCGCGCCGAGCGCGCAGGCATCGCCACCGAGTACGCGACCTTCTGGGGCGCCGATGCGCGGGTGGATGCGCGCACCATCGAGCGTGCGTTGCGAGCCATGGGCGCACATGCCGATGCTCCGCGCACAGTGCAGGCCATCATCGCCACGGCTGGCACGAGCGCGCGCATCCCGTTGCCTGCGCATGGACCCTGGCAGCTGCACGATGCCGAAACCGGCCACGGCGATCCGCTCGCCCGTGGCGACGGCGACGCGGCCGACCTGCCCGCGCACCTGCCAGCCGGCTACTGCCTGCTGCGCCAGGGCGACCATGAGCAACTCATCATCCACGCGCCTGAGCGCTGCTGGCTGCCGGTCGCTTTTCGGGGCGGCGAGCGCTGGTGGGGCCTGGCGTGCCAGCTGTACGCCCTGCGCTCGGAGCGCAACTGGGGCATTGGAGACTTCGGCGACCTGCTGGCGCTTGTCAGCCTGGCGGCCGAGCAAGGGGCGCGCTTCGTGGGCCTGAGCCCCTTACACGCCCTGCACGCCGACCGGCCGGAACTGGCCAGCCCTTACAGCCCCAGCAGCCGCCTGGCGCTGAACACGCTGTTCATCGACGTGCCGGCGCTGCCCGAATTCCTGGCCTGCGACGCCGTGCAGGCGCTGCATGCAGACATCGCTTTCCAGCAGCGCCTGCAAGCCCTGCGGGAGAGCGAAACGGTGGACTATGCCGGCGTCTCCGCCATCAAGCAGGAAGTGCTGGCGCTGCTGTGGCGGCACTTTCAGCAGCACGAAATGCAGGCCGGCACCACGCGGGCACGGCAGTTCGAGCAATTTCTGCGCAGCCACCACGGCACCGTGGGCGTCCATGCGCTGCACCAGGCCATCCAGCTGCACCTGCACTCGGCAGACCCGCAGGTCTGGGGCTGGCCCGCGTGGCCCGAGGCGTTGCAAAGCCCGGACAGCCCGGCCGTGGCGCAGTTCGCCCGCGAGCACGCCGACGCGGTGCGCTACCAGGGCTGGCTGCAATGGATCGCACACGAGCAGCTGGCGCGCGCCAGCCAGCGCGCGCGCGAGCTGCTGCCGCTGGGCCTGTATTGCGACCTGGCAGTGGGCGCCAGCGAGGGCGGCTCGGAGGTCTGGGCCGCGCAAGAGCTCTACGCCCGTGGCATGCACGTGGGCGCGCCCCCCGACCCGCTGAACACGCAGGGCCAGGACTGGGGCCTGCCCCCGCCCAATCCGCTCGCCCTGGCATCCACGCACTTCAAGGCAGTGCGCCAGCTGTTGGCCACCGTGATGCGGCCTGCCGGTGCTCTGCGCCTGGACCATGTGATGGCGCTGATGCGGCTGTTTTGGACCAGCGAGGATGGCGGCACCTACGTGCGCTACCCGCTGGAGGCTCTGCTGGCCATCGTCTGCGTGGAAAGCCACCGCCACCGCTGCGCCGTCATCGGCGAGGACCTGGGCAACGTCGCTGCGCCAATGCGCGAAGCCATGGCGCGCAAGGCGCTGCTGTCGTACCGCCCGCTGGTCTTCGAGCGCGGTGACGATGGCAACTTCCGCGCTCCGGCCCAGTGGCCGGTGCAGGCACTGGCAGTGGCCGGCACGCACGACCTGCCCACGCTCAAGGGCTGGTGGGCGGGCGGCGACGTCGCGGTGCAGCAGCAGCTGGGCTGGCTGGCAGACGCCGACGCGCATGCGCGCGCCCTGATGGACCGGGCCCAGGATCGGGTGCGGCTGCTCTACGCGCTGGAGCAGCAGGGCCTGCTGCCAGACGGCGCCACGCTGGACCCGCAGTCGGTGCCGGAGGTGGACGCCCCCTTTGCCGCCGCCGTGCACCGTTACCTGGCGCGCACCCCCTGCTGGCTGGCCGCCGTGCAAATAGAGGACGCGACGGGCCAGCAAGACCAGGTCAACGTGCCCGGCTCCACCGAAGCCATGCAACCCAACTGGCGCCGCCGCCTGGTCGTTCCGCTGGAAGCCTTGGCCACGCACCCGGTGTTCTCGGCCGTCACGGCCGCGATGCGCGAGGAGCGCGGCGGGGGCTGCGCCGTGGCCATCGACCAGCCGCTGCCGGACCTGGAGACGGCCGACGTGCCGCGCGCCACCTACCGCGTGCAGTTCCACAAGGGCAGCACCTTTGCCCAGATCTCACAGGTCGTGCCCTATTTGCATGCGCTGGGCGTGAGCCATCTCTACAGCTCGCCCTACTTGTGTGCCCAGCCCGGCAGCACGCACGGATACGACGTGGTGGACCCGACGCGCCTAAACCCCGAGGTGGGTACCGAGGACGAGCATGCGGCGCTGTGCCGGCAGCTCGACGCGCACGGCATGGGCCAGGTGCTGGACATCGTGCCCAACCACATGGGCGTGGCCGGCAGCGACAACCCCTGGTGGGACGACGTGCTGGAGCATGGGAAGGCATCGCCCCACGCGCGCACCTTCGACATCGAGTGGGATATGCCCAGCCCCGGCACAGGCGGGCGCCTAGTGCTGCCGGTGCTGGGCGACCACCTGGGACGCGAGCTGGAGGCCGGGCGGCTGCAAGTGCGATTTCACCCGGACACGGGCCAGTTCCGGCTGCACTATTGGGAACACCATTGGCCGCTCGACCCGCGCCACACCGCGCGCGTCGTGCGCACCGCACCGCTGCCCGCAAGCGGCGGCGATGACGCGCATGGGCTGGCCCAGGTGCAGTCGTTGCTGGACGCCTTCGAGGCCCTGCCGCCCCGCGATGCGCCCGAGGACGCACTGCGCGCCGCCCGTGTGCGCGATGCCGCCCTGCACCGCCAGCGCCTGGCCCGGCAGGCGGCGCACCAGGGCTGGCTGGCCGAGTGGATCGACGCTTCGCTGTCCGTGCTGAACGGCCAAGTGGGCGACGGCGCCAGCTTCGATGCGCTGGAAGCGCTGCTGGGCAGCCAGGCCTGGCGCCTGGCCAACTGGCGCGTGGCGGCCGACGACATCAACTACCGGCGCTTCTTCGACGTGAACACGCTCGCCGCCGTGCGCGTGGAGGAGGATGCCGTGTTCGAGGCCGCGCACGCGCTGGTGCTGCGCTGGGTGGCCGAGGGCAAGGTCAGCGGCCTGCGCGTTGACCACCCGGACGGCCTGGCGCAGCCCGCACAGTACTTCCAGCGCCTGCAACAGCGCAGCGCCGATCTGGCGCGCGCGGCGGGACGCGAGCCGCACGCGCTGTACCTGGTGGTGGAGAAGATCCTCGCCGAGCACGAGCCGCTGCCGCAGGACTGGCCGGTGCACGGCACCACGGGCTACCGCTTTGCCAGCCAGGTCAACGGCCTGTTCGTGGACAGCGCGGCGCAGGCGGCGTTCGACGACGCCTATCGCGGCTTCACTGGCCAGGACGAAGATTTCGAGCAGGAGCGCCGCGCCTGCAAGCGCATGATCATCAAGAGCGCGTTCGCCGGTGACCTGAACTGGCTGGCCGCCACGCTGCACCGCATCACCCGCGCCGACCGCAGCGCGAGCGACTTCACCTTGAACCAGCTGCGCCAGGCCCTGGCCGAGGTGGCGGCGCAGTTTCCCGTGTACCGCACGTATGTGACCCCCGGGGCCGCGGCCAGCGACACCGACCGCCAGCACATCGACTGGGCTGTCGCCGCAGCGCGCCGGCAGCTGGGCACGGCCGAGGGCGGCGTGCTGGCGTACCTGCGCGCAGTGCTGGTGGGCGATGGCGGCAGCGAGCCGCAGGCGCGCGCCGACTTCGTGCGCCGCTGGCAGCAGTTCACGTCGCCGGTCATGGCCAAGGCGGTGGAGGACACGCTGTTCTACCGCTACGTGCGCCTGGTGTCGCTCAATGACGTGGGCTCGGAGCCGCGGCGCTTCGGCGCCTCGCCGGCGGCCTTTCACCAGGCCCAGCAGCAGGCGGCGCGCCTGGCGCCGCACCAGCTGCTGGCCTCCTCCACCCACGACAGCAAGCGCTCGGAAGACGTGCGCGCACGGCTGAATGCGCTGTCCGAGCTGCCAGCGCTGTGGGAGGACACGGCGCGCCGGCTGCGCGAGACCGCCACGCGCCACACCGCCGAGGTGGACGGCGAGAGCGCCCCGCGCGCGCACGACCTGTGGGCGCTGTACCAGGCCCTGGTGGGCATCTGGCCCGCAGGCGGCACCAGCGCCGACGAGCGCGCAGCCCTGCGCGAGCGCGTCCAGCAGTACATGGTCAAGGCCATGCGCGAGGCCAAGCAGGCGACCAACTGGCTGTTTCCCGACGAAGCCTACGAGGGCGCCGTGGCCGCGTACGTCGAGCGTGCGCTGGCTACCGATGCCTTCGTGGAGACGCTGCAAGGCTTCGTGGACGCGGTCGCGCCCTACGGCTTTCGCAACAGCCTGTGCCAGCTGGCCCTGAAGCTCACGGCACCGGGCGTGCCGGACATCTACCAGGGCTGCGAGCAGTGGAACTTCTCACTGGTGGACCCGGACAACCGCCGTCCCGTGGACTTCGCCGCACTGGCCGAAGGTTTGCGCGGCGTGCAGGCGCTATATGGCAACGGCCGCTTTCCCGCGCCGCAGGATTGGCAGCGCCTGCTGGGCGGCGTGCCCGCGCCCGCGCTCAAGCAGCTGGTGACGTGGCGCCTACTGGAGCTGCGCCGCGCCCTGCCCGAGGTGTTTCGCAGCGGCAGCTACGTGCCCCTGGCCGTGCAAGGCGCAGCCAGCGAGCACGCCCTGGCGTTCGTGCGCCTGCACGAGAAGCGCGCCGTGGCCGTGGTCAGCGCGCGCCTGGTGTGCGGCCTGGCCGCCCGCGGCTGGCAGGACACGCGCCTGGCGCTGCCGGGGGGCCATCCTTTGCTCTCGCGCCCGCAGGCCTGGCGCGACTGGCTGACCGGTCGGCAAGTCGATGCCTCGCTGGACGGGCTGGCGCTGGAGGGGCTGATCGGCGCGGAGGCCACGGCCCTTTCAGGCCTGCCCTTCGCCATCCTGGTGTGCGAGGATGCCGCGCCATGAAACTCTTGTTTGCCACGCCCGAATGCGCTCCCCTGGTCAAGACGGGCGGCCTGGGCGACGTCAGTGCTGCCCTGCCCGCAGCGCTGGCCGCGCTGGGGCACGACGTGCGCGTGCTGATGCCCGCCTATGGCGCGCTCGAGCAGTCTGCCGGGCGGCTGCTGGCGCTGCACCACGTGCCCGCAGACGGCCCGTGGCCCGAGGCCCAGTTGCTGCACCTCAAGCACGATGCGGGCATTGAATTCCTGCTGCTGTGCTGCCCCCAGCTGTATGGCCGCCCTGGCGGGCCTTATGGCGCTGCAGGGGGAGACCACGTTGACAACGCGCTGCGCTTTGCCCTGCTGGCGCGGGTGGCGGCGCTCATCGGCAGCCGCGCCACGCCCTGCGGCTGGCAGGCCGACGTGGTGCATACGCACGACTGGACCTGCGGGCTCGCGCCGTTGTACCTGCACCAGGCGCGCGCCGCGGGCGATGCCAGCTGCGCGCGCAGCGTGCTCACCTTGCACAACCTGGCGTTTCAGGGCGTTTTTCCGATGGAGTTGGCGGGCGCGCTGGGCATTGCGCCGCAGCATCGCGGCGTCGAGGGTGTGGAGTTCTGGGGCCAGCTGTCCATGCTCAAGGCCGGCCTTCAGTTCGCCGATGCCATTACCACGGTGAGCCCGACCTATGCGCGCGAGATCCAGGGCGAGGCGCTGGGCTTCGGGCTCGACGGCGTGCTGCGCTCGCGCGCCGATGTGCTGACCGGCATCCTGAACGGCATCGACACGGCGGTATGGAACCCCGCTACCGACGCGCTGATCGCTGCACGCTACGACGCGGCCAGCCTGGAGCGCAAGGCACACAACCGCGCCGCGCTGCGCCAGCGCTGCGGCCTGGGCGCGCACGCACCAGGGCCGCTGTTCGGGCTGGTGGGGCGGCTGACGCGGCAAAAAGGCGTGGACCTGGTGCTGGCCGGCGCCGAGCGGCTGCTGGCCCACGGCGCGCAGCTGGTGGTCCTGGGCAGCGGCGACGCCGATCTGGAGCAAGGCCTGGCAGCGCTGGCCGCGCGCCGGCCGGGGCGGGTGTACGCGGCCCTTGGCTTCGACGAGCCGCTGGCGCACCAGATCGAAGCTGGGGCGGATTGCTTTTTGATGCCCTCGCGCTTCGAGCCGTGCGGGCTGAACCAGATGTACAGCCAGGCCTACGGCACACCGCCCATCGTGACGGACACCGGCGGCCTGGCCGACTCGGTGGTGGACGCGCAGCTCCAGGGCGGCACGGGGTTCGTCATGCCCGAGGCGACGCAGGCGGCTTTCGACGACGCCGTGCAGCGCGCCTGCGCCACCTGGCGCTCGGCCGGGCGATGGCGGCAACTGCAGCTGGCCGGCATGCGCCGCGACTTCGGCTGGGCGCAGCCCGCCCGGACGTATGAGGCGGTGTACGAGCGGGTGCTGGCCGCCGACGATGGGGACAGCGCTGGCGAAGCTGCCCTCCGCCGAATCTGAAGCAAAAGGCCCTCTGGCGCTTATGCAGCAAGCGCCAGCAGCTATTATTTGTATAGCAAACCGGCGTAATCTGGCTCCGCCTCAGCGCGGGGACAGCGAGGGCACTACCACGCCCGGAATGGGCTGCCCGGGCGCCAGCACGACGCCTGGCCTCGGCGCTTCAGCGGGCTCGGGCGCGCCGGTGTCCGCTGGCGGCAGGGCCGTGGCCGCCTCGTCCGGCCCGGTTACCCAGGTCGGCGGCTCTGCAGGTTGAGCCGGGCGGGGCGCGACCTGCTCCAGCGGCGTCAGCGGCGCTTCCGTGATCTCCGGGCGCTCGTCCTCGTCCTCCGGCGCGGGCGCGCTCGGTGGCGGCGCTGGCACGGGGGGCGCCGGGGTAGGCGCCGGGACCGGGCCGGCCTGCTCGCCGGTGGGGCGGCCGAACAGGTCGTACACCCAGTTGCGCAGCGCCCCGGCGGCATCGGCCGCCCGGCTGCCCCAAGTGCTCTCGCGCTCGTCCACGAAGCGCTGCTGCGCGTCGATCAGCTTGCCGCGCAGCGCCTGGCGAAACACGCTGCCCACCACCGGCAGCGCGCTGTGCGCGCCCTGCCCCCAATAGTTGCTGCGCAGCGTGATGCGCCCATCGTTGAAGCCCACCCAGCTGCCCGCCACCAGCTGTGGGTGCATCAGGATGAACCAGCCGTCGGTGTTGTCCTGCGTGGTGCCGGTCTTGCCGGCCACGTCGGCGCTGATGCCGTAGCGGCTGCGGATGGCCGCGCCCGTGCCGTGGTCCACGGCGCCGCGCAGGGCGTCGCGCAGCTGCTGGGCGGCCGTCACCCCGAGCGCCTGCTCGGGCGCGGCCGGGGCAAAAGTTTCCAGCACGCGGCCGCTGGCGTCTTCGATGCGGGTGATGACCTGGGGCGCCCGGTAGCGCCCGGCCCCGGCGATGGTGCCGTAGGCGGCCACCATCTCCTTCAATGTGACCGGGCTGGTGCCCAGGGCCAGGGCGGGCACCGGCTCCAGGGGCGACTCGCGCACGCCCATGGCGCGCGCCAGCTGGACCACCTGCTGCGGGCCGACCTGGGCCATCAGCTGCGCGGTGATGGTGTTCTTGGAATACGCCAGGCCGTCGGCCAGCGTCAGGGGCTCTTCGCTGGGTGGGGCGTTGCCGTCGCGCGGGCGCCAGACCTGGCCGCCGCCCAGCGGGATCTCCACCGCCGTGTCCATCAGCGTGTCCTGCGGGCTGCGCCCGGCGGCAAAGGCCGCGCCATAGACGAAGGGCTTGAAGGTGGAACCGGGCTGGCGCCGCGCCGCCTGCACGTGGTCGAACGGATCCTGCGCGTAGTCGCGGCTGCCCACCCAGGCACGCACCGCGCCGCTGCCCGGGTCTAGCGCCATGAAGCCGATCTGCACCCGCGTCTTGGCCGCTCGCAGCTCGCTCAGGAAGGCGGCATCCTGCAGCAGCCGGGCGGCGGCGTCCTCTTCGCTCTCGCCGCCGGCCACGGCCTTGGCGAGGGTGGCCGACTCGCGCACCAGCTGCTGCACCAGCGGGTTCTTGGGCGTCCATACGCCGCGCGCGGCCCAGGCCTTGTCGGCCACCTGCTGCAGCGCCTTGCCCTGCTGCTGCACGGACTGGTTGGCCAGCTCCTGCAGCCGCCCGTCGATGGTGGTGCGAATCACCAGGCCGTCGGCATACAGGCTGTACCCGCGCCGGTCGGCCCACTCGATGAGCTGGCGCTTGAGCTGCTGCGCCAGATGCGGCGCCAGCCCGGCGATCTCGCTTTGGCGCTCAAAGCGGATGCGCAGCGGGCGGCGCTTGAGCTGCTCGTAGTCCTGCGCATCCAGCTTGCCGCGCTTTTTCATCTGCGCCAGCACGGTGTTGCGCCGCTCTTGCGCGCGCTCGGGGTTGAGCACCGGGTTGTAGTAGGCCGTGCCCTTGAGCATGCCGATCAGTGTGGCGCTCTCCAGCACGTTCAGCTTGTCTGCCGACTTGTCGAAATAGGTGCGCGCGGCCACTTCGATGCCCCAGGCGTTGTACAGGAAGGGCACGGTGTTGAGATACGTCTCCAGGATCTCGTCCTTAGAGTAGCTCCACTCGATCTTCAGCGCGGTGACCGCCTCCTTGAGCTTGCGGCCCAGCGTGGGCGCGCGGCCGATCTCCTCGGGGTAGAGGTTGCGCGCCAGCTGCTGCGTGATGGTGGAGCCGCCCTGGCGGTCGCCGCCGGCGGTGCGCACCACGGCGGCCAGCGTGCGCCGCCAGTCCAGGCCCCAGTGGCCGTAGAAGCGGTGGTCCTCGGTGGCGATCAGCGCATCCACCACGGCCGGGGCGATCTGGGCCAAGGGCACCCATTCGCGGTTGACCCAGCGGTACTCGGCCAGCAGCCGGCCGTCCTCGGACACCAGCTGCGCCGGCTGGTCGGCCTTGGCCTTGCGGATGTCGCTGATGGAGGGTGTGAGCAGCAGCAGCGCCAGCAGGCACACCAGCGCGGCCAGGGCCAGCGCCACTGCCAGCCAGGCCAGGCCGTGCAGCGAGCGCCAGCGCTGCGGGCGGCGCAGCAAGGTGGCCAGGCGCGGGCGCAGGGCAGCGGCGCGCTGGCGCAGGGAGTCGATGGCTTTCATCGGCAGGTATTTACGTCAAAAGTGCCTCTAGCCCTTGCTGGACAATCGGTGGCAGCTATCAATTTCATATCAATCATGCGAACCGCATCACTGGAACAGTGCGCCACGCGACGGGCGCGCGCCGATGCCAGCGGACGCCGCGCAAGGGCCGCCCCGCCGCGCGGGCGTCGTCCTTTGCCCGCAAGGCGCAGTGTTGCGAGAGCGGGGGAAAGCGGCGCAGCCACTCAGCGGGTTGTTCACTGGATAAACCGCTGCAGTTGCGGCAGCGCGGCCTGCGCGGCGCGCCGGCCTTCCTCGATGGCTTCGGCCGCGCGGTGGAAGTCCAGCACGCCCAGGTGGGCCAAGCTGGGGGCGATGACCACCTCCGGCGGGTCGCCTGCCATGCGGCTGCGGGTGATGCGGATCTGCATGATGGTCACGCTGGTCATGACCACGTCCAGCACCGAGGGGCTGCGCGGCAGCGGCGCCACCTGCTGGGCCGGGGCGCCGGCGCTGCTGCTGGCGCTGCCGCTTTCCCAGAACTTCAGGCGGCCCAGCCAGTCGCCTGCGGCTGCGCTGGCATCCTCGGGCGCGGCGGGCGGCTCGCGAGGCGCGGTGGCGCCCGGGTCCGGCGCCAGCACCAGCGGCTGCAGGTGGCGGTGCAGGATGTCGGAGTTCAGGTCCACGCCGATGACGATGTCCGCCCCCATGGCGCGGGCCAGCGAGGTCGGCACGGGGTTGACGATGCCGCCATCCACCAGCAGCCGCCCGCCCTCTTGCGGCACGGGGGTGAACAGGCCGGGCAGCGCGATGGAAGCGCGCACGGCGTTGGCGATCGAGCCTTCGCGCAGCCAGACCTCGGCGCCCGAATGCAGGTCGGTGGCCACGGCGGCAAACGGGATGGGCGAGGCCTGGATGTCGAAGTCGGCAAAGTTGCGGCGCCAGAAGGCGATCAGCTTTTCGCCCTTGAGCATGCCGCCCGAGAGGTTGAAGTCCATGAAGCCCCAGACCTGGCGCATGCCCAGGCTCTGCACCCAGTCGGCAAAGCGTTCCAGCTCGCCGGCGGCGTAGGCTGCGCCCACCAACGCGCCGATGGAGGCGCCGCAGACGAAGTCGGGCCGCAGGCCGGCCTCGTCCAGCGCCTGCAGCACGCCGATGTGCGCCCAGCCGCGTGCCGAGCCGCTGCCCAGGGCCAGGCCCACGCGGGGGGTGCGGCGCACCAGAGCCACGGCCTCAGGCGCCCGGGCGGCCGGCCAGCAGCGCGTGCAGGCCGGCTTCGTCCAGCACCGCGATGCCCAGCTGCTGCGCCTTGGCGAGCTTGCTGCCCGCGTCCTCGCCGGCAACGACGTAACTCGTCTTCTTGCTGACCGAGCCGGCCACCTTGGCGCCGGCCGCCTCCAGCAGGGCCTGGGCCTGCTCGCGGCTGAGCGTCGGCAGGGTGCCGGTCAGCACCACCGTTTGGCCGGCCAGCGGCAGCACGGCGGCGCCGCCCTGCGGCGCGCCCTCCTCCCAGGTCACCCCGCAGGCGCGCAGCTGCTCGACCACCTCGCGGTTGTGCGGCTCGGCAAAGAAAGCGTGGATGGCGTCGGCCACGATGGGGCCCACGTCGGGCACCTGCAGCAGCTGCTCGGGCGTGGCGCCCATGACGGCGTCCAGCGTGCCGAAGTGGCGCGCCAGCTCCTTGGCCGTGGCCTCGCCCACGTGGCGTACTCCCAAGGCGAACAAAAAGCGCGCCAGCGTGGTGCGCTTGGACTGCTCCAGCGCCGCCAGCAGGTTCTGCGCCGACTTGTCCGCCATGCGGTCGAGCGCCGCCAGGGTGGACAGGCCCAGCCGGTACAGGTCGGGCAGCGCGCGGATGATGCGGCCCTCCACCAGCTGGTCCACCAGCTTCTCGCCCAGGCCTTCGATGTCCATGGCGCGGCGCTGGGCGAAGTGCAGCAGCGCCTGCTTGGCCTGGGCCGGGCAGAAGATGCCGCCCGTGCAGCGGTGGTTGGCCTCGCCCTTTTCGCGCACCACGGCGCTGGCGCACACCGGGCACTGGCGCGGCATGCGGAAGTTGGGCACGTAGGGCACGCGCGGCGCGGCGCGCGCGGCGCCCTCGCTGCCGGCGGCTGCATCGGCCAGCAAATCCGAGCCGGCCAGGGCCTGGGCCACGGGCGACAGCGCGGCCGGCACCGTGCCCACCACCTCGGGGATCACGTCGCCGGCGCGGCGCACGATGACCTGGTCGCCCACGCGCACGCCCTTCTTGCGAATCTCGAACAGGTTGTGCAGCGTGGCGTTGGTGACGGTGACGCCGCCCACGAAGACCGGCGCCAGCCGCGCCACGGGCGTCAGCTTGCCGGTGCGCCCGACCTGGATGTCGATGCCCTCCACGCGCGTGACCATCTCCTGCGCCGGGTACTTGTGCGCCACGGCCCAGCGCGGCTCGCGCGTGACGAAGCCCAGCTCGCGCTGCAGCGCCAGGCTGTCCACCTTGTAGACCACGCCGTCGATGTCAAAGGGCAGCGCGTCGCGCAGGGCGCCAACGCGCTGGTGGTACGCGATGAGTTCAGGAGCGCCCTGTGCCTGGCTGACCAGCTCCGAGACCGGAAAGCCCCAGCCTTTCAGTTGCTGCAGCACCTGGTGGTGCGAGGCGAACCGGGGCCCGCCCTCGTCTGCCGGCGTGACTTCGCCCAGGCCATAGGCAAAGAACGACAGCGGTCGCTGCGCGGCGATGCCCGAGTCAAGCTGGCGCACGGCGCCGGCCGCGGCGTTGCGCGGGTTGACGAAGGTCTTGTCGCCGCGCTCGCGCTGGCGCTCGTTCAGCCGCTCGAAGTCGGCCCGGCGCATATAGACCTCGCCGCGCACCTCCAGCACCGGCGGCACGTCGGCGGGCAGGCTCAAAGGGATCTGGCGGATGGTGCGGATGTTGTGCGTCACGTCCTCGCCCACCTCGCCGTCGCCGCGCGTGGCGGCCTGCACCAGGCGGCCGTCCTCGTAGCGCAGGTTCATGGCCAGGCCGTCGAACTTGGGCTCGGCCACGTATTGCACCGGCGGCGCCTCGGGGGCGAGCTTCAGTTCGCGCCGCACGCGGGCGTCGAAGGTCTCGGCGCCGCTGCCCTCGGTGTCGGTCTCGGTGCGAATGCTGAGCATGGGCACGCGGTGGCGCACGGGCGCCAGGCCCTGCATCACCGCGCCGATCACGCGCTGGGTGGGCGAGTCGGGCGTGGCCAGCTCCGGATAGGCGCCCTCCAGCGCCTGCAACTGCTGGAAGGCCCGGTCGTACTCGGCATCGGGCACGCTGGGCGCGTCCTGCACGTAGTACTCATGCGCCCAGCGGTTCAGCTGCTCGCGCAGCGCTATGATTTTGCTAGCTGCCAACGCTTGCCCCTTGGGCGCTGAGGCCGAAAAAAGCTCTATATTTCCAGTCATCTCACCACTCCCGGACCCGCCCCATGCGAGGCACGCACACCAACGCCCCCGCCGTCCGTTGCCAGCGGCCACCGTGCAAGGGCCGCCCCGCGGCACCGGTGGCGTCCCCCGGCCCGCATTGCACGGCAATGCGAGAGCGGGGGGAGGCGGCGCAGCCGCTCAAGGGCGCGACCATCAATTGAAAAGACGGCGTGCGAGGGCCGAGCCGGCAGACAGCTCGCGCGCGTCCAGCTGGTCGTACAGCTGCTCCAGGTCGTTAGCGATCGGATCGATGGCCATGGCGGGCAGGGGCATGCCGTTTTGGTCGCACAGCACGCCGTCCATGGCCTCGCACAGCTCCTGCGCCACGTCGCGCAGGCGGGCAAAGGGCTGCTCGCCGCGCGTCACCTGGGCCACGTCCAGGCTGAGCGACACCTCGCGCAGGGCGGACTGCTCCGGGTCGTCGGACATGGCGGCCTGGGCGTCGTACGCCAGGGTCAGCACCGGCGGCAGGCCGGCGCTGGCGGCCGCCAGCACCATGCGCCCCGGCATGGCCCCGGGGACCAGGCCCAAGCGGGCGGCGTTTTGCTGCACGTAGCCGGGGCTCCAGGCGGCCTGGCGGGCGCGCAGCACGAACGTCAGCTGGGCGTCGTGGTCGCTGGCGAACTGGTCGAGCTCGCGCCCGCGTGCCACCTCGTGCAGCATGTCGGGGAAGTCCACGGCGGCGTTCAGCGCGTCGGCGAACTGCTGGGTCTTCATGACGAACTCGGAGTATTCGATCTCGTTGAGCGCGCCGGTGCGGTTGGCCAGCTGCACGCCGGCCTGCAGCAGCTGGTAACGCTGGCCGGGCCGGGGCGTCTCCCACTGGCGGGCGGCTTCGTTCCACCCCTCGATGGAAAACGGCTTGCTGCCGGCGCGGCGCGTGGTGGGCATGGCCGCCAGGGCGGCGTCGCCCGAGACGGGCTGCTCGGCGGTGATGGGGGCGATGGCATCGATCAGCGCGTCCAGCCCGCCGCGGCGCTCGGCCGGGGGCACGGGCAGCTGCAGCGCATCGCGCGGGTCCACGGCGTGGCCGGACAGCTCGGCCCCCTCCTGGCCGCCCAGCGGCGGGCCGTCAAAGGCCGGTTCGTGGCGCGTGCCGTCGTCGGGGGCGGGTGCGTGCCCCTCGGCCGGGCGGGCGCGCCGGGGGGCGTTGCGGTGGTGCGTCCAGGCGTTGTGCGCGACCACGACGATCAGCACGACGGCGCCAGCAATGATGAGACCCAGTTGGAAGTTGCTCATGTTCGGTGAATGGTTCAGGCCTCGGCCATGGAAAGGGCGGACTCCATGTCCACGGCCACGATGCGCGAGACGCCCTGCTCCTGCATGGTGACGCCGATCAGCTGCTCGGCCATCTCCATGGCGATCTTGTTGTGGCTGATGAAGAGGAACTGCGTGCCGCGCGACATGCTGGCCACCAGGCGCGCATAGCGCTCGGTGTTGGCATCATCGAGCGGCGCGTCCACCTCGTCCAGCAGGCAAAACGGCGCCGGGTTGAGCTGGAAGATGGCGAACACCAGGGCGATGGCGGTGAGCGCCTTTTCGCCGCCGGACAGCAAATGGATGGTCTGGTTTTTCTTGCCCGGCGGCTGGGCCATGACCTGCACGCCGGAGTCCAGGATTTCATCGCCGGTCATGGTCAGGCGCGCCTGGCCGCCGCCGAACAGCTCGGGGAACATGCGGCCGAAGTGCTCGTTGACGGCCTCGAAGGTGCCCGCCAGCAGGCTGCGCGTCTCGCCGTCGATCTTGCGGATGGCGTCCTCCAGCGTGGTCATGGCCAGCGTCAGGTCCTGCATCTGCGCATCAAGGAAGCCCTTGCGCTCGCGCGCCAGGCCGAGCTCCTCCAGCGCCGCCAGGTTGACGGCGCCCAGGGCGGCGATCTCGCGCTGCAGGCGGTCGATCTCGCCCTGCAGGCCGGCCAGGCGTACGTTGCCTTCGGCCACGGACTGGGCCAGCGCCTGCAGGTCGGCCTGGGCGTCCTGCAGCAGCGAGTCGTACTGCTCCAGGCCCAGCCGGGCAGCCTGCTCCTTGAGCTGCAGCTCGGTGATGCGCTGGCGCAGCGGCTCCAGCGTGTGCTCGCCCTGCAGGCGCCGCTCGTCGCTGGTGCGCAGCCGGGCGGTGAGCTCGTCGTACTGGCTGCGCTGCGCGGCCAGCTCGCGCTCGCGCTCCATCTTGGCCTCCAGCGCCTGCTGCAGGCCGCCCTGGGCGGCGGCGTCGCTCAGGCGGGCCTGCTCGGCGGTGGCGCGCTCGCGCTCCTCGTGCAGGTTTTGGGCCTGGCGGGCAGCCGTGTCCACGGTGCGGGCCAGCTCGGCGCGGCGCGCGCCCAGGCTGCGCTGGGCGAACTGGGCCTCCTGGGCGCGGCGCTCCAGCTGGCGCTGCTGCTCGCGGCCCTCATTGACGCGGCGCTCGGCCTCGATCACCCGCTCGCCCAGCTGGGCGTGGCGCTCCTGGGTGTCGGCCAGCTGCATGTCCAGTTCTTCAAAGCGCGCCTCGGCCAGGGCCTTGCGCTCGTGCAGCTCGGCCAGCTGCTGCTGCACCTCGTGCAGGTCGGCGCCGATCTGCTGGCTGCGCGCGCGCGCCTGCTCCAGGGCCTGGGCCAGGCGCAGGGTCTGCATCTGCAGCTCGTGGGCGCGGCCCTGGGCCTCGCTGGCCTCGCGCCGCGCTCCCACCAGGCGCTGCGAGGCGTCGGTATAGGCGCTCTCGGCGCGCGCCAGGGCGGCACCGGCCTCCTCGGCGATCAGGGCCTGGGCGCGCACCTCCTTGTGCAGGTGCTCGATCTCCTGGGCGCGCGCCAGAAGCCCGGACTGCTCGGAGTCGGGCGCATGAAATTCCACGCTGTGCGGGCGCACCGCATGGCCGGCGGCGACGTAGATCACCTCGCCCGGCGCCAAGGCGGCGCGGGCGGCCAGGGCCTCGTCCAGCGAGGCGGCCGTGTGGAAGCCGTGCAGCCAGCTGGCCAGCATGGCGCGCAGGCCCGCGTCGGACACGCGCAGCAGGTCGGACAGGCGCGCCGGCGCACCGGCTGCAGGGGGCGCCGCAGGCGCGGACAGGGGCGTGCTGTAGAAGGCCAGCCGCGCCGGCGGCCCTTCGTGCGTGCCGGGGCCGGCGAAGCCGCGCACGCTCTCCAGCCGGCCGACGGGCAGCGCGGCCAGGCGCTCGCGCAGGGCGGCTTCCAGGGCGCTTTCCCAGCCGGGCTCGATGTGGATGCGGCTCCACAGGCCTTGCAGACCGTCCAGGCCGTGGCGCGCCAGCCAGGGCTGGAGCTTGCCGTCCACCTTCACACGCTCTTGCAGCGCCTGCAGGGCCGACAGGCGCGCAGCCCGCTGGGACTGGCGGGCGGTCTCGGCATTCAGCGTCTGCTGGCGGGCCCGGCGCTCCTCGTCCAGCTGAGGCACGGCGTCCTGCAGCTCGGCCAGGCGGGCCTCGGCCGTCTCCGCGGCTTCTTCGGCGGCTTGCAGTTGCTGGCGCAGATGGTCCAGGCGGGCCTCGTCGGGCGCCTCCAGGGCGCCCTGGTCGGCGCGCAGGCGCTCGCTGCGGGTGGCCAGCTGGCGCGCCTGCTCGTCCATGCTGCGCTGCTCGGCGGCCAGCACCTGGATCTGCTGCTGGATTTGCACCACGGCGCCGCGCTGGCCTTCGCTGCGCTCGCGCGCCTGGCGCAGGGCGTCCTCCAGCTCGGGCAGCGCCATGGCCTGCTCCTCCACCTGGGCGGCCAGCAGCTCGGCCTGCTCCTCGGCGTCAAAGCCCTCGCCCTCCAGCCGCTCGGCCTCGGCCTGGGCTTCGGCCCGGCGCTCGGCCCATTCCTCGATCTGCTGGTCCAGCTGCACAAGCCGCAACTGCACACGCTGGCGGCCTTCCACCACGTAGCGGATCTCGGCCTCCAGGCGGCCGACCTCGGCCGTGGCCTCATACAGCCGGCCCTGGGCGTTGTTGACGGCATCGCCAGCGCTGTAGTGCGCCTGGCGCACGGTCTCCAGCTCGGCCTCGACGTGGCGCAGCTCGGCGGTGCGCGCTTCCAGGTCGTTCACGGCCTGCAGACCTTCGCTGCGCACCCGGTCCTGCTCGGCCTGCGCTTCGGCGCGCTTCAAAAACCACTGCTGGTGCTGGCGCAGCGTGGCCTGGCTGTTCAACTGGTTGTAGCGGGCGGCGACCTCGGCCTGCTTTTCCAGCCTCTCCAGGTTGGCGTCCAGCTCGCGCAGGATGTCCTCGACGCGGGTCAGGTTCTCGCGTGTGCCGGCCAGGCGGTTTTCCGTCTCGCGCCGGCGCTCCTTGTACTTGGACACGCCGGCCGCCTCTTCGAGAAACAGGCGCAGGTCTTCGGGGCGCGATTCGATGATGCGCGAGATGGTGCCCTGGCCGATGATGGCGTAGGCGCGCGGCCCCAGACCCGTGCCCAGGAACACGTCCTGCACGTCGCGCCGGCGCACGGGCTGGTTGTTGATGTAGTAGCTGGAGGTGCCGTCGCGGGTGAGCACGCGCTTGACTGCGATCTCGGTGAACTGGTTCCACTGGCCGCCGGCGCGGTGGTCGTGGTTATCAAAGACCAGCTCCACGCTGGCGCGGCTGGCCGGCTTGCGGCTGGTGGTGCCGTTAAAGATCACGTCCTGCATGGACTCGCCGCGCAGCTCGCTGGCGCGCGACTCGCCCAGCACCCAGCGCACGGCGTCCATGATGTTGGACTTGCCGCAGCCGTTGGGCCCGACCACACCCACGAGCTGGCCCGGCAGCACGAACTGGGTGGGCTCGGCGAAGGACTTGAAACCGGCAAGTTTGATGGAGCTCAGGCGCACGGGAAGGGAGGCGGCGGGATGCAGTCGGGCAGCAGTCGCGCGGGCGACGGGGGTGAAATGATACCGCGCGTCCCCGGGTGCTGGCCGGGTGGCCAAATAGTGAAGAAAACAGGCCCTAGCCCTTTTCTGTCAAGCGCAGGCAGCTATGCTTTCAATAGCGCTCAGCTGGTGCGTGGCGCCCAGGCGATCAGGGCCATGCCGCACAGCGTGATGCCCACCCCCGCCACATCCCAGGCGGTGGGCCGCACGCCGTCCACCAGCCACAGCCAGGCCAGCGCCACGCTCACGTACACGCCGCCATAGGCCGCGTACACCCGGCCCGCGGCCGCCGGGTGCAGCGTGAGCAGCCAGGCAAACAGCGCCAGGCTGGCGGCGGCCGGCACCAGCAGCCAGGCGCTGCGCCCTTCGCGCAGCCACAGCCAGGGCAGGTAGCAGCCCACGATCTCGGCCAGCGCCGTGAGCACGAACAGCACGAAGGTCTTGAGCATGGGAGCGCAGGGGCCGCAGACCCTACTGGCGGGAGGCGGCGCGACGGGCCACCAGCGCCTCGAACTGCTCGCGCGGCAGCGCAGGTGCCAGCAGGTAGCCCTGCCAGACGCGGCAGCCGTGGCGCTCCAGGAAGGCGCGCTGCGCCTCGGTCTCCACGCCTTCGGCCACCACCTGCAGGCCCATGCTGCTGCCCAGGGCGATGATGGTGCGGGCAATCGCGGCGTCGTTGGGGTCGGTCAGCACGTCGCGCACGAAGCTCTGGTCGATCTTCAGTTCGTGCAGCGGCAGGCGCTTGAGGTAGGCCAGCGACGAATAGCCGGTGCCGAAGTCGTCCAGCGAAAAGCCCACGCCGTAGCCACGCAGCTGCACCATCTTGGCAATGGTGCCCTCGACGTCTTGCAGCAGCATGCCTTCGGTCAGCTCCAGCCGCAGCCGGTGGGCCTGAGCGCCGGTGCTGGCCAGGGCGTGCAGCACCTGGGCCACGAAGCCGCTTTCGCGGAACTGCCGCGGGCTGACATTGACGGCGACCACCAGTTCGCCCAGGAGCGGATCGCCGCTCCAGGCGGCCAGCTGCGTGCAGGCTGCATGCAGCACCCAGTCGCCCAGCTGCAGGATCAGGCCGGTGTCCTCAGCCAGGGGGATGAACTGCGCCGGCGGGATGAAGCCGCGCTCGGGGTGGCGCCAGCGCAGCAGCGCTTCGGCGCCCTGGATGCGGCCATCGGCCATCTTGGGCTGGTAGTACAGCTCGAACTGCGCTCCCGCCAGCCCGGTGCGTATGTCGCCCTCCAGCTGCACGCGGGCGGCCACGGCGGCCTGCATCTGCGGGTCGAAAAAGCGCAGCGTATTGCGCCCGGCTGCCTTGGCCTCGTACATGGCCAGCTCGCTGCGCTTGACCAGCTCCTCGGCGGGAAGGCCTTCGCCGTCGAATACCGTCACGCCCACGCTCAGAGTGATGTGGTGCGGTTCGGGGCCGCCCAGCTCAAACGGCTGGCGCAGCGCGGCCAGCATGAGCTGGGCGACTTCCTCGGCACGGGCAGCGGCGTCCTCGCCGCTCGTGCCCAGCTCACGCAGCACGGCCACGAACTCATCGCCGCCCTGGCGCGCCAGCGTGTCGTCGCCCTCCACGCAGCCGCGCAGGCGCGAGGCCGCTTCGCGCAGCAATTGGTCGCCCGCCTCGTGGCCGCGGGTCTCGTTCACGGTCTTGAAATGGTCCAGATCGAGCAGCAGCACGGCGCCCCAGGTCTGGTGGCGCGCGTTCAGGACGACGGCCTGCTCCAGGCGGTCGATCATCAGGCGGCGGTTGGGCAGGCCGGTGAGCAGGTCGTTGTAGGCCAGGTAGCGCAGCTCTTGCTCGGTCTGGCGCCGCTGGGTGATGTCCTGCACCACCACGATGTGGTGGCGCACGGAGCCGCCGCCGTTGTGCATGGCCGAGGCCGTCACGTCCACCCAGACGAAGCTGCCGTCCTTGCGGCGGTAGCGCTTTTCGATCCGGTACTCGCCGATCTCGCCGGACAGCAGCCGGGCCAGCAGCGCCATGCCACGCGGCAGGTCGTCGGGGTGACTGATGTCCTGCATGCGCAGGCCAGGCAGGTCCTGGGCGCCGTAGCCCAGCAGGTCGCAGAAATACCGGTTGGCGCGCACGACGTGGCCGCGCTCGGAATCGATCTGTGCCATGCCGACAGCCGCCTGGTTGAAAACCGAGCGAAAACGCGACTCGCTTTCGCTGGCGGCGCGTCCCGCCAGCTCTGCGTAAGCCACAGCCTGCAGCCTGCGCCGCACCAGCAGTGCCACCAGGGTGGTCAGCAGCGCCGTGACCACCAGCCCACCAAGGGCGAACACCAGGGGCAGCCGCGCCTCGTTGGGCGTCAAGAGGGGGTGCGCCAGCGCGTAGTCCACGCGCCACAGGCGCCCGCCCACGGCGACTTCGTAGCTCACGCGTGGCCCCCCGGCCGGCAGGTCCTCGGCTTCGTAGAGGGGCGATCCAGGCCGGGGCACTGCGCTGTTGGCCGGGCCGATGTCGGTCACAGCCGCCCGCAGCCCGTCCAGGTAGCCACGCTCGCGCAGGCCCTGCGCCATCACCCGCACGTTCACCAGAGTGCCCACCGCCCCGAGAAAACGGGGCGGATCGCCCGGTGCAGACGCGGAAAACACCGGCAGGCGGATGTTGACGGCCGTCGCCGGGCCGCCATCTTGCTGCACCAGCCGAAAGGGGGCCGAGACAACCAGGGCGCCCGTGGCGCGCGCCAGCAACAGGCCTTCCAGGTTGGCGGGCTGGGAATGCACCTCCAGGCCCTGTACCTCCTCGTTGCCCTGCCGCGGCCAGACGTAGTCCACCACGAAGTATTCGGGCTGCTCCACATCGGGGTGGATGGTGAAATCGGTCGGGGCGGTGCCGTCCAGGTGGACGTTGGCGCGCGCCCGGGCCACGAAGGCGTTGCGCTCCGCGGCCGCAACGGCGCGGGTGAAGTGCAGGTTGCGCACGCTGACGTGGTTCACCTCCAGCTGCAGTCCCGCGGCCACCCGCTCGAAATCGCTGCGCGACAGCTGCGGGTTGACGATCAGCAGCCCGCGCAGGCCCAGCAGCAGGTCGCCCTTGGCTTCCACTCGCTGCTGCAGGGCGTGCGTGGCGGCGCGCGCCTGGCGCTCGAAACGCGCACGCGAGAGCGCGTCGGTCAGGCCGCTCTGGTATTGCCACCAGCCATAGCTGGCCATGAGGCCGACGAGCGCCACGACAAAGCCGGGCAACCGCTGCCAGGCTGAGCTGCGAAGAGGTGCTGCGGGTTGCATGAATGAAGTGCAGCATAGCCCCATTCATTGCCGGCTTGCCGGCCCCGCGCCTGCACGCGGCGCGGCACATGCCTCTATCCTGTGCAGTCCGCCGTTACGCCCCAACCAGATTGTGCTTTTCCGCTTCTTTGAAGAACGCCTGCCGCCCTACCCGGCCGCCGAGCCGCAGCCGCCCCCGCTCGGTTTCTTCGCCTTTCTGTGGTGCAGCACCCAGGGCATGCGTGGCTGGATTGCGCTGCTGACGCTGACCTCTGCGCTGCTGGCCGTCTATGAGGCCCTGCTGTTTGCGGTGCTGGGGCGCGTGGTGGACTGGCTGTCGATCGTCTCGCCCGCGCAGTTTTGGCAGGAGCAGCGCGCCACGGTGCTGGCCATCGCGGCACTGCTGCTGTCCAGCACGGCGCTGCTGGCCCTGCACACCACCGTGATGCACCAGGTACTGGCCATCAACTTTCCCATGCGCCTGCGCTGGCTGTTCCACCGGCTGATGCTGGGCCAGAGCATGTCGTTCTACGCGGACGAGTTTGCCGGGCGCATCACCACCAAGGTCATGCAGACGGCCCTGTCGGTGCGCGAGGTGGTCTTCATGGTGGTGGACGTGCTGGTGGGGGTGAGCGTCTACATGATCGGCATCTTGGTGCTGGCTGCCAGCTTCGAGTGGCGCCTGATGCTGCCCTTTGCCCTGTGGCTGGTGGGCTACGGCGCGGCGTGCTGGTACTTCGTGCCGCGGCTGGGCGCCGTCGGCCGGGCGCAGGCGGACGCCCGCTCCATGATGACCGGCCGGGTGACGGATGCCTACACCAACATCACCACCGTCAAGCTCTTCGCCCACACCCGCCGCGAGGCCGAATACGCCCGCAACGCGATGGACGCCTTCAAGGCCACGGGCTATGCGCAGATGCGGCTGGTCAGCCGCTTCGAGCTGACCAACCACGTGATGATCACCCTGCTGCTGCTGGGTTCTGGCGGCACGGCCCTGTGGCTGTGGACTCAGGGCCAGGTCAGCGCCGGCGTGGTCGCCGCCGTGCTGGCCATGGCCCTGCGCCTGATGGGCTATTCGCACTGGATCATGTGGCAGATGACGGGGCTGTTCGAGAACGTGGGCACCATCCAGGACGGCATCGTGACGCTGACGCGCCCGCGCACCATCGTGGATGCGCCGCACGCCCAGCCGCTGGTGGTCGCGCGCGGCGAGATCGCCTTCGAGGACGTGAGCTTCAGCTACAAGGAGGGCGGGCGGCGCGTGATCGACCAGCTGCAGCTGCACATTCGCCCCGGCGAGCGCATCGGGCTGATCGGCCGCTCGGGCGCGGGCAAATCCACCCTGGTCAACCTGCTGCTGCGCCTGTCGGACGTGAGCAGCGGGCGCATCCTGATCGACGGGCAGGACATCCGGCACGTCACTCAGGACAGCCTGCGCGGGGCGATTGGCATGGTGACGCAGGACACGTCGCTGCTGCACCGCTCCATGCGCGAGAACATCCTGTATGGCCGCCCCGACGCCACCGAGGAGGAGATGCGCGCAGCGGCTGCACAGGCAGAAGCCTGCGAGTTCATCGAGCAGCTCACCGACCTGCAGGGACGCAGCGGCTACGACGCACAGGTGGGCGAGCGCGGGGTCAAGCTCTCGGGCGGGCAGCGCCAGCGCGTGGCCATTGCCCGCGTGCTGCTCAAGGACGCGCCCATCTTGCTGCTGGACGAGGCCACCAGCGCGCTGGACAGCGAGGTGGAGGTGGCCATCCAGCACAGCCTGGACGCCCTGATGCAGGGCAAGACCGTGATCGCCATAGCCCACCGCCTGTCAACGATCGCTGCCATGGACCGGCTCATCGTCCTGCAGGAAGGCCGCATCGCCGAGCAGGGCACGCACGCCGAGCTGTTGGCCCGCGGTGGCATCTATGCCCGGCTGTGGGCTCACCAAAGCGGCGGCTTCATGGGAGCTGATCCGGATTGAGGCTGTCGCCGCCGCGGTCTTCGCGCTGCGCTTCCCGCTCGCGGGCGATCCACAGTTCCACGATGCGGCGGCGGCGCTGCGCCCGGCGGCGCAGTCGCCCATCCTCACCGTCCAGCTCGCGATATACGCTCACCATCACCAGCGCCATCAGCACGGCAAAGGGCAGCGCGGCGATGGTGATCAGGGCCTGCAGCGCGTCCAGCCCTCCGGCCAGCAGCAGCACGCCGGCAATCAGTGCCACGGCCACGCCCCAGGCGACGCGTTTGGACAGGGGTGGGTCGCCCGGCTCATTGGTGGACATGCTGGCCAGCACCAGCACGGCCGAGTCCGCCGAGGTGACGAAGAAGATGACGAGCAAAAGCAGCGCCACCAATGCCAGCAGGCTGGAGCCTGGCATGCTGTCGAACAGCGCGAACAGCACCGTCTCGTAGCCGCCCGCCAGCGCCTGCAGCAAATCCACCTTGCCAAAGATCTGCGCCTGCAGCGCTGCCCCGCCAAAGACGGAGAACCAGACGAAGCCCAGCAGGCTGGGCGCAAACACCACGCCCACCACGAACTCGCGCACCGTGCGACCGCGCGAGACGCGGGCGATGAACGCGCCCACGAAGGGCGCCCAAGCGATCCACCAGGCCCAGTAAAAGACCGTCCAGTCACGTACCCAGGTGCTGTCGGAGAACGGTGACAGCCGCAGGCTCATGGTGACCAGCTGGTTGATGTAGGAGCCCAGCGTGGTGGTGAAGGTGTCGAGGATGAACCCCGTGGGCCCGATCACCAGCACCGTGAGCATCAGCAGTGCCGCCAGGATCAGGTTGAAGTTGGACAGCCACTTGATGCCGCGCTCCACCCCGCTGGTGCTGGACACCATGTACAGCACGAAGGCCACGCCGATGATGATCAGCTGTGTGGTGGGCGTGGCCGGCACGCCGAACACGCGCTCCAGGCCGGCGGCAATCTGGATGGTGCCGAAGCCCAGCGTGGTAGCCACGCCGATGGCCGTGGCCACCACCGCAGCAATGTTCACTGCGTGGCCGAGCGCGCCGCTGTGGTGCCTGCCGATGACCGGCTCCAGCATGTCGCTGATCAGGCCACGCCCGCCGCGGTTGTACTGAAACCATGCCATCGCCAGGCCCACCAGGGCGTAGATGGCCCAGGGGTGCAGGCCCCAGTGAAAGAACGCGTAGCGCATGGCCGCGCGTGCCGCCATGGAGCTTTGCGGCTCCAGCCCCTCAGGCGGCTTCACGAAGTGCGATATCGGTTCGGCCGCGCCCCAGAACACCAAACCGATGCCCATGCCGGCGGCAAACAGCATGGACAACCAGCTCATCTGTGAAAACTCTGGCTCTGCGTCCTCGCCGCCAATGCGCAGGCGGCCAAAACGGCCGAATGCCAGGTAAAACAGGAACAGCAGTGCCAGAAACACCACCAGCAGGTACATCCAGCCAGCGCCGCGCACCACGGTCGCCAGCACCGTCTGCATGACGTCGTTGAACGGCCCCGGCGCCATGCCCGCCAGCACCACCAGCGCCGCGACGATGGCTATCGAGATGCGAAATACCATGACCCCTCCTACCTGTCCAAAGTGTTGCCGCATGCTACGGAGGCACGCTGCAATTGCCAGTCGGCCGATGGCGCGACACGGGTAGGACAAGGGGCTGCGATCCCACCCCGCCTTGGAGGGGCAGTAATTTGTTCAGCTCTGCTCCACCGGCCCCAGCGGGTGGGGCCGCGGCGGCTCGTGGGGAGGCAGCTGAAAGAACAGCGCCGTCGCGGCCAGGGTCAGCAACCCCATGCAGGCAAAAGTCACGCGAAAGGCGTTCAGCGTGGCGGCCCCGTCACTGAAGTGCGCCTGCATGCTGGCCAGCACGGCGCCGGCCAGCGCCACACCCATGCCCATGGCCAGCATCTGCACCATGGACAGCAGGCTGTTGCCGCTGCTGGCGTGCGCCGGCTCCAGGTCCTTGAGGGTAATGGTGTTCATGGCCGAGAACTGCATCGAGTTCGCCGCGCCGAAAAGGGCCAGCTGCGCCGCCATCAGCGCCATGGGATAGCCGGGCGCGACCACGGCAAAGCTGATGACCAGCAGCGCCAGCGCAAAGGTGTTGGCCACCAGCACCTCGCGGTAGCCAAAGCGCTGCACGATGCGCGTGACCGCCGGCTTGATGGCCATGCTGCCCAGCACCGTGGGCAGCATCATCATGCCGGCCTGCAGGGGCGGGTAGCCCAGGCTCACCTGCAGCACCAGCGGAATCATGAAAGGCATGGCCGAGCTGCCCAGGCGCGAGAAGAAGTTGCCCAGCAGCCCCACGCGCAGCGTGCGCACGCCAAACAGCGCCGGGGCGAACAGGGGGTTGCTGCTGCGCAGCGCGTGCAGCCCGTACGCCGCAAGGCTGGCCAGGCCAAAGACCAGCAGCACCAGCGCCGAGGCCCGGCGCACGCCGCCGCCGGCCATGCCCTCCACGCCCAGCGACACCCCGGCCATGCCAAAGGCCAGCAGGCCGTAGCCCACGGCGTCGAAGCGGCGCGCGTCCTGCGCGCCCTGGGCGCGCATGAAACGCCGGGCCGCCACCAGGCCCACCAGGCCCACCGGCACGTTGACCCAGAAAATCCAGTGCCAAGAGGCGTACTCCACCATCCAGCCGCCCAGCGTCGGACCGATCAGCGGGCCGATCAACCCCGGGATGGCAACGAAGCTCATCGCCTGGATGAATTCCTCGCGCGGAAAGGCGCGCAGCACGGCCAGCCGACCCACCGGCAGCAGCAGCGCCCCGCCCAGGCCCTGCACCACGCGCGCGCCCACCAGCAAGGCCAGCGACGGCGACAGGGCGCACAGCACCGAGCCGGTGACGAACAGCGCAATGGCTGCCATGAACACCCGGCGCGTGCCGAAGCGGTCAGCCAGCCAGCCCGATGCGGGAATCAGCACCGCCATCGCCAGCGAATACGCGACGATGACCGAGTGCATCTGCAGCGGGCTTTCGCCCAGGTCGCGCGCCATGGCCGGCAGGGCCGTGTTGACGATGGTGGCGTCCAGCGTCTGCATGAAAAAGCCCAGCGCCACCAGCCACAGCAGGGCCCGGCGCTCGCCCTGGGGACGGACAAAAGAGGTTATCGCCATCGATCAACGTGAAATAGGAGGCCGGCCCAGTGTGCCAGCGACGGCGGCTGCCTGCAGCCGCTGGTCAGCCGGGCGTGGGCTTTTCCGGCGGGCCCTGACGCTTTCGTCTGACGCAGGCGGGACCAGCCCGGCACGTAAGGTGCAGCCTTACCCCATCTGCCTGGAGGCCGACCATGTTCAAGCGATTTTTCGATCCCGCCACGATCTACACGCGCCGTGCGCAGCGCTGCATGGACGAGGCGCGCATGGCAGCGCTGGAGCATGAAGGCGCAGCCGAACACCACGCCGCCCTGGCGCAGATGTATCGCGAGCGCGTGGCCCGGTTGCAAGCCGAGCTGCTCCCCTCCGACGAGACCCGTGTGGTGCTCGATCCCCCGAGCCAGATCCCGCGCATCACCGCCCTCAAGAAACGCGAAGCTGCAGCAGCGGCCAAGCCTCCCTTCCTGGCCCAGGGCCTGGCAGGCTGACGCCTCACTCCAGCGCATGAAAAAGGCCGGCGTCCAGCGCCGGCCTTTTTTTGTGTCAGTCCAGCTGCTGCACTACCAGGGCACCCAGACGGCCAGCAGCAAGAAGGCCAGCACGATCGCGCCCAGGAAGAGCGCGCGATGGGTGGCAAAGCGATTGCGCCCCGAAGAGGTGGGCACGGGGTGGGAGACTTTCTTGGGATCTGTCACGGCGTAGCCTGTGTGCCTTCCTCAAACCCGCGGCGGGTCAGTCTCGCGCGCAAAGTCGCGGGGCGCGCCTACCAGCGTGACAAAGCGCTCCAGCGCCTCCTGCCCGGCGGCCTCCTGCAGCACCAGAGCCTGGTCCTGCGCTGTGTCCAGGCCCGCTGGCAACACGCGCCGGACCAGATCGCCCGCCCCGCCCGTGGCCAGAATCGGCTTGCAATGGCGGTAGGTGTCGCGTACGAATTCATCCAGGTGCCCGTCGATGCCCATCTGCTCGTCGGCACCGGGAATGGCCAGGGCATCAAACAGATAGGCGGGCGAATTTTCAGTGGATGCGTCGGCATCGAGCGTGCCGCCCTGGGCCGCAACTGCCCCGATGTGCGTGCCCACGAAGCGGCCTACGGCGCCGCGCGCCAGCAACGCCTTTTGCAGCTCGCGCGCCAGGGCCGCGTCCGTTCCGCTGCCCACCACGATAGCCACCTTGCGCCCGGCAATGGAGCCATCGCCGGGCCGCGCCATCAGCGACAGGAACTCCGAGCGCATGACCTCCGGCTTGGGTGGGTTGGGCACGACTGGCGTCAGCGGAGCCGGCAGCGGGTCCATGCCCAGCCCCTTGCCGACCTGGGCGGCGAACTCCTCGGACACGTTGCGCAGCGAAGCCACCATGCGCTCGCGCACGGCCGGTACCGTGACCTTGCTCAACTCGAAGCGGAAGGCCGCGGCGATGTGCGCCTGCTCGGCAGGCGTCTGGCTGTCCAGGAACAGTCGGGCCTGCACATAGTGTTCGGCAAACTTCTCGGGTTTGGCGCGTATCTTGGCCGTGCCTTCGCGGTTCTCTTCCCGGGCGGGCACTGTCATATAGCCCTGCATGCCGGCCTGGAAGGGACAGCCGCCGGCCAGCGAATTGGGCTCGTAGGCCACCCGCCCACGCGGAATCGCCTGGCGGTGAAAGCCGTCGCGCTGGTTGTTGTGCACCTGCACGACGGGCGCGTTGATGGGGATCTCATGAAAGTTGGGCCCGCCCAGGCGCAGCAACTGCGTGTCGAGGTATGAGTGGATGCGCCCGGCCAACAGCGGGTCGTTGGTGAAGTCGATCCCGCGGATGACGTTGGCGATGCAGAAAGCCACCTGCTCGGTCTCGGCAAAGAAGTTGTCCGGGTTGCGGTCCAGCGTCATGCGCCCGATCACGCGCAGCGGCACCAGCTCCTCGGGAATGAGCTTGGTCGAATCCAACACGTCGAAGCTGAAGCTTTCGGCCTGCTCCTCGGTGAACAGCTGCACCGCCAGGTCCCACTGCGGATAGGCACCGCTGTCAATGCGCTCCCACAGATCGCGGCGGTTGAAGTCCGGGTCGGCGCCAGAGATCTTCACCGCCTCGTCCCAGACCAGCGAGTGCGTGCCCGCCAGGGGCAGCCAGTGAAACTTCACCAGCGTGGCCTTGCCTTCGGCGTTCACGAAGCGGAACGTGTGCACGCCAAAGCCCTGCATGGTGGCAAAGCTGCGCGGGATGGCCCGGTCGGACATCTGCCACATCAGCATGTGCGTGGACTCGGGCATGAGCGAGACGAAATCCCAGAAAGTGTCGTGGGCACTTGCAGCCTGCGGCATCTGGTGGTGGGGCTCGGGCTTGACCGCATGCACCAGGTCGGGGAATTTCATCGCGTCCTGGATGAAGAACACCGGCATGTTGTTGCCCACGAGGTCCCAGTTGCCCTCGTCGGTATAGAACTTCACGGCAAAACCGCGCACGTCGCGTGCCGTGTCCTTGGAACCGCGCTCGCCTTGCACGGTGGAAAAGCGCACGAACACCGGCGTCTTCTTGCCCACCTGCTGAAAAGGCGCGGCGCGCGTGATGTCTGACAGCGCCTCGGTGCACTCAAAGTAGCCATGCGCACCCGAGCCGCGGGCATGAACCACGCGCTCGGGAATGCGTTCGTGGTCAAAGTGGGTGAGCTTTTCACGCAGGATGAAGTCTTCCAGCAGCGCCGGGCCGCGCACGCCGGCCGACAGCGTGTTCTGGTTGTCCGAGATGGGCACGCCCTGGTTGGTGGTCAGCACCTGGCCCGTGGAATCCACACGCACCCGGTCCAGGGTGTCGATGGTGTTGTTGCGCCCTGCAGGCGCCACTGTGCCCGTCTTGGCGCTGGAGTTTTCTTCCGACAAGGCACTGGCCAGCGGCAGGCGCGAAGCGGCCTCGGCCGTCGCGCCCACGCTGGGCGCCAGGCCGCCGGCCTCGCCGTATTCGCTCGGCTTGGCGGGGTTGTCGGGCATGGCCGCGGCCAGCTGCTGGGTCTGGCCTGCCTTGGCGGCGGCTGGCGTGTCCATGCCCTCGGGGACCGTGGCCGGGCCGCTGTCAGTGTTGCGCGCAGCGGCTTCTGCGCTGGTGGCGTCGGCAACAGATTTCTTTTTCGTCATGTGTCACGCTCCTGGGGATTTGGGAGCGGCCACACTAAGCTGGGCGCCGTGCGTGCCATGTAGGAAAGCGGCCTGTCGCTGCAGCAGGCGACAGGCTCGGCGCCCTACTCCCTGCTGCGCTGCCCGCCTACCCCGCCCGGCAGGCGAGGCTGCAAACAATGCGCCACGCACCTGACCTCTACGGCAGGGCGCGCCGCCCAGGCCCTTGCCGCCCAGTGGCGACCATCACAACGGAAGGAAACAACGCTCATGTCTCTCTCGCTGATTCTGCTCATCGTCCTGATCCTGATCCTGATCGGCGTACTGCCCAGCTGGGGCTATAGCCGCTCGTGGGGCTATGGCCCTGTCGGCGGTGTCGGCCTGGTGGTGGTGATACTCCTGGTACTGCTGCTCATGGGGAGGATCTGACCTCACAGCTGATGCACCACCAGACGGAATTCGGGGTCGTCCGGAAACGGACGCACCTCAAAGCCCAGGCGGCGCATCAGCTTGAGCATGTTGGGGTTGTTGGCCAGCACCAGGCCCTGGATCTCCGCCAGGCCCCGGTCGCGCGCCACGTCCATGATGCTGAGCATGAGGCGCGAGCCCAGCCCCTGGCCGGCAAAGTCGTCGGCTACCAGCAAAGCGAATTCGCAACTCGTCTGGTCCGGGTTGGTGACATAGCGCGACACCCCCACGACGCGCTGCTTGTAACTGACCTCGCCCTCGTCATCCAGCACCCGCTCGCGGTGTTCGGCCACGAGGGCCATTTCGCGGTCGTAGTCGATCAGCATGAAGCGCGACAGCATGGACGGGGGCAGCTCCGCGATCTGTGACACGAAGCGGAAGTAGCGGCTCTCGGGCGAGAGCTCGCGCACCAGGCGCTGCACCATCTGCGCATCGTCCGGACGGATCGGGCGCACGACATAGTCGCCCCCGCCGCGCAGCGGCCAGACCTGCTCGTAGCGGGCCGGGTACGGCAAGATGGCCAGGTGCCCGTAATGGCCGTGGCCCACGGTGTCTCCACGCACCGTGCCCTGGCTGCTTTCACCTACCACAATGCGCGCATCCACGGCCACGGCGCCCAGCTCGTCCACGATGAGCGGGTTGATGTCCATCTCGCGCAGCTGGGGCAGCGCGCACGCCATTTCAGACACGCGCAGCAGCGCGTGTTCCAGCGCTTCGCGGTGCACGGCGGCGGCGCCCCGCCACTCGCCCAGCGTCTCGGCCACGCGCGAGCGGTCAATCAGCCGGCGCGCCAGGAACTGGTTGAGCGGCGGCAGCTCCATGGCGCGGTCGTTGATCAGCTCGATCATGGTGCCGCCAGCGCCAAACGTGATGACCGGGCCGAACGGGTCGTCCGTCACCAGGCCGATATTGATTTCGCGCCCGCGCCGCGCGCGGGCCATGTTCTGCACCGTCACGCCGTTGATGCGGGCGCCGGGCTGCAGGCGCGCCACGCGCTGCACCATGTCGGCGTAGGTGTCGCGGGCGGCGGCGCCGCTGTGCACGTTCAGCACCACGCCGCCCACGTCGGACTTGTGCGCGATGTCGGGCGAGTCGATCTTCAGCGCCACCGGAAAGCCCAGCTGCGTGGCGATCATGGCCGCCTCGTGCGGGCTGCGCGCCAGCACCGTGCGCGTGACGGGGATGTGAAAGGCCGCCAGCAGCGTCTTGGACTCCATCTCCGTCAGCACGTTGCGGCGCTCGGCCAGCACCGTCTCGATGACGAGGCGCGCGCCCTCGATGTCCGGCTTGGCCAGCGCTGTCAGGGGCGCGGGCGTCTGCTGCAGCAGCTGCTGATTTTGGTAGAAGCTGGCGATGTTGCCGAAGGCCCCCACCGCCGCCTCGGGCGTGCGGAAGTTGGGGATCTGCGCTTCGCGCAGCACCTGGCGCGCCGGCACGACCGAGGCGTCGCCCATCCAGCAGGCCAGGAGCGGCTTGGGCGCCAGGCGCTTGGCCTCGGCCAGCTCGCTGGCGACAGCCACGGCGTCGATGCCCTCCTTGGGCGAGAAGATGGCCAGCACGCCGTCCACTTCGCGGTCGCGAAAGGCGCTCTCCAGCGCAGCGCGGTAGTGTGCCGGGCCGGCTTCTTCCGACAGGTCCATCAGGTCGGCCAGCGACGCCAGGGGCGGCAGCTGCGGCGCCAGCCTGGCCACGGCTTCGGGCGACAGGCGACCCAGGTCCAGGCCGATCTCGTTGACCCAGTCGGCCGCCAGCACGCCGGGGCCGCCGCCGTTGGTGATGAGCCCCAGCCGCCGGCCCACCGGGCGGTAGCGCGAGGCCAGGCACTTGGCGGCGGAGAACAGCTCCACGAACGAGCGCACGCGCACGGCGCCGGCGCGTCGCAGCGCGGCGTCAAACACGTCATCGCTGCCGACGATGGCGGCGCTGTGCGTCTGCGCCGCCTCGTTGCCGGCCGGCTTGCGCCCGGCCTTGAGCACCACCACCGGCTTGGCATAGGCGGCCGAACGCAGCGCGCTCATGAAGCGGCGGGCGTTCTGGATGCCCTCCATATAGACCACGATGCTCTGGGTGCGCGGGTCGTTGGCCAGGAAGTCCAGCGCATCGGCCAGCCCCAGGTCGGTGTGCGGCCCCAGCGAGATCACGCTGGAAAAGCCCACGGCGTTGTTGCGCGCCCAGTCCAGGATGGAGGTGGTGAGCGCACCGGACTGGCAGATCAGCGCCAGCGAACCGTCTCGCGCCAGCGGCCCCGCCGCGCTGGCGTTGAGCTGCAGCGACGGCCGCTGAATGCCCAGCGAGTTGGGACCCAGCAGCGGCATGCCTTCGCGCCGGGCGATCTTGCGCAGCTGCGCAGCCAGCTCGGCGTCCACGCCGCTGCTGATCACCAGCGCGCAGCGGCAGTTCACACGCGCCGCCAGCTCCAGGCCGGCGGCCAGCTCCTGCGGCGGCAGGGCCAGGACGGCCAGGTCGGCCCGGGTCTGGGCCAGGTCGGCCAGGGTGCCCGAAGTGTCCACGCCCAGGAAGGTGAGCTCGCCCGTGTAGCGCTGCGCGCGCAGCGCCTCGCGCAGCACGCGCGCCTGGTGCGTCAGGCCGTCGGGCGCGTCGCTGCTGCCGGCCAGCACGATGATCGAGCTGGGGGCGAACAAGGGGGTGAGGTAATGCTTGTCCATCATGGCGGTCGGGTTCTCTTTCAGGGCCTGGGCAGTGGCGACGATTGTGGGCCAGCCGGCCGGCCCGGCCAAAAGGCTCAGCGGTCCGCAGGCTGGCGCAGCTGCCGCGCGATGGCCAGCGCCGTGGCCAGGGCGCCGCCGCGGTGCGCCTCGGCAAAGGCCAGGCAGCGCCCGGCCGCGCGGGCCTGGTCGGGAGCCCGAAGCGCCAGCGCTGCGGCGGCCCGCACGGCGGCGGCCATGTCCGGCACGCGCTGGCCGGCGCCGGCCTGCAAGGCCAGCTCGGCCGCTTCGGCAAAGTTGAAGGTGTGCGGGCCCATCACCACCGGGCAGCCGCAGGCGGCAGCCTCGATCAGGTTCTGCCCGCCCAGCGGCTCGAAGCTGCCGCCCAGCAGCGCCACGTGGGCCAGGCTGTAGTACAGCGCCATCTCGCCCATGCTGTCGCCCAGCCAGACATCGGCGGCCTCGGGCCCCGCCGTCCAGCGGCTGCGACGCGAGACCGTCATGCCAGCCGCGCGGCACAGGCGCTCCACCTCATCAAAGCGCTGGGGGTGGCGCGGCACCAGCAGCCACTGCAGGTTGCCATTCGCTTCTGTTTTAATAGCTGCTTGCGCTTGTCCGGCCTGGGTTTGGGGCCGATTTGACTGCAAGGCCTGCAGCCACAGCGCCTCCTCGCCCTCGCGCGAGCTGGCCAGCAGCGCCACGGGCCGCGCGGCCGCGCTCCGCCAGGCGCGGCCCTGGGCCTGCTGCGCGGGCGGCGGAACCACGTCGAACTTCAGGTTGCCAAGCACGGCGGCCACGGGCGCGCCCACGCTGCGCAGGCGCTCGGCGTCCGCCTCCGTCTGGGCCCAGACGGCCGCCAGGCCGGCATAGGCCGGGCGCGCCAGCCAGGCCAGCCGCCGCGCGCCCGAGCGGGATTTTTCATTCAGCCGCGCATTGGCCAGCACCAGCGGCACGCCGGCGTGGCGGCAGGCGGCGGCCAGGCAGGGCCAGACCTCGGTCTCCATCAGGACGCCGATAGCCGGCCTGAATCGCTGCACGAAGCGCCGCGTGGCGCCCGGCGTGTCCCAGGGCAGCCACAGCTGCACGTCGCCGGGCTGCAGCAGGGACGCGCCCGCGGCGCGGCCGGTGGCAGTGCCGTGCGTCAGCAGCAGGCGCATGCCGGGCAGCAGGGGGCGCAGCTCCTTGAGCAGCAGCTCCGCGGCGCGCGTCTCACCCAGCGAGACGGCATGGATCCAGACAAGGCGCGCGCTCTCAGCCTGCGGCTGCAGGCTGGGCAGCGCCCCACCGTAGCGGCCAAAGCGCTCGTCCACATGCTGGCCGTAGGCTGGCTCGGCCTGCGCGCGCCGGCGCAGCCTGGCGCGCAGCAGCGGCGTGGCCAGCCGGGTGGCCAGGGCGTAGAGCCAGAGGGCGAAGCGCTGCATGAACGGTGGCGCGGCGTGCAGGCAGCGCGCCGCGGCAGCTCAGTGGGCCGCGCCGCCGATCTGGGCGCCAGGCTTGACGCGCTCCAGCAAGGCGCGCATCTCGGCCTCGATGCGGGCCAGCGCCTGGGCCGTCTGGCCTTCGAAGCGCAGCACCAGCACGGGCGTGGTGTTGCTGGCGCGGATCAGGCCGAAGCCATCCGGCCAGTCCACGCGCAGGCCGTCGATGGTGCTGACCTGCGCCGGCGCGGCGAAGGCGCCCTCGGCCAGCTGCTGCAGCTGGGCCGTCAGCCGATGCGGCTCACCCTCTTCGCACTGCACGTTCAGCTCGGGCGTGCTGTGGCTGGTGGGCAGGTCGTCGAGCACGCTGCTTGCATCCGAATGGCGGCTCAGGATCTCCAGCAGCCGGCAGCCGGCGTAGGTGCCGTCGTCAAAGCCGTACCAGCGCTCCTTGAAGAAGATGTGGCCGCTCATCTCGCCGCCCAGGGGCGAATCCAGCTCCTTCATGCGCGCCTTGATGAGCGAGTGGCCTGTCTTGTACATGACGGGCTCGCCGCCGGCCTGCGCAATCGCGGGCGCCAGGCGCTGCGTGCATTTCACGTCGAAGACGATGGGCGCGCCGGGCACGCGCGAGAGCACGTCGCGAGCGAACAGCATCATCTGCCGGTCCGGGAAGATATTGTTGCCGCCCTTGGTGACGATGCCCAGCCGGTCGCCGTCACCGTCGAAGGCCAGGCCCAGCTCGGCGTCGGTCTCCTGCAGGGCGCGGATCACGTCGCGCAGGTTCTCGGGCTTGCTCGGGTCGGGGTGGTGGTTGGGAAAGTCGCCATCGACTTCGGAAAACAGCTCCACCACCTCGCAGCCCAGGGCGCGCAAGATGCCGGGCGCCGAGGCGCCGGCGATACCGTTGCCGCTGTCCACCACGATCTTCATGGGGCGGGCGAGCTTCACGTCGCCGGTGATGCGCTCGGTGTAGGCGGGCAGCACGTCGGCGCTGCGCACGGCGCCGCCTGCGGTCATCTGCCAGGCCTGCTGCTCCATGGCGCGGCGCAGCTGCTGGATGTCTTCGCCATAGATGGCGCGGCCGGCCAGCACCATCTTGAAGCCGTTGTAGTCCTTGGGGTTGTGGCTGCCCGTGACCTGGATGCCGCTGTTGCACAGCGTGCTGGCGGCGAAGTACAGCATCGGGGTGGTCACGGCGCCCACGTCGATGACCTGCAGGCCCACGTCCACCAGGCCCTGGATGAGCGCGCCGGCCAGCGCCGGGCCCGACAGGCGCCCGTCGCGGCCCACGGCCACCGTATGCTCGCCGCGCTCCAGCGCCGCCATGCCAAAGGCCCGGCCCAGGGCGCGGGCAACGTCCTCGTCCAGCGTGGAAGGCACGATGCCGCGGATGTCATAGGCCTTGAAGATGGACGGCGAAAGCTGCACGGGAAGGCTCCTGAATGGCTGCACAAAGCGCCGGATTGTAGGGGCGCCCCACCCTGCCAGCTGTAGGAAACCGGCCGTGATTCGCAGGTCCGAAAACGGCCAGCCACCGCGCCTCGGATGCCTATCATGGCTGCATGCCCGACACCCCGCCCGTCCACCCAAGTCCGGATGAGGACGACGCCCGCTACCTGGCCCTGAAGGCACGGGACGCGCGCTTTGACGGGCGCTTCTTCACCGGCGTGACCTCCACCGGCATCTACTGCCGCCCGGTTTGCGCCGCGCGCACGCCGCGGCGCGAGCACTGCCGCTTTTTTGCCCTGGCGGCCCAGGCCGAGGCAGCCGGCTTTCGCCCCTGCCTGCGCTGCCGCCCCGAGCTGGCGCCCCAGGCGCTGGCCTGGTCGGTGCAGGACGCCACCACCATTCTGGTGCAGCAGGCCCTGCGCCTGCTGCACGCCCCCGAGGCCTGGAGCGAGGCCGGAGGCCGCGCCCTGGTGGCCCAGCTGGCCGCCCGCCTGGGCGTGAGCGACCGGCACCTGCGGCGCATCTTCCAGGCCGTGCTGGGCGTGTCGCCCCAGCGCTGGCTGCACACGCGCCGCCTGCTGGCGGCCAAGCAGCTGCTGGCCGACACCCGCCTGCCCGTGACCGAGGTGGCCCTGGCTGCCGGCTTTGCCAGCGTACGCCGCTTCAACGACGCCTTTGCCAGCCACTACGGCCTGGCGCCCAGCCAGCTGCGCCGCTCGGGCGCGACTTGCGCCGGCGCCGCCCGCCCGGTGCGCTTGGGCCTGCGCCCGCCCTACGACGCGCGCAGCCTGCTGGCCTGGTTTGCCACGCGCCAGCTGCACGGGCTGGAGGACGTGCGCAACACCGACAGCGAGCAGCGCCTGCGCCGCACGGTGCGCCTGGCCAGCGGCGGCCGCAGCGTGGCAGGCTGGATCGAGCTGCGCTTTGACCTGCCGCGCCACTGCGTGCTGCTGGAGGCCAGCGACGGCCTGCTGCCCGCACTGCCCCAGCTGATCGGCCGGGTGCGCGACCTGCTGGACCTGGACGCCGACCCGGCGGCCATCCACGCCGTGCTGCAGCCCTTCTTCGAGGGCGGCGAAGGCCTGCGCGTGCCGGGCACGCTGGACGGCTTCGAGCTGGCGGTGCAGGCCGTGCTGGGCCAGCAGATCACCGTGGCCGCCGCGCGCACGCTGGCGCAGCGGGTGCTGGAGCGGTTCGGCGAGCCCATCGCCACGCCCTGGCCCGAACTGCGCTGGCTGTTTCCCAGCGCCGCGGCGCTGGCGCAGGCCACGCCGGACGACCTGGGCCGGCTGGGCATCGTGCGCCAGCGCCAGGCAGCCATCCTGGCGCTGGCCCGGGGCGTTGCCAGCGGCGCCCTGGTGCTGGACGCCAGCGCCGACGTGCCCGCCACCATGGCCGCGCTGCGCGAGCTGCCCGGCATCGGCGACTGGACGGCCCAGTACATCGCCCTGCGCGCCCTGCGCTGGCCCGATGCCTTTCCGGCCGGCGACGTGGCGCTGCACCACGCCCTGGACGTGCGCGGCGCGCCCCAGCCGGCCCGCGCCGCCCTAGCCGCAGCCGAGGCCTGGCGCCCCTGGCGCAGTTACGGCGCCCTGCGCGCCTGGTCGGGCCTGGCGCCGTCACTACCAAATCCATAGCTGCTCGCGCTTGCCTGGCAAGCGAAAACCGCCAATTTCGCACTTGGAGCGTGTTATGCACTTTTACGTGCCCGCGAAAGCCGGGGAAAGGCCCGGAGACAAGGCGCAGAGCGCGCCGCGGTATGGATACCGCAAGCGCTGTGCAACGCAGTGGCCGGGCCTTTCCCCGGCTTTCCCGAAGGGTTGGGTCTTTGCGCCAGCGCTCGCGGCGTTGCGTCGCTTGCCAAGGCAGCCAGCCTTGGCCGCGCGCCGCGCCTTGCGAGCGCAGGCGCAAAGACCCAACGCGGGCACGTAAAAGTGCATAACACGCTCTAATGGAGGTTCACCATGTCCGCCCGACTGCCCTCTTCCCCCCTCGTGCAATGCCGTGTCGCCACGGCGCTGGGCGACGTCCACCTGGCCGCCAGCCCGGCCGGCCTGGCAGGCCTGTGGTTTGCCGGCCAGCGCCATCTGCCGGACCGGCTGGAGGGCGCAGGCGCCTGGCCGCACGAGCCGGCCCACCCCGTGCTGCGCGCCGCCGCGGCGCAGCTCATCGACTACCTGGACGGCCGCGGCACGCGCTTTGACCTGCCGCTGGACCTGTCGGGCGGCACGCCGTTTCAGCAGTCGGTCTGGCGCGCGCTGCTGGCCATTCCGCGCGGCGCCACCGTGGGCTATGGGGCGCTGGCGTTGGCCCTGAGCCAGCCGCGCGCCGTGCGGGCGGTGGCCTCGGCCATCGGCCGCAACCCCTTGAGCGTGGTCGTGCCCTGCCACCGCGTGGTGGGTGCCGGCGGCGCGCTGACAGGCTATGCCGGCGGCCTGCCGCGCAAGGCGGCGCTGCTGGAGCTGGAGGCCGCAGCAGCCACGGCTGCGGCGACACAAGCTTCCTTCTCGCCCCCTGCCTGCAGCCTTGCATGAGCTCCACCGCGCCGCCCCTTGCCGCCCCCGCCCTGCCCGCGTCTGCCTGGCTGGGCGAGTTTTTGCTGCTGTCCAGCCTGTGGGGCGCATCCTTTCTCTTCATGCGCCTGGGCGCGGCCGAGTTCGGGCCGCTGCCCACCGCCGGCCTGCGCGTGATGCTGGCTGCCCTGTTCCTGCTGCCGCTGCTGGTGCAGCGCGGCGAATGGCCGGCGCTGCGCCGGCACTGGCGCGTGGTACTGCTGGCCGGGGTGATCAACTCGGCCATTCCGTTTGCCCTGTTTGCCTGGGCGGTGATGCATATCGCCACGGGGTTGTCCTCCATTCTGAACGCCGCGGTGCCGCTGTTCGGCGCCCTGGTCGCCTGGCTGTGGCTGGGCGATCGCATCGGGCGGCTGCGCTGGCTGGGCCTGGCGCTGGGCTTTGCCGGGGTGGCGCTGCTGGCGTGGCGCGCGCCGGGCGGCGCGGCTTCGGCGCAGGCCGGCTGGGCCGTCGCCGCCTGCCTGGGGGCGTCCACTTGCTACGCGGTGGCGGCCAGCTTCGCGCAGCGCCACCTCAAGGGCGTGCCGCCCCTGGCCAGCACCACGGGCAGCCAGATCGGCGCCGCCCTGGTCCTGGCCCTGCCCACCGCCTGGGCCTGGCCGGCGCGCATGCCCAGCCTGCAGGCATGGGCCGCCGTGGGCGCCATCGCACTGCTGTGCACCGGCCTTGCCTACCTGCTGTACTTTCGCCTCATCGCACGCGCAGGCGCCAGCCGCGCCGTGGCGGTGACCTACCTGGCGCCGGTGTTTGCCGTCTGCTATGGCGCCGCCTTCCTGGACGAGCGGGTAACGGTCTGGATGGTCGGCTGCGGCGTGGTCATCGTCTGCGGCACCATGCTCTCGACCGGCCTGGTACGCCGGCGACCGGCCCGCGGGTAGTTCCCGGGCGGCGGCCCTTCCGGGTAGCCATACACTCAGATACATGTCGCCCCGCCAAGCCGCGTCGCGCTTCCTTTTTTTCGCCTGTCCAGCCGCGCTCCAACACGGTCGGCTGGCAGGGGCCCGCCCATGAACAGCCACCTGCTGCAGGCGGGCATCTCGTACGTGCTGCTGCTGGGCCTGCTGGCGGCCCTGCCGCAGGCCTGGCAGGCACGGCCCCCGGGGTGGCTGCGGCTGGCGATGGGCCTGGCCTTCGGGCTGACCTCGCTGGCGCTGACGCTGTATGCCATGGGCACGGGCGCGGCCGATGGGCCGCGCTCCGTGCACCCCACGCTCATCGCCTCGGCCGCCTTCCTGTGGGGCCCGCTGGCGGGCGCCGTGGCCGCGGCCACGGCGCTGGGCGGCACGCTGGTCGGCATGCCGGCGGACTGGACCAGCGGGCTGTCCGTGGCCCTGGGCAGCGCCGCCCTGGGCATCTTGTGGCGGCTGCTGCTGCGCCGCGCCCGGGTGGGGCCCTGGACGGCCGTGCTGGGCTTGGCCGTCACGGTGCCGCCGGTGGTGTCGGTGTGGGCGCTGCCCGAGTTTGGCCGCGGGCTGGCGGGCCATGACTGGCTGCCGGGTGGGCTGCCCTGGCGCTACGTCATGGGCGTGTTCCTGCTCAGCGGCGGCGCCAGCCTGCTGCGGGGACGGGCGCGCATGCTGCTGGCCCTGGCCCAGCGCGAAGAAGAGCTGCTGGGCGCCCTGCGCGCCACCGGCGGCGGCCGCTGGGAATGGGACGTGCGCGAACAGCGCCTGTCCTATGGCGGCTCGCTGTACCGCCGCTTCGGCCTGGCCGACAGCCCCGACGACGACGCCCCCGCCCTGGCGCAAATGCTGGCGCGCAGCCGCCACTGCCGCCGCTGGAGCCTCGAGCGCCACCACCCCGAAGACCTGCGCCGCCTGGCGCCCTATCTGGCCCGGGTGCTGGCCGGGCAGGAAGCATCGGTGCAGGCCGAATACCGCATCCGCGACGACCAGGGCCGCTGGCGCTGGGTGATCGCGCGCGGGCGTGCCGTGCAGCACGACGCCAGCGGCCGGGTGCTGCGGCTGGCGGGCATGGACCTGGACATCACCGAGCAGCGCGAGCACCGCGAGGCGCTGAAGGCCTCGGAGACCAAATACACCACCATCTACCAGACGCTGCCCGACGCGGCCGGAATCACCCGGCTGGAAGACGGCCGCTACATCGACGTGAACCCCGCCTTCGAGCGGCTGATCCGCCTGCCTTCCAGCAGCATCCTGGGGCGCACCTCGCTGGAGCTGGGCATCTGGAGCGGCGAGGAAGAGCGCCAGCGCGTGCTGCAGGCCCTGGCCACCCACGGCGAGGTGCGCGGCCTGCCCGTGACCGTGCACCGCACCGGCGAGGCGGTGGACGGCCTGATGTCGGCCCGCACGGCGCAGGTGGACGGGCAGGAATGCCTGGTGTTCGTCTTTCATGACCTGACGCAGGAGCGGCACGTGCGCCAGGAGCTGCTGGCCGCCAACCGCCTGCTGCGCGAGGCCGGGTGGATGGCCCGCCTGGGCGTGTGGGAGGAGGTGCCCGGCAAGGGCCTGAGCTACTGGTCGGACGTGTGCTTTCACATCCACGGCCTGGAGCCGGGCTCGCCCCTGCCGCACAACTATGTGGACACCTACGTGCTGCCCGAGTGGCGCGCGCAGGTGCGCGAGCAGCTGCGCCTGTGCCTGCACGAGCGCAGCACCTGGCAGACGGAGATGCAGATCCAGCACGCCGATGGCCGCCAGCTGTGGGTACGAGCGCGTGGCGAGCCGGTGGTCGAAGGCGGCCGCGTGGTGCGCATCCGCGGCATCCTGCAAGACATCGACGAGGTGCGCCGCGCCACCGAGCGCCTGCGCGCCTCCGAAGAGCGGCTGGCGCGGGTGTTCCACCTGCTGCCCTCGCCGCTGGGGTTTTCGCGGCGCAGCGACGGCACCTACCTGGACGTCAACCCGGCCTGGGAGCAGGCCGTGGGCTACACGCGCGAGCAGACGCTGGGCAGGTCCTCCATCGAGCTGGGCATCTGCACGCCCGAGGTGCGCAGCGCCATGATGGGCGCGACCGGCGGCAGCGAGCTGGTCGGCCACGAGATGGAGATCACCATCGCCTCGGGCGAGCGCCGCACCATCTTGCAGTCGCTCAGCCCCATCGATCTGCACGGCGAGGAGTGCTGGCTGTTCGTGCTGCACGACATCACCGAGCGCAAGCAGACCGAGCAGCGCGTGCGCGAGCGCGAGGAGCTGCTGTCGCTGACCATCGCCGCCGCCACGCTGGGCCTGTGGGATTGCGACCTGGCCGAGGGCACGATCAGCGGCGACGCGCGCTGGCGCGAGCTGCTCGGCCTGCCCGCGCAGGAGCCGTCCGCGCCCCTGCCCTGGAGCCTGGCACTGGCCCAGGCAGACATGCTGGAGGTGGCGCGCGAGCTGGCGCGCCACAAGGCCCACCCGGCCGTGCCCTTCGACGTCACGCTGCAGGGCATCACCACCGGCCAGGGCCGGCGCTGGGTGCGCAGCCTGGGCAAGATCGTCGCCTGGAGCGACGCCGGCGAGCCGCTGCGCATGGTGGGCATGTCCATCGATGTCAGCAGCCAGCGCACGCAGGAGCAGCAGCTCGAGCGCATGGCCCACTACGACGCCCTCACCGGCCTGCCCAACCGCGTGCTGCTGGAGCGGCGCCTGCAGGACGGCATGCGCGCCAGCCGCGCGGGCGGCACGCACCTGGGCGTGGGCTACCTGGACCTGGACGGCTTCAAGCCCGTCAACGACCGCCTGGGCCACGCCACGGGTGACCGGCTGCTGGTCATGGTGGCGCAGCGCCTGCAGCAGGCATTGCGCCCGGGCGACTGCGTGGCGCGCCTGGGCGGTGATGAATTCGTCGTGCTGCTGCCGGCCCTGGCCAGCGGCGGGGAGTGCGAAGAGCGCCTGCGCGCCCTGATGGACAGCGTGGCCGCGCCCTACCCGCTGGACGGCGAGCGCGTGGTGGTCACCGCCAGCATCGGCTACACCCTCTACCCCGACGACGGCGCCGACGCCGACGCCCTGCTGCGCCACGCCGACCAGGCCATGTACGCGGCCAAGCAGGCCGGGCGCAACCGCTACCACGCCTTCGACGCGGCCCACGAGCGCGAGCGCCAGGCCCGCCAGGGCGCCTGCGCCCGCCTGGCCCAGGCCATTGCCGCGGGCGAGCTGGCGCTGTACCTGCAGCCCAAGGTGGACATGCGCCGCGGCACCACCGTGGGCGCCGAGGCCCTGGTGCGCTGGAACCATCCCGAGAAAGGCCTGCTGGCGCCGGGGCAGTTTCTGCAGCTGCTGGACGGCCACGACGCACTGCAGCAGGCCTTCGGCCAGTGGGTGGTGGACGAGGCGCTGGCGCTCATCGGCCGGCTGGCTGGGCGTGTCGGCCGGCCGCTGCCGGTCAGCGTCAACATCACGCCCGAGCACCTGCACAGCCCGGGCTTTGCCGACTGGATGCTGCAGCGCATGGCGCGCCACCCGGAGCTGCCGGCGCACCTGCTGCAGCTGGAGCTGACGGAAAGCGCCGCCCTGTACGACATCGACCACGCGGCGCGCGAGCTGGCGCGCCTGCGCGCGGTGGGTGTGGGCATCGCCTTCGACGACTTCGGCACCGGCTACTCGTCGCTGGCCTACCTGCGCCGCCTGCCGGTGGACCACCTCAAGCTGGACCGCAGCTTCGTCACCGGCATGCTGCACGACGCGGGCGACCGCGCCATCGTGCAGGGGGTCATCGGCCTGAGCCGCTCCTTCGGCTGCGAGGTCATCGCCGAGGGTGTGGAGACCGTCGAGCAGGGCCGCATGCTGCTGGCCATGGGCTGCACGCTGGCCCAGGGCTATTGCATCGCCCGGCCCATGGCGCTGGATGAGTTCGCCGCCTGGGCGCGGCAGTGGCAGGCGCCGGCGCAGTGGCTGGACGCGGCCACCGCGCCCTGAGCGGGCCTGGAAAAATACCCAACAAAACAGCCTCCAGGGCTCTCCTAGAAAGCGCTGTTAGCTATCAAAAAAGTAGCGAATCAGTTGATCAACGCCATCATTGTTGATGACCTCCGCCCTGTCCTTGATTGATGATCACCTTGTCTGGCTCTTGCATCAGAGGCATCTGAGTGCCGCATGCCGCGTTGACCTGCGCGATGGCAGCATTCATCCGCATGCGTTTTTCATCCTGGGAAATTGTGCGAATACTGGAGACAAACTCCAATTCTTTCCTGGCCTGCTTGCAGGCATGCAAGTTTTCTGGCGATGAAGGCGGACTACTTTGTGCGATTGCGTTTGAGGACTGCCCCAAAAGAACCATCGAAACGCAAACAAAGATAAATTTGCATTTGCCCATATCAACGAATCATCTAGCAAACCATATTAAAAAGACGCATTGGAGTAATGCGTCCTTGTTCGAAGAAGAAAGAAAATTCTTACTTGCTTCTACGATCCTCTGAGGGCCGCAAGAATACTTGCCGAAGTATTAGTAGTCTGAAAAAAATTGATTTCCGTACCGAAATATATGGTCCGGCTAGGGAAGATCTGCAAAACCCCGCCTTCCACAGCTCACGGGCTGGCTGTCGGGGCCTGATTTCGAAAGTGCGAGCGCATGCGCAATGGCCAGGCCGGATTTGCGCCGAATTCCGACGTTATGCGCCGTAAACGCGCCCTTTTGGCGCACTGCACACGCACTCATCCCTGTGCTCGCAAGAGTTGTTGGCGCGCCATCCACAAATTGCCCAGCGCGAACAGCATCGTCAGGCGCGCGGTGTTCTTGGCCAGCCCGCGATACCGAGTCTTGGCGTAGCCAAACTGCTGTTTGATGAGGCGAAACGGGTGCTCGACCTTGGCCCGGATGCTGGCCTTGAGCTTCTCCGCCTTCTCCAGTAACTGATGCAACTCGCGCTCGGGATCAAGGGCGCGGCGCTTGCCTGGCCGCATGGCCACTTCCCAGCGCACCTTGCTGCCCTTGAACTCCTCGCGCTTGTCCACGCCCTGGTAGCCCGCATCGCCCCAGGCATCGGTCTCCTGGCCATGCAACAGCTGGCTGGCCTGGGTCACGTCGCTCGTATTGGCGGCCGTGCCGACCACGGTGTGCACCAAGCCCGACTCGGCATCCACACCGATGTGCGCCTTCATCCCGAAGTGCCATTGGTTGCCCTTCTTGGTCTGATGCATCTCTGGGTCGCGCTCGCCCTTGCTGTTCTTGGTCGAACTCGGCGCGGCAATGATGGTGGCATCGACCACCGTGCCGGTCTTAAGCATCAGGCCTTGCTGGGCCAAGGTTGCATTGATCGTGGCCAGCACCTGGGACGCCAACTCATGGCGCTCCAGCAGGTGCCGAAAGCGCAGGATGGTCGTCTCATCGGGCATCCGGGCCGCACCCTGCAGGCCCACAAAACGTCGATACAGCGGTCGCTCGTGCAGCTCCTCTTCCATGGCCGGGTCACTCAGGTTCCACCACAGCTGTAGGCAGTGGATGCGCAGCATCGTCTCCACGGCAAACGGCGGGCGTCCGCCCAGCGCCTGATGTGCGCCGCGCGCATGCGGTTGAATGAGCGCCACCAGCGCGTTCCACGGCACGACTTGGTCCATCTCTTCAAGGAAGACCTCCTTGCGGGTCTTCTTGGGCAGCGGGTCAAGACCAAGCGTGATCTGGTTCATGAACGCCATCGTCGCCTATCGTCAGGCTTCATGCCAGCCGGGATGACGAGAGGTTTTGCAGAGGGTCCCTAGAGCCAAAATCAACAACCTTCGTCACCCTATTGCCATTGATCACGGCTTGCTGATTATTATTTCCGGCGAACTGAAAATATGCCATATCGTCCTCCAGATGGTTTTATATTGACATAAGTCAATATGAGGGAAATAACCCTCGAAACCAATATATGGCGCACTCTACAAGTTGTCAAGCCATATTCTGCGGCATAAAACCACCAGCTTTTAGGCAGCTCCGCCCAGCAGCGCCGTGACCTGCTGCAGCGCTCCCGGGTCTTCCATCGTCGTCAGGTCGCCCGGATCGCGCCGCTCGGCGACGGCCTGCAGGGCGCGGCGCAGCAGCTTGCCGCTGCGCGTCTTGGGCAGCAGGCTCACGAACAGCACGCGCGAGGGCCGGGCCACGGCGCCCAGGTTGCCGTCCACCTGCTTCATGACCTCGGCCTCCAGCGCCTGGCGGCCGGCTTCATCGGCCACGGCGGCGGCGTCGCGCGGCACGGCAAAGGCCATGGCCACCTGGCCCTTGACCGGGTCGGCCACACCCACCACCGCCACCTCGGCGATGCCCGGGTGGCCGGCGATGCATTCCTCGATCTCGCGCGTGCCCAGGCGGTGGCCGGCCACGTTGATCACGTCGTCGGTGCGGCCCAGGATGAAGTAGTAGCCGTCCTCGTCGCGCACGCCCCAGTCGAAGGTGCTGTAGATCAGCCGGCCCGGGATGCTCTTCCAGTAGGTGTTGACGAAGCGCTCGTCGTTGCGCCACACGGTCTGCAGGCAGCCGGGGGGCAGCGGGCCTTCGATGGCCACCACGCCCTTTTGGTGGGGGCCCGTCAGCTCCTCGCCCGTGGCCTCGTCGATCAGCTTGACGTCGTAGCCGTACACCGCCTTGCCCGGGCTGCCGAAGCGCGAGGGCTGCTGCTCGACGCCGTTGCACAGGGTGAGGATGGGCCAGCCGGTCTCGGTCTGCCAATAGTTGTCGATGATGGGCACGCCCAGGGCGCCGCTGATCCACGTGGCCGTGGGCTCGTCCAGCGGCTCGCCGGCCAGCCACAGGGCCTTGAGGCTGCTGATGTCGTACTTCTTCAGGTAGGCGGGATCCTGTTTTTTAAGCACCCGCACGGCCGTGGGGGCCGAGAACATGTGGGTGACCTGGTACTTCTCGACGATGCTCCACCAGATGCCGGCGTCGGGCCGAATCGGCAGGCCCTCGTACAGGATGGTGGTCATGCCCGCGATCAGGGGCGCATAGATGATGTAGCTGTGACCCACCACCCAGCCGATGTCGCTGGTGCAGAAATAGGTGTCGCCCGGCTGGGCCGGGAAGATGGTGCGCATGCTGCAGGCCAGCGCCACCGTGTAGCCGCCCGTGTCGCGCTGCACGCCCTTCGGTCTGCCGGTGGTGCCGCTGGTGTACAGCGTGTAGCTGGGGTGGGTGGATTCGACCCAGACGCAGGGCACCTGGGCATGCAGGTGCCGCTCGCGCAGCGCCGCCCAGTCGTGGTCGCGCCCGGCGCGCATGGCGGCAGGGGCCAGGCCGCGGTCCACCAGCAGCACGGCGGCGGGCTTGTGGGCCGACAGCTCGATGGCCTCGTCCAGCAGCGGCTTGTAGGCCACGACACGCCCGCCGCGCGAGCCGGCGTCGGCGCTGACGATCACCGTGGGCTCGGCGTCCTCGATGCGCGAGGCCAGCGACGACGAGGCAAAGCCGCCGAACACCACCGAGTGGATGGCCCCGATGCGCACGCAGGCCAGCATGGCAAAGGCCGCCTCGGCCACCATGGGCATGTAGATCAGCACCCGGTCGCCCTGCTGCACTCCCAGCGACTTAAGCACCGCCGCCATGCGCTGCACCTCGGCGTGCAGCTCGGCGTAGGTGTAGGCGCGCTCGGAGTTGGTTTCGGTGGAGATCGCCACCAGCGCGTTCTGCGCGCCGCGCGAGGCCACGTGGCGGTCCACGGCGTTGTGGCACAGGTTGGTGGTGCCGCCCACGAACCATTGGGCGAACGGCGGGTTGTTGTAGTCGCAGATCACCTGGGGCGGCTGCTGCCAGTCGATCAGGCGGGCCTGCTCGGCCCAGAAGGCGTCGCGATCCTCGATGGAGCGGCGATGGAACTCGGCAAAACCGGTGGGGTTGGTGGTCATGGCGTTGTCTCCTGGGGTGCTTGGCTTGCAGTCTCGGGCGCCGGGCCTGCGCGGCAGGGCGGTCATTCAAAATTCATAATTATTCACATGGCGCTTGCGGATAGCTGACGTGCAGCGGGAGGAAGGCGAGCGCAGGCAACTATTGTTTTCATAGCTGCCAGCGCTCATCCAGCAAGGGCTGTAAGCCGAAAAGGCTTGTATTCCTTACTTCACCAGCGCCAGCACGTCCTTGAAGGCCGGGTGCTCGCAGCTGCGCAGCCACTCGAAGGCCACCATCTCGGTGGTCACCAGCTCGGCGCCGGCGCCGGCCAGCCGGTCGAAGGCGGCGTCGCGGCTGCGCTCGGTGCGCGAGCCACAGGCGTCCGTCACCACCCAGACCTCGAATTCGTCCTCCAGCAGATCCAGCGCCGTCTGCATCAGGCAGACGTGGGCCTCGCAGCCGGCGATGACGATGCTGGCGCGACCGTCCTCGGGCGCCTGCTCGCGCTGCTTTTGCAGGTGGCGCGGCAGGCTGCGGGCATTGCCGCCCTGGGGCCGGGCCGGCGGGCGCAGCCATTCGGACAGGCCTTCCTCGGCGGCGCTGAAGTGCATCTTGGCCAGGGTGCGCTGGCACCGGACACGCAGCTCGGCGTCGTTGGGCCCCAGGCGCGAGGGGTTTTGCTCCGTGCCCCAGACGGGCACCTCCAGCAGCTGCGCCACCTGCGCCAGCCGGCGCGCGTTGGCCAGCACGGCCGGGCCCTCGAAGATCGCGGGCATCAGGCGTTCCTGGTAGTCCACGAGCACGAGTTGGGAGTCAGGGGCGTCAAGCAGCATGGGAGGGTCTCTGGTGAAACGGTCAATGGGTCAATCGGCCGGCAGGGCCGTCGTATCGGCCGATTGTCCTCCCGCCGGGGGCAGCAGGCGCAGCAGCTGGCCGTCTGCGCTGTCGGTGAGCAGGTACAGCCAGCCGTCCGGCCCCTGGCGCACGTCGCGGATGCGGGCGCCCAGGGCCGTCAGCAGGTATTCGTCGCGCACCACACGAGCGCCTTCGAGCTGCAGGCGGTGCAGCCGCTGCGCCTTGAGCGCGCCGACGAACAGGCTGCCGCGCCATGCCGACCCATAGCGGTCGCTGGTCAAAAAAGCCATGCCCGAGGGCGCGATGGACGGCACCCACCAGTGCAGCGGCGGCTCCATGCCAGCCTGGTGCGTGCCCTTGCCGATCTTGCCACCGCCGTAGTTCTCGCCGTAGGTGACGACCGGCCAGCCGTAGTTGCGCCCGGGCTCGGGGCGGTTGATCTCATCGCCGCCCTGCGGGCCGTGCTCGTGGACCCACAGCCGGCCGTCCGGCCCCCAGGTGGCGCCCTGCGGATTGCGGTGGCCCCAGCTCCAGATCTCGGGCAGCGCGCCGGCGCGTCCCACCACAGGGTTGCCGGCGGCCGGGCCGCCGGTGGACGCAATGCGCACCACCTTGCCCAGGTGGTTGTCCAGGCGCTGCGCGTCCTCCTTGCGGGAAAAGCGCTCGCCCAGCGCGAGAAACAGGTGGCCATCCGGCGCCCGCACGATGCGGCAGCCCAAGTGCAGCTGGCTGGCCACCTTGGGCTGCTGGCTGAACAGCACCTGCACCTGCTGCAGCGTGGCGTGGTCCGCGGACAGCACGGCGCTGGCCAGAGCGGTGCTGTTGGTGCGGGCGTCGGCGCCCGGCTCGGCGTAGCAGAAGAAAACCCGTCGGCTGCGGGCGAAATCTCGGTCCGTCACCACGTCCAGCAGCCCGCCCTGCCCGCCCGCCGCCACTTTCGGCAGCCCGGCCAGCGGCGGGCCCAGCCGGCCGTCGGGCTCCACCACGCGCATGCGCCCGGCTCGCTCCGTCACCAGAAAGCGCCCCTGCGGCAGGAAGGCCACCGCCCAGGGGTGCTCCAGCCCGCGCGCCACCTGCTGCACCTGGCCCTCCTGCACGGCCGGCACGGGCTGCACCGGTGGATCAGCGCCCCAGACAGGAACATTTGCTATCGAAAAGAGAGCTGCCAGCGCTTGTGCAACAAGGTTTTGAGGCATTTCTTGCATGTCATCTCCGCGGCGTGAGAGCCGCGCCGCTGAAAGGGCCATCCCCCAAGGCTGCCTGCATCGCCACGCCAAGGCCATTGAAAAGATTCAACGCTTTGCAACATTTATGCAGGTTGCGAAACAGCTGCACCGTGCTACCCTCGCGCCCCATGTCCCGTTGGCTGTGCTTGTTGTTACTGGTTTGCGCAAACGCTTACGCTTCCCCCGCTGATAACGCGGAGCGCAGCAGCGCCGACCGGCCTTCTCTCATCACCCAGCTTCAGGACGTGCGCCACAACGTGGCGGACCGTACCTCCGAGCTCATCACCACGGCCATGGGCTTCGTCGGGGTGCCTTACCGTCGCGGCGGAACCAGCGCCGAAATCGGCTTTGACTGCAGCGGCTTCGTGCGGGCGGCCTTCGAGCAGGCCAAGGGCCTGGTCCTGCCGCGTCGCGCCAGCGAGCAGGCGGCCGCTACCGAAGTCATCGACAAGAAAGACCTCCAGCCGGGCGACCTGGTGTTCTTCAACACCATGCGCCGCGCCTTCAGCCATGTCGGCATCTACCTGGGCGAAGGCAAATTCATCCATTCTCCGCGCAGCGGCGCCCAGGTGCGGGTGGAAGACATGGGCGCCAGCTACTGGCAGCGCCGCTTCAATGGCGCCCGCCGCGTGGCCATGGACGCGGGCGACGCCGAAGGCGCGGCCCTGCTGGCCTCCACGCCCGCGCTGCCCTGAAGGCCGCGCCTTGGGCGGCCGTCCGCCCGGCCGGTTTCAAGCTTGTTGACAATCCGGCCTGCGCACCCGCGCCGTGCCGCCTTCCTGCCCCAGTACATTCCGGGCACGTACTTCACGCTTGCCCATGACGACTTTTCTTGGCGTGGTAGCCATCGGCTTCGCCTTCGGCCTGCTCGGCCATCTGCTCGCCCCCGTTCAACGCCCGGGGCGCAGCTGGTTCCTTAGCGCCCTGCTGGGCATCTGCGGCGCGCTGCTGGCCACCTACGCCGGCGTGGCCGCCCGCCTGTTCGACCCGGGAGACTGGCTGGCCTGGATCGCCGCCGCTGCCGGGGCGGTGGTGGCGCTCGCCCTGTACGAGCTGCTGCGCCAGCGCGGCTGACCGCCGTCAGGCAGCGCGCCAGACCCACCAGGCCAGCACGAACATCATGGCGCCGGTGATGGCGTCCAGCACCTGCCAGGCGCGCGGGTCGGCAAACACCCGCTGCAGCCGCCGCCCGGCAAAGGCCAGCACCACGAACCAGGTCAGGCTGGCCGAGGCGGCCCCCAGCACGAACACCGCCTTGAGCCAGCCGTCCTGGCGTGCGCCGATGGAGCCGATGAGCACCACCGTGTCCAGGTACACGTGCGGGTTCAGCAGCGTGATGACGGCCAGGCCGCTGATGACGCCCAGCATGCCGCGCGCCACACGCCCGCCTTCGGCCTGCAGGCCATCGCCGGGCGCGAAGAACGCCCGGTACCAGGCAAACAGGCCGTAGCACAGCAAAAACAGCGCCCCGCCCCACTGCAGCCAGTGCGCCAGCGTGGGCGAGCTGCCCAGCAGTTGCGCCATGCCCGCCACCCCCAGCCCGACCAGCAGCGCATCGCTGACCACGCACCAGGCCACGCAGGCACGCACATGCTCGCCCTGCACGGCCTGGCGCAGCACATAGATGTTCTGCGCGCCGATGGAGACGATCAGCGACAGGCATACGGTGAAACCCGTGACCCAGGAAGAAGAGGCGGCGGCAGAGGTGAACATGCGGCGATCGTAGGCGCCCGCATGATTTACGTACACTTCAAATTCCTGAACGACATTTAGGATCGCTTAATGCTGGACTACACCGGGCTGCAGTCCCTGGCGGCTGTGCTGCGCGAGGGCAGCTTCGAGCGTGCCGCGCGGCGGCTGCACGTCACGCCCTCGGCCGTGTCGCAGCGCGTCAAGCAGCTGGAAGAGCGCGCCGGCCAGGTGCTGGTGCTGCGCGGAACACCCTGCACCGGCACCGAGGCCGGGCGCCGCCTGTGCCTGCACCTGGAGCAGGTGCAGCTGCTGGAAAACGAACTGCGGCGCGCCAACCCCGAGCTGGTGGCCGACGGGGCCGCCGCGCCCGCGCCCACGCTGCAGCTGGCCGTCAACGCCGATTCGCTGTCCACGTGGTTCATGCACGCCATGGCGGCCTTCACTGCCGGCGGCAACGAGCTGCTGGATCTGCGCATCGACGACCAGGAACACACGGGAGAGCGCCTGCGCGACGGCGAGGTGATCGCCGCCGTCACCGCTACCCGCGCGGCCATCGCCGGCTGCAACACTTGGCCGCTGGGCACTATGCGCTACGTGGCTGCGGCCAGCCCGGCCTACGTGGCGCGGCACTTCGCCCAGGGCGTGAACGCCACAACGCTGGCATGCGCGCCCGTCATGACCTACGACCGCAAGGACCGCCTGCAGGAGCGCTGGCTGCAGGCCCGGGGCCTGGCCGGGCGCGTGCACGCGCCGCGGCACTTCCTGCCTTCCGAATTCGGCTATGTGCGCGCCTGCGAGGTCGGCATGGGCTGGGGCATGCACCCCACGGCCTTGATTGCAGCGCAGCTGGCCAGTGGCGCGCTGGTGGAGCTGCTGCCCGGCACCCCGCTGGAGGTGCCGCTGTACTGGGCCCATCCCCGCAGCGCCCAGCAGTCGCTGACGCGGCTGACGCAGTGCGTGATGGCGGCCGCACGCGACGGCCTGGAGGACGCGCCCGCCGGCCCGCCAGGCAACGACGCCCTGCTCAGGCCGGCACGGGCAGGCCGGGCATGAAGCGCAGCGAATGCACGGCCTGCGCCGTCTCGCCCTTGGGCGGCACCAGGTCGGCCAGGGTGACGGCGTCCAGCACCGCCAGGTAGGCCTGCGTGGCCTGGCCCAGCAGGCCCTTCAGGCCGCAGTGCATGCTCATGCGGCAGGTGTTGTGGTCGTCGTTGAAGCACTCGACCATGTCGAAGTCGGTCTCGGTGGAGCGCACCACGGCGCCGATATTGATCTGGCTGGCCGGGCGCATCAGCCGCATGCCGCCACCGCGCCCGCGCGTGGTGTCCAGCAGGCCCCGGGCGGCCAGCTGCTGGACTATCTTGGTCAGGTGGCTGCGCGAAATGCCGTGCGCCTGCGCCACCTCGGTGATGGTGACCGGCTGCGCGCGCTGCTGGCAGGCGGCGCAGTACATCAGTACGCGCAGCGTGTAGTCGGTCCACTGGGTCAGTCGCATGGTGATGAGGCTCTCGGAGGGGCGAAAAGGTTCAGCCGGTGTGGATTTTAGTAATCTAAAATATTCACGTCATTTGAACTTTTAAGGACCCCACGCCATGAACGCCATTGCGGACGCTGCCGTCACCGCCTTCGATCCCAGCCAGGCCATCGGCCAGATCGCCGTGGAGCTGCCGGGCGCCACCGCCGTGTTTCGCCGCCTGAAGCTGGATTTTTGCTGCGGCGGCCAGATCAGCCTGCGCCAGGCCACGGCCGACAAGGGGCTGGACCTGCAGGCCGTGGTGCAGGAACTGTCGGCCCTGCAGCGCCCGGACACCCTGCCCGAGACCGGCACGCCCGCCGAGTTGATCGGCCATATCGTCTCGCGCTACCACGAGGTGCACCGCCAGCAGCTGCCCGAGCTGATCCGCATGGCCCGCCGGGTGGAGGCCGTGCACCGCGGCAACCCGCACGTGCCCGCCGGCTTGGCCGACGTGCTGGAGGAGATGGAGCAGGAGCTGCTCTCGCACATGCACAAGGAAGAAGCCATCCTGTTTCCCATGCTGGCGCGCGGCGGAAACGACTTCGTCGTCCAGCCCATCGGCGTGATGCGCTCGGAGCACAACGAGCATGGCGAGGCGCTGGAGCACATTGCCCGCCTGACGACCGACATGGTCCCGCCGCCCGGTGCCTGCAACACCTGGCGCGCCCTGTATGCGGGCCTGGCGCAGCTGGCCGACGACCTGGTCAACCACATCCACCTGGAAAACAACGTGCTGTTCCCGCAGTTCGAGCCTGCCGCCGCGCAGGGTTGCGGCTCCACGTCGGCCTGTGGCTGCTCCGGCAGCTGATACGCGGGGGCGGCCTCAGCCGCCCGAGCGCTTGACGCGGTAGCCCTGATTTTGCAGCGCGGCCATCACGCGCTCCACGTGGTCGCCCTGCACCTCGATCACGCCGTCCTTGACCGTGCCGCCGCTGCCGCAGGCGGCCTTGAGCTGCTTGCCCAGTTGCTCCAGCGCCGCCGCGTCCACCGGCACCCCCCGCACCAGGGTGACGGCCTTGCCGCCGCGGCCCTTGGTTTCGCGCGACACGCGCACGATGCCGTCGCCCGCAGGCGCGGGCTGGCTGGACTGGCAGCTGCATTGCGCCACGGGCTGGCGGCAGCCGGGGCACATGCGGCCGGCATCGGTGGAATAGACCAGCCCGCTCAGGCTGCCCAGGTCGCGCAGGGATTTCATGGCCGAAACGGTAGCGCAAAAAAGGCAGGCCCGCCGCCCGCTGCCCTGACAGCAGCGGACAATGCGCCATTGCCCACGCGGCCCTGCGCACCTTGCGCATTCCCTGGCGCCCGTCGCCTTACCCCATGTCCTTTACCTCCCTCGGCCTGTCTTCGGCCCTCGTCCAGGCCGCCAGCCGGCTGGGCATGACCACACCCACCCCCATCCAGGCGGCAGCCATACCGGCCGCCCTGCAAGGCTGTGACCTGCTGGGCGCCGCGCAGACCGGCTCGGGCAAGACTGCTGCCTTCGCCCTGCCCCTGTTGCAGCAGTTGCAGCAGCAGCAGGGCGCTGCCGCCGGCCCGCGTCCGGTGCGCGCCCTGGTGCTGGTGCCCACGCGCGAGCTGGCGGCCCAGGTGGGCGAGGTGCTGCGCAGCCTGGCGCAGCAACTGCCGGCGCCCCCGAAGGTGGCTGTGGTCTTCGGCGGTGTCTCCATCAATCCGCAGATGATGGCCCTGCGCGGCGGCGCCGACGTGGTGGTGGCCACGCCCGGGCGCCTGCTCGACCTGGAGCAGCACAACGCGCTGCGCCTGTCCGCCGTGGCCCACCTGGTGCTGGATGAGGCCGACCGCCTGCTCGACCTGGGCTTTGCCGATGAACTGCAGCGCGTGCTGGCCCTGCTGCCGGCGCAGCGGCAGAACCTGTTCTTCTCGGCCACCTTCCCGCCCGCCGTGCAGGCGCTGGCCGACGGCCTGCTGCGCGATCCGGTGCGCGTGCAAGTGCCCTCTGCGCCGGGTAGCGAGCCCGACATCACCCAGCGCGCCATTGCGGTGGACGCCAGCCGCCGCACGCAGCTGCTGCGCCACCTCATCCAGCAGCACGACTGGTCGCGGGTGCTGGTGTTCGTGGCCACGCAGTACGCGGCCGACCATGTGGCGGCCAAGCTCTACCAGGCCGGCATCTACGCCACGCCCCTGCACGGCGGCCTGAGCCAGGGCGCGCGCCGCCGGGCGCTGCAGGACTTCAAGGATGAACGCTGGCAGGTGCTGGTGACCACCGACCTGGCCGCGCGCGGTATCGACATCGCGCAGCTGCCCGCCGTGGTCAATTACGACCTGCCCCGCTCTGCGGTGGACTACGTGCACCGCATCGGCCGCACGGGCCGCGCAGGCGAGGCTGGCATGGCCGTGAGCTTCGTGACGGCCGCCGCCGAGCCGCATTTGCGCCTGATCGAAAAGCGCCAGGGCCTGGCCCTGCCGCGTGAGCAGGTGCCGGGCTTCGAGCCCACCGAAACCGCTGCGCCCGCGCCCGCCACCGACCCGCAGGGCACGGGCGGCATCAAGGGCAAGCGCCCCAGCAAAAAGGACAAGCTGCGCGCCGCGGCGGCCGCCAAGGAGGCGGCGGCCAAGGACTGACGGCGGCTCAGTCGTCGGCGCCAGGCTCGGCGGCGTCCTTGGCCGGTGGCGCCTGCCAATGCCCGTGGCAGGCCAGGATTTCCACATAGCACTGCGTCCCGCCCTCGCGCGCCAAGTCGTCGATGCGCTGGATCAGCGCGCCCACGGGCACTTCCACGGCGCTCTCTGCACTCGGGCCGAACTTGCAATCGAAGCCCCAGTAGTCCACGCCGCTGGGCAGCGGGCGCCCGCGCTCGCGCCGCAGGTACTTGCGCACGGCGTGCTTGGTGGCGTCCAGAACACGGTCGGGGTGCTTGCCTTCGATATGCAGCTGAAATGTCTTGCGCATGAGAATCCTAGAGAGAAACCGCCCTGCGGCGTGCTCCTCGGGTTGAGAGTGTTTTAGGCCTTCAGCGCTTATGGGGCAAGCGCTGGCAGCTATGGTTTTTGATTTCTTCTGGCTGCCTGCAGCGGCGCCAGCAGTTCGCGCAGGCCGTTGTGGTCCAGCTCATACATCAGCGCCAGCAGCTGGCCGATCTCGCCGCGCGGAAAGCCCTCGCGGGCAAACCAGTGCAGGTAGTTGGCCGGCAGGTCGGCAATGACCAGGCCCTGGTGCTTGCCAAACGGCATCTTGCGCTCGAGCAGCAGCGCCAGGCGCTCCGGGTCCAGCCCGGGGATGTCCATCAGCCGCCGATCCCACCGTAGCGAAAGGCCACGCCGGTCAGCACGAAGCCCACACCCAGCAGCGTGACGGCGCCCACGTGCCAGGCCATCAGCGGCAGGGTCTGCGCGCTCAACTTCGGGATGACGCGCGCCCGCGCGTGCGCCGCCACCAGCGCGGTGGCCGCCAGCAGGGCCAGCTTCAGCGATACGGCCCGTTCCATCGACGTGTCGGGGCTGAACCACTGGCCCCAGTCGGGCACCAGCTGCAGCGCCATCCACAGCCCGGTGGCTACCTGGATCGCCAGCGCCGCCATGCCCACGTGCTCATAGGTTTGCTCGAATTGCAGCAGGGTCTGCGGCGAGCGCGTGCGCAGCGCCCGGGGCAGCACGGCCAGCGCCAGCACCAGGTGCCCGCCGGTCCAGATGGTGGCGGCCAGCACGTGCAGCGCGAAAACGAAGGGGTACATGGCTTGGGAGGGAAACGCGGTTTCAGTAGTGCGGGGGCAGCTCGTCGCGCAGGTTGCGCGGCCCGGCGTCGCCGTCGGGCACGCGCCGGCGCAGCTCGCCCAGCTCCTGCTGCAGGCGCTCGACCAGCTGCTGCTGGCGGTACAGCGCCAGGTTCAGCTCGTCCAGCAGGTCCTCGGCGTAGGCCGCCTTGATCTCCAGCGCCTGCAGGCGCTCGTCGGTGCTGGCCATGGCGCTCATCCAGCCAGGGCCTGGCCCAGGCGCACCACGCCCTCGCGGATCTTGTCCACGTCGGCCGTGGCAAACGACAGGCGCAGCGTGGCGTGGTCGGGGTGGGCGCAGTAAAACGGCGTGCCGGGCACAAAGGCCACGCCCTGCTCGATGGCGCGCTTGGCAAAAACGTTGCCGTCCGCCACCTTGCCGCCTGCGCCCGTCAGCCGCGCCCAGACGAACAGCCCGCCCTGCGGCGGCACGAAATCAATCGCATCGCCCAGCTCGCGGCGCAGCGCGTCGCCCATGGCCTGGGCGCGCTCGGCATAGACCTGGCGCACGCGGGCCAGCGTGGCCGGCATGCGCCCTGCCTTGAGGTACTGGGCCGCCGTGGCCTGGGCGAAGGTGCTGGTGTGCGCGTCCGAGAACTGCTTGCACATGGTGGCCTTGGCCAGCAGCTCGGCCGGGGCGATGAGCCAGCCCACGCGCAGGCCGGGCGACAGCACCTTGCTCAACGAGCCGCAATGCACCAGCAGCTCGCGGCTGCCGGGCACGCCGGCCGACAGGGCCAGCAGGCTGGGCGGCGGCGCGGCGCCGAAGTACAGGTCGCCATACGGGTCGTCCTCGACGATCAGCGTCTGGTGCCGCACGGCCATCTCCAGCACGGCCTGGCGGCGCTCGGCGCTGAGCAGCGCGCCGCTGGGGTTGCCAAAGGTGGGAATCAGATAGACGAACTTCGGCTTGTGCTCGGCGATGAGCCTTTCCAGCTCGTCGGTCTTCACGCCGTCGCCATCGACGGGCGCGCTGATCAGCTCGGCGCCGTACAGGCGAAAGCACTGGATGGTGGCCAGGAAGGTGGGCCCTTCCACGATGACCTTGTCGCCCGGGCTGATGAGCGTCTTGCCCAGCAGGTCCAGCGCCTGCTGGCTGCCGGTGGTGACGATCAGGTTGTCCGGCGCCACGGCCTGTGCGCCCTTGCCTGCCATGAAGGCGGCCAGCTGCTCGCGCAGCGGCTGGTAGCCCTCGGTGGCGCCGTATTGCAGCGCGGCGCCGGGCTCGTCGGCCAGGGCGCGGTTGGCGGCCTCGCGGATGCCGTCCACGTCGAACATGGCGCTGTCGGGAAAGCCGCCGGCGAAGCTGATGATGCCGGGCTTGCCCAGCAGCTTGAACAGCTCGCGGATGGCGGAGGTCTCTACGTTGTTCAGGCGGTCGGCAAAGGCAATCGGCATAGCAGCGGCGATGAAGAAAGGGAGGTGGCGCGAAGGTGCAGCCGGCATTGTCGCCAATCGTTGCACAGGTTTCCTGCGGGCCGGGCGGGCGCGCCACAATCGGGCGCCATGAAAGACAGCGCCGTCGCTCCCTTTTTCGCCACCTTGCGGGCTGCCAATCCCCATCCCACGACGGAGCTGGAGTACACCACCGTGTTCGAGCTGCTGGCCGCGGTGCTGCTCTCGGCCCAGGCCACGGACGTGAGCGTGAACAAGGCCACGCGGCGGCTGTTTCCCGTCGCCGGCACGCCGCAGGCCATCCTGGCGCTGGGCCCCGAGGTGCTGGAGGGCTACCTGCGCACCATCAACCTGTACCGCAACAAGACGCGCTACCTGCTGGCCACCTGCCAGCTGCTGATCGAGCGCCATGGCGGCCAGGTGCCGCGCACGCGCGAGGCGCTGGAGGCCCTGCCCGGCGTGGGCCGCAAGACGGCCAACGTGGTGTTGAACACGGCCTTCGGCGAAGCCGCGGTGGCGGTGGACACGCACATCCTGCGCGTGTCCAACCGCACGGGCCTGGCGCCCGGCGCCACGCCGCTGGCGGTGGAGCTCAGCCTGTTGCGACGCGTGCCGCCGGAGTTCCTGCCCGACTCGCACCACTGGCTGCTGCTGCACGGGCGCTACGTCTGCCAGGCGCGCAAGCCGCGCTGCTGGGAATGCAGCGTCGCGCGCTGGTGCGACTACGAGCCCAAGACGCCGCCGCCACGCTGAGCCGTGGACGCTATCGAAAGCATAGCTGCCAGCGCTTGACCTGCGCGCCCCAGACCCGCTTTTGACCCACACGGAACCAGCCCGGCCCGGCGATGCGCGGCCAGCCTCTACACTGGCACGCTTTTCCACGCCCGCAGCCGCCGTCTCCATGAGCTCCCTCGACCCCCGATCGCTGATCATCATGGCCAACTTCATGGCGCTGGTGATGGGCGCCGTGCTGGGGTTCATGTGGCGGCAATACCCGCGCACCATCCACGGCCTGCGCGAATGGGCGCTCATGCCGGCGGTGTGGATCGTCGGGGCATTCCTGTACCTGGTCCCGGGCAGAACCGAGGTGATGCTGTGGCTGGCCAACGCAGGCGTGCTGGCGGGCTTCGGGCTGTTTCACCTGGGCTGCCTGTATTTTCTGGATCGGCCCGCTCCCGTGCGTGCGCTGCTAGGCGCCTTCGCGCTGCTGATGGGCGCGCTGGGCTGGTTTACCTGGGGCGCTCCGTCTTACGTCGCGCGGGTTGTCGTGGTCAGCGCTGCCATTGCTGCACTGCACGCCTGGACGCTGGTGGTGCTGTGGCGCCACGGCACGCGGCGCCTGCCCACGCGCCTGGTGCAGCTCACGCTGTCGGTGCATCTGGTGATCCTGCTGGTGCGCATGCAGTCCGCAATGACCGCCAGGCAGATAGAAGGCCTGATGGAGCCGTCCAGCGTGCAGACGTTCTACATCGGCGCCTTCGTCATGACTGTGCTGACCCTGTCCATCGGCGCGTTGTTGATGGCAACCGACCGCGTACGCAGCGAGTTCGAGCACCTGGCCGCGCACGACAGCCTGACGGAGGCGCTGAACCGCAGGGCCATCCTGGCGCTGTGCCAGGACGAGCAGGACCGCAGCCTGCGCCAGCCCCGGCCCTTCAGCCTGATGATGCTGGACCTGGACCATTTCAAGGCCATCAACGACAACCACGGGCACCAGCACGGCGACCGGGTGCTGGCGCATTTTGCCCACACCCTGCGCGGCGTGCTGCGCCGCACGGACCGGCTGGGCCGCTATGGCGGCGAAGAGTTTCTCGTGCTGTTGCCGGGCACCGACGCCCAGGCCGCCACGGCGCTTGCCGGGCGCATGCGCGCGGCCCTGGCCTCGGGCCACCCGCTGGACTGCAAGGTCAGCATCGGCGTGACCGAGTGGCAGGGCGCCGCAGACTCCATCGACGGCATGCTGGCGCGTGCTGATGCCGCCCTGTACCAGGCCAAGGCGCAGGGGCGCGACCGGACCTGTGTAGGTTGACGGCCTGACCGGCCCGCTCCCGGGCCCTGGTCGCGCGCCTACGTGCGCTGCGCCACCCCTGCCGATTCAAAGCTCGCCATCTCCCGCAGGATGGCGCAGGCCGAAGCCAGCAGCGGCCAGGCCAGCGCCGCGCCCGAGCCCTCGCCCAGGCGCAAACCCAGCTCCAGCAGCGGCTCGGCCTGCAGGGCCGCCAGCATGCGCAGGTGGCCGGGCTCCTGGGACTGGTGCGAGAACACGCAGCGCTGCAGCACGGCCGGGGCCAGGCGCGCCGCCACCAGCACCGCCGCGCTGGTGATGAAGCCATCGACCACGATGACGCGCCGCTCGGCCGCTGCCTGCAACACGGCGCCCACCAGCGTGGCGATCTCAAAGCCGCCCAGGGCGGCCAGCGCATCCAGGGGCTCGCGCGCCGCGGCATTGGCCGCCAGCGCCTGGCGCAGCACGGCCACCTTGCGCGCCACGCCCGCTGCGTCCAGGCCGGTGCCGGGGCCGGCGCAGTCGGCCACGTCGGTGTCCGTCAGCCGCGCCAGCAGCAGCGCGGCGCTGGAGGTGTTGCCAATGCCCATCTCGCCCAGCAGCAGCGCGTTGCCAGGCAGTGCCGCGACCACCTCGCGGCCATTGGCCATGGCGTGTGCGCACTGCGCCGCGGTCATGGCCGGGCCGGCGCTGGCGTCCTGCGTGCCTGGCGCAATCTTGCGTACCACCAGGCCGGGGTACGGCGCGAAGTCGTGGCGCACGCCGCAGTCCACCACCGTGAGGCCCAGGCCATGCTGGCGCGCCAGCACGCTCACCGCCGCGCCGCCGGTGACGAAGTTGTGCACCATCTGCCACGTCACGTCGCTGGGAAAGGCCGACACGCCGCGCGCCGCCAGGCCATGGTCGGCCGCGCACACCAGCACCTGCGGGGCGTGCAGCTCGGGCGCCTCGCTGCCCAGGATGAGGCCGATGCGCACGGCCAGCGCCTCCAGCCGGCCCAGCGAGCCCAGGGGCTTGGTCTTGTGGTCGATGAGGGACTGCAGCCGCGCGGCGAGCGCTGCGTCGGCGATGGAGGGGATGGCGGGAAGGGTGTTCATAGACCTTGGTTTGCTATTTAAACAATAGCTGCCAGCGCTTGCCCATCAAGCGCTGGAGCCCTTTTTTATTCATATTTCAGGCAGGCCTTACAGCCGCAATATCCGCGTGTCGAACCAGCGTCCGACCCCTGCCGCCATGCGCTCGAAGGCAGCATCCAGCGTCTGCACGCTGCCGCCCAGCAGGGCCTGCAGCACGGCGGCGTTCTCAAACAGGCCGTGCAGGTACACGCCCAGCACGTTGCCCGCGCCGTTTTGCCAGGCCAGGCCGGGGATCAGCTCGCGCGCCAGGTCGCCGTTGGCGGCCATGGCCGGGTGCTGGGCCGTCTGGCCGTGATGGATTTCGTAGCCCTGCACGGGCACGCCGGCCAGGGCCTGCCAGGCGCCGGCCGCGTTGCCAAAGCGCGCCCGGGTGCTCAGCACGGTTTTGGTGGCCTCAAAACTGGTGACCAGCGGCAGCAGTCCCAGGCCGGGGCCGTTGCCGTCCACGCCCACGGTGTCGATCAGCGCCTCGCCCAGCATCTGCAGGCCGCCGCATACGCCCAGCACGCGGCCGCCGGCGCCGGCGTGGCGGGCGATGGCGCCGTCCAGGCCCTGCGCGCGCAGCCAGGCCAGGTCGGCGGCGGTGGCCTTGCTGCCGGGCAGGATGACCCAGTCCGCGCCCTCCAGCTCGGCCGGGCTGCGCGCCCAGACCACGCGCACGCCGCCGGCGGACTGCAGCGGTGCGAATTCGTCCAGGTTGCTGGCGCGCGGGTAGGCGGCGATGGCCACCCGCGTGTGCACGGCGCCGGCCGCCGTGCGCAGGCTGCCTTCGTACAGGCCGTCCTCTTCGGGCAGGCCATGGCCGTATTGCATGGGGATGGTGGCCACCACCGGCACGCCGGTCTGCTCGTGCAGCATCTGCGGCGCCGGGGCCAGCAGCGTGGCGTCGCCCCGGAATTTGTTCAGCACGAAGCCGCGGATCAGCTCGCGGTCGGCCTGGGGCAGCAGCGCCCAGGTGCCAAACAGGTGGGCAAAAGCGCCGCCGCGGTCGATGTCGGCCACCAGCAGGCAGCGCGCGCCTGCATGCTGCGCCACCCGCATGTTGACCACGTCGCTGGTGCGCAGGTTGATCTCGGCGGGCGAGCCGGCGCCTTCGATCACCACCACGTCGTTTTCTTCGCGCAGGCTGTCCAGCGCCTGGGCCAGCATTGGCCACACATGGCGGCTGCGCTCGCGCCAGGGCACCTGCGTCAACTCGCGGTTCACGCGCCCCAGCAGCACCACCTGGCTTTTGGTGTCGGCTTCGGGCTTGAGCAGCAGCGGGTTCATGCGCACGTCGGGCACGGCGCGCGCGGCCAGGGCCTGGAAGTACTGGGCGCTGCCGATCTCGCCATACTCGCCCTGCGGCGTGGCTACCACGCGGGCGTTGTTGCTCATGTTCTGCGCCTTGAAGGGCGCCACCTTCAGGCCCTGGTTGGCATACCAGCGGCACAGCGCGGTGGCCAGCCAGCTCTTGCCCGCGCCGCTGCTGGTGCCCAGCACCATGATGCAGCGCGCCGTCATGCCACCGCCTCGCGCGTTTGGTGCGCTTCGCGCGTTTCGTGCGCGCCGCGCAGGGGCAGCGGGCGCACCATGCGCTGCATCAGGTGCGCCAGCATGGCGGCCATGTCGTCGCAGCGGCCGGTGTGTACGGGCGAGGTCTGCAGGATGCTGCTGCGCCGTGCCGTCAGCCAGTGAAAGCGCGCGCGGTGCGGCAGCTGCGCGATGGGGCCGGCGCCCGGTGCGCCCGCGCAGATGGCCTGCAGGGCCGCCAGGTGGCGGCGCACCAGGGCCGGGTCGGCCCAGGGGTCCAGCGCGTGCAGGCGGGCCTCGTCCAGCTCGGCCGCGGCCGCCAGATAGCCGGTGCGCTGGCACGAGACGATGGCGCCCACGTTGATGAATTCGCCCCGCTCCACGCGCGGCACGACGCGCACGATGGCGTAGTCGAACAACTCAGCCGCGGGCATCGATGGCTCCTTGCACCCAGCGGCGGCGATCGGCCAGGCGCGCCTGGAAGTACTGCACATAGGCCTGGCGGTGCAGCGCCGGCTCGGCCAGGGTTGCGGCGCCCTGCCCGGCTGCCTGTACCAGAAAGCTGTCGGGCACGGCCGCCAGGGCTGCCTGCAGCACGGCGGGCGTCAAGCGCTCGGCCAGCGGCCCGTCCACCTGCGCCAGGGCCGTGGCGCCGGGCAGCAACACGTGATCTGCTATGGGGGCAAAGGGCTTGCCGGGGTCCGCCACCGCGCCGTTCCAGGCGTGGTGGAAGGTCAGGCAGGCACCATGGTCGATCAGCCAGGGCTGGCCCTGCCAGACGAGCAGGTTGGTGTTGCGGGCGGTGCGGTCCACGTTGCTGACCAGCGTGTCGAACCAGACCAGGCGCGAGGCGAAGTCGGACGACACGTGGTCGGCGGCCGGGTCGAAATTGATGGCACCGGGCAGGTAGTCCAGCGCCACGTTCGGGCCGGCGCTGGCGCGGATCAGGTCCTGGATCTCCGGGTCGGGCTCGGTGCGGGCCAGCTCGGCGTCCAGCTCGGCCAGTACGACCTCGGGCAGGGCCAGGCCCAGCGCCCCGGCCAGGCGGGCGCAGATGATCTCGGCCATCAGCGCACGCACGCCCTGCCCGGCGCCGCGGAACTTGAGCACGTACAGGCCCAGGTCGTCTGCCTCGACCACGGCCGGCAGCGAGCCGCCCTCGCGCAGAGGGGTGACGTAGCGCCGCACATCCACCCGCCGCAGCGGCAAAGATTGGTCAGTCATGTGCCGCAATGGTAGCTGTGCCAGGCGCGGTGCAACGCCTCTTGCGAGGCCGGCGGCAGCACGCCCAGCCGGACATGGCCGGGCAGCCCGAACGAGGCGCAGTCGCGCAGCTTGACCCCCTGCGCGCGCAACGCGGCCAGCAGCGGCGCGCCCTCGCCCGGCGCCAGCAGCGCGGTGAAGAAGTTGGCCAGGCTGCCGGGCAGCACCGGCCAGCCCAGGCGCTCGCACAGCCGCAGCTGGTCGGCCTTCCATTGGCGCAGGGTGGGCAGCGTGCGGGCCAGCCAGTGCTGGGTCTCGGGCTGCACCCACGAATGGAGCAACGCCACGCCCTCTGCCCCGATGGGCCACGAAGGGCTGAGTGCGCGCAGGCGCTGCGCCGTGCCGCCTTGCACGGCAGCAGCCGGGGCGATGGCATAGGCCGCGCGCACGCCCGTCAGCCCCAGGGCCTTGTTGGGCGACCACAGCTGCCAGACATGCGGCGGCAGGAGCGCGGCGCCGCCCGGGCCGTCCAGCCGCAGCGGGGCATAGGCGCAATCCAGCACCTGCCAGGCGCCGGGCCGGGCGGCCCAGCCCGGCAGCTGCGCGTCGGCCCCGCCCAGCGGGCTGGCAGGCTCGCAGGCCCAGTGCAGGGCCGCGTCATCGTCCAGCGGAGCCGGGTTGCAAACCAGGCCCCAGATCGCCGCGGCGCGGGCGTAGTCGCCGTAGCCGTGCGCAGGCACCACGGCGCGGCGCACGCCGCTGCGCGCGGCCACGGCGCTGATGCGGTGGATGCATTCGCTGGCGCTGGCGGCCAGCACGATGCGCGGTGTGTCCACCTGGTGGAAGGCGGCCAGCGCCTCGGTCAGCGCGGTGTAGGCCGGGTCGGGGTAGCGGCTGCGATCGGCCTGCGCCAGGGCGGCCAGCGTCACCGGGCACGGGCCGCAGGCATTGGCGTTGGTGGAAAAGTCATGCAGCGGCACGCCGAGGGCATCGGGGCCGCCGTGCTCGGGGGCAGTCAAAGGCGCATCCAGGTCAGAAAAGCAAAAATCATAGCTGCCAGCGCAATGCAGGCAAGGGCCCGGACCACATTTCTTGCATGGACCAGCGCCAGCGCCATGTGCGCCGACTGGGGCGGCTGGCCCTGCGGGTTGAGCACATAGGCGCCCGGCTTGCCCAGGCGCACATCCAGCAGCCGGGCCATGGCGCCCATGGGCCAGCCGCCGTTGGGCGACGGGGTGGCGCGGGCGTCGCGGCGCAGGCCGGCAGCAGGCACGCGGCGGGCGGCCGTCACGAGCAGCAGCGCCGCCGTCAGCCGCGCGGGCAGCCAGCTCAGGGCGTCGTCCGCACGCGCCGCCCACTTGCCAGCCCACTGCCAATGCCGCCGCGCCGCGCCCTGGCCGCGCCAGCCAGGGTAGCCCCACATGGCGTCCGCCGTATTGGCAAAGCGGTACAGCGCCGCGCCCGGCAGGCCCAGCAGGGCAAACCACACGAGCGGCGCCACGACGGAGTCGCTCAGGTTCTCGGCCAGGGATTCGATGGCGCTTTCGCGCACTTCTGCCGCGCTGAGCGCCGCCGTGTCGCGGCTGACCAGCCAGGCCAGGCGCTCGCGGCCGGCCTGCAGCGATTCAGCGAGAGCCTCCTCGACCGCCTGCACCTCCGCGTGCAGCATCCGCCAAGCCAGCAGGGGCTTGAGCAGCCCTCCCAGAGCCAGCGCTGCAAGCCAGGGCGGCAGGTGGTGCAGCAGCAACCATTGCAGGCTGCCGGCCACTATCAAAACCAGAGCTGCCAGCACGCACCAGACAAGGGCTGCAGCCCAGAAAGCCGGGTAGTCGCGCCGCCGCAGGTCGCCAGGCGCGATGCGCGTGCCCAGCGCGCCCAGCGCACGCCCCATCCACACGACCGGATGGGCCCACGCCGGCGGCTCGCCCCACAGGGCATCGACTGCCAGCGCCACCAGCCCGGCAGCAGCAGCCATTGCCAGTCCAGCCCACCACGGATGAGTCCACATCACGCGAGCCTACCGCGGGCGACGGCTGCAAAATTGCTCGGCACAGGCATAAGTCCTGCTACAATCGCGGGCTTCGGAGAGGTGGATGAGCGGTTTAAGTCGCACGCCTGGAAAGCGTGTGTGGGTTAATAGCCCACCGCGGGTTCGAATCCCGCCCTCTCCGCCAGGCAATGAATCAAAGGGCTACGACGCTGTCGTGGCCCTTTTTTATTTTGGCGCAAAGCCCACTTCGCCTTCAGTTTCGGTTTCACGCCAAGGAGCCATCCTCTGCCGTCCTGGAATAAAAGGCGACGCGGAAAAAGAAAAGCCGCCCATTGCTGGACGGCTTTGAATGATTTTGAATATCTGGTATTCCCAACTGTCCCCGGATTGTTGAAGGCTGGCTTCCTTCAAACGGGAAAGTTGGTAGGCGCGATTGGACTCGAACCAACGACCCCCACCATGTCAAGGTGGTGCTCTAACCAGCTGAGCTACGCGCCTAGGTCTTTTGATTGCCGACTCCTGAAGGAGTCGGCAATTCTTTTGAAAATGGTCGGCGTGGCGGGATTCGAACTCGCGACCCCTTGCACCCCATGCAAGTGCGCTACCAGGCTGCGCTACACGCCGACAAGACCTCGATTATATGCAGAAAAAACGGCCTCAGAAAAGAATCGCGCGAATTTCTTCGAGCTCCCTGCGCAGCAGTGCCGGATCGACGGCAGCGGCCCGGCCCGGGGCATCCTGGCCTGCCAGCTCCAGCGGGACGATGGACGGAACCAGTGTGGCCGCCAGGATGTTCTCTCCGGCATCGGCCTGCATTTCTGCGGAAGCAGTCGAAGCAGGCGCCCTCGCCGCCTGGGCCAGTTCGCCAAGGCGGTTGCGCGCCCCGATGATGGTGAAGCCCTGCTCATACAGCAGTTCGCGGATGCGGCGGATCATCAGCACCTCGTGGTGCTGGTAGTAGCGCCGATTGCCCCGGCGCTTCATGGGCCGCAGCTGGCTGAACTCCTGCTCCCAGTAGCGCAGCACGTGCGGCTTGACGCCGCACAGCTGGGCCACCTCACCGATGGTGAAGTAGCGCTTGGCAGGAATGGGGGGCAGCGCGTTGCTCATGAGGTCAGGCAGTAGAGAGGGGCCGCGGGGCCTTCAAGGGTAGCGCACCTGTGGCAGATACGCCCTGGGGTATTCAGACCTTGTCGCCCCCCAGCTCCTGCAGCTGCTCCTTGAGCTTGCTGCTGGCATGGAAGGTCACCACGCGGCGCGCCTCGATGGGGATGGACTCGCCGGTGCGCGGGTTGCGGCCCGGGCGCGGCGCCTTCACGCGGATCTGGAAGTTGCCGAAGCCCGACAGCTTGACGTCCTCGCCGTCCACCAAGCGCTGGGCGATCAGGTCAAAGAAGGCGTCCACCATGTCCTTGGACTCGCGCTTGTTCAGGCCGATCTGCTCGAACAGCAACTCGGCCAGCTGCGCCTTGGTCAGCGCGGGCGATTCCAGGCTCTGCACGGCCAGCTCCATCAGCGGCAGCGGGCGGCGCTCTGCGGTGTCGTCGTCGTGCATGGCGCCACTCATCGCAGCCGCGCTCCGGTGTGCTGGGCCAGGGCCTGGACCACGCTTTGCACGGCCGCGTCGATCTCGGCGTCCTGCAGCGCGGCGCTGTCGCTGGACAGCGTCAGGCGGATGGCCAGGCTCTTCTCGCCCACGGCCAGGGCGCCGGGCTGGCCGGCGCGCTCGGGCTGGGGACGGAACACGTCAAACAGCACGGCCGAGCGCAGCAGGCTGGCCGGCAGCGCACCGCGCACCGCCTGCATGACCTGGGTATGCGATACACGCTCGGCCACCACCACGGCGATGTCGCGCTCCACCGGCTGGCGGCGCGCCACGGACTCGAACTGCGGCACGCAGCGGCGCAGGGCGGCGTCCAGCGCCAGCTCGAACAGCACGGGCGCAGCGGGCAGCTCCCAGGACTGGCGCCAGCGCGGGTGCAGCTCGCCGACGAAGCCAATGGGCTGGCCGTCCAGCAGCACGCGGGCGCAGCGGCCGGGGTGCAGCGCCGGGTGCTCGGCCGGCTCGAAGGTCGGCACCAGCGGCGCCAGCAGCGCCTGCACGTCGCCCTTGGCGTCGAAGAAGTCCGCGGCGCGGTCCTTGGTGCCCCACTGCAGCGTGTCCACCGCGCCATAGGCCAGGCCGGCCACACGCATGGGCTGGGAGATGCCCTCCACCGAGCTGTCGCTGGCGGGCACGCTGGCATCGCGGGCGAACACGCGGCCGATCTCGAACACGCGCACGCGCGGCGCCTTGCGGTCCAGGTTGAACTTCAGCACCTGCAGCAGTGAGCCCAGCAGCGACGAGCGCATCACGCTCAGGTGGCTGGCGATGGGGTTGAGCAGGCGGATGGCCGCGTCGTTGCCGGCCAGCTCGCGCTCCCAGCTTTCTTCGACGAAGCTGAAGTTGATGGTTTCCTGGTAGCCCAGGGCCGCCAGCTCGCGGCGCACGGCAAAGCTGCTGCGGCGCGCTTCAGGCGGCACGCGCGCGGTGATGGGCGCCAGCGGCGGCGTGGTGGGCAGCTGCTCGTAGCCGACCAGGCGGGCCACCTCTTCGATCAGGTCTTCTTCCAGGCGCAGATCGAAGCGGTAGGACGGCGGGGTGACGGTGATCACGCCATCGGCGTGCTGCAAGGCCAGGCCCAGGCGCTGCAGCGCCTGCACGCACTGCGCCTCGGTCAAAGGCATGCCGATGACCTTGGCCGCGCGCGCCACGCGCAGGCGCACGGGTTCTGCCTTGGGCATGTTCACGCGGTGATCGTCGAGCGGGCCGACGGTGGTCTCGGGCGTGCCGCAGATGTGCAGGATGAGCTGGGTGATGCGCTCGATGTGCTCCACCGTGCCTTCCGGGTCCACGCCGCGCTCGAAGCGGTGGCCGGCGTCGGTGGAGAAGTTGTAGCGGCGCGAGCGGCCGGCGATCGCCGCCGGCCACCAGAAGGCGGCCTCGACATAGATGTTCTTCGTGTCGTCGCCCACGGCCGTGGCGTCGCCGCCCATGATGCCGGCCAGCGACTCCACCTGCGCGGCATCGGCGATCACGCCGACCTTCTCGTCCACCGTGACGGTATTGCCGTTGAGCAGCGTGAGCGCTTCGCCCGCCCTGCCCCAGCGCACCTCCAGGCCGCCCTGGATCTTGTCCAGGTCGAAGATGTGCGAGGGCCGGCCCAGCTCGAACATGACGTAGTTGGAGATGTCCACCAGCGGCGCCACGCTGCGCTGGCCGCAGCGCGCCAGGCGGTCCACCATCCACTGGGGGGTGAGCGCACGCGGGTTCACGCCGCGCACGATGCGACCGGAAAAGCGGCCGCACAGGTCGGGGGCGGCGATGCGCACAGGCAGGCGTTCGTCGCTCTGCGTGGCCAGCTGCGGGAATTCGGGGCGCAGCAGGGGCGCGCCGGTCAGCGCGGCCACCTCGCGCGCCACGCCATAGACGCTGAGCGCGTGCGCCAGGTTGGGCGTGAGCTTCAGGGTGAACAGCGTGTCGTCCAGCAACAGGTGCTGGCGGATGTCCCGGCCCAGCGGGGCGTCTTCCGCCAGCTCCAGCAGGCCGCCGTGGTCGTCGGACAGTTGCAGTTCGCGCGCCGAGCACAGCATGCCTTGGCTTTCCACGCCGCGCAGCTTGCCAACCTTGATGACAAAGGGCTTGCCGTCCTCGCCCGGGGGCAGCTCGGCGCCCACCAGCGCGCAGGGCACGCGGATGCCCACGCGGGCGTTGGGTGCACCGCAGACGATGTTCAGAAGCTCCGGCCCGCCCACATCCACCTGGCACACGCGCAGGCGGTCGGCGTTGGGATGCTGCTCGGCGGTCTTGATCTCGCCCACCACGATCTTCGTGAACGGCGGAGCGACGGGGCGCAGCTCCTCGACCTCCAGGCCGGCCATGGTCAGGGTGTCGGCCAGTTCCTGCGTGCTCAGGGGCGGGTTGCAGAACTCGCGCAACCAGGATTCGGGAAATTGCATGGTCGTTTCTTCTTTCTAGGCGTTCGCTCTCAAAACAGGAGCTGCTTGCGCTTGGCCCATGCGGCTTTCAGCATGCAAACCATCGCAAACCCAGGCACATCAAGCGCCAGCAGCTCACTTTTTCGCAGCAATGGCGTTTACTGGAACTGCGACAGGAAGCGAATGTCGCCGTCGAAGAACAGGCGCAGGTCGTTCACGCCGTAGCGCAGCATGGTCAGCCGGTCCGGCCCCATGCCGAAGGCGAAGCCGATGTAGCGCTCCGGGTCGAGCCCCATGTTGCGCACCACGTTGGGGTGCACCTGGCCGGAGCCCGACACCTCCAGCCAGCGCCCGGCCAGCGGGCCGGTCTGGAACTGGATATCGATCTCGGCGCTGGGCTCGGTGAAGGGGAAGAAGCTGGGGCGAAAGCGCAGCACCAGGTCGTCACTCTCGAAGAACGTCCGGCAGAAGTCGGTGAACACGACCTTCAGGTCCTTGAAGCTCACGTTCTCGCCGATCCACAGGCCCTCGCACTGGTGGAACATGGGCGAGTGCGTGGCGTCCGAATCCACGCGGTAGGTGCGGCCCGGGGCGATGACGCGGATCTCGGGCATGGCCTGGCCGGCGTCAATGAGGTGGCGGTAGCGCTTGACGTGCTGCACGGCGTAGCGCACCTGCATCGGGCTGGTGTGCGTGCGCAGCAGGTGCGGCGCCTGCGGGCTGCCGCCCTCGACGTAGAAGGTGTCGTGCATGGAACGCGCCGGGTGGTCTTCGGGCGTGTTCAATGCGGTGAAGTTGAACCAGTCGGTCTCGATCTCCGGGCCGTCGGCCACGTCGAAACCCATGGAGCCGAAGATCTGCTCGATGCGCTCCAGAGTCAGCGACACCGGGTGCAGACCGCCGCGCCCGCGCCGGCGCCCGGGCAGCGTCACGTCCAGCGCCTCGGCCTGGAGCTGGCGCTCGAGCTCGGCGTCCTGCAGCTGCTGACGGCGCTCGGTGAGAGCCGCCTCGACGGCCTGCTTGGCCACGTTGATGGCCGCGCCGCGGGCTTTCTTGTCCTCCGGCGAGAGCTGCGCCATGCCCTTCATCAGCTCGGTCAGCCGGCCCGACTTGCCCAGAAACTGGGCCTTGGCGTTTTCCAGCTCGGCCGGGGTTGCACAACGCGCGAACGACTCGCGCGCACTCGTCACCAGGGAATCCAACTCGTTCATGTTGCTCTTTGCGAAAAGCGAAAAAACAAGGGCTAGTGCCTTTTCAAGCCCTAGCCCTTGCTGTTGGCGCGCCGGCAGCTATGCAAACGATAGCGGCCGGCTCGTGAACTCAACTCAAGCGGCCAGCTTGGCCTTGACTTGCTCCACGATGCTGCCGAAGGCAGCTTTGTCGTGCACCGCGAGGTCGGCCAGCATCTTGCGGTCGATCTCGATGGCTGCCTTCTTCAGGCCGTTGGTGAACTGGCTGTAGGTCAGGCCCAGTTCACGGGAAGCGGCGTTGATACGGGCAATCCACAGTCGGCGGAACACGCGCTTCTTGGCGCGGCGGTCACGGTAGGCGTACTGGCCCGCCTTCATCACCGCCTGCTTGGCGATGCGATAGACGTTGCCACGGCGGCCGCGGAAACCCTTGGCCAGTGCGAGAACCTTTTTGTGACGGGCGCGTGCCGTTACACCACGTTTGACGCGAGGCATGTGTTTTCTCCTTGTTCGTCAGTGTGAATTACAGGCCGGCCATGGGCAGCATCTTTGCGATGGAAGCCATGTCACCTTCATGCACGTTCACAATGCCACGCAGGTGGCGCTTGTTTTTGGTGGTCTTCTTGGTCAGGATGTGACGCTTGAAGGCTTGACCGCGCTTGACGGTGCCACCGGGACGAACGCGAAAACGCTTCTTCGCGCTGCTCTTGGTCTTCATTTTGGGCATATGAATGCTCCTTGTGATTGTGCTCGTGAGGCGTTTGCACGACTGTGTGCAACCTTGCAGGCCCCGAGCCACTTCTTCATGGCGGGTGTTACCCCGCCGCGTGACAGCGCTCTTTCGAGCACTGCCCGCCAGCCGGCAGTCCCTTCTTGCAAAGAAGCTGCCAGCCAGACCCTGTCGTTTATGCCGCTGGCGCGCCTTCGGCCGCCGGCTTGCTGCCGCCCGAAGTCGGCTTCTTGCGCGCCGGGGCGATCATCATGATCATCTGGCGGCCTTCCAGCTTGGGAAACTGCTCCACCAGGATGGAGTCGGCCAGCTCGTCGCGCAGGCGGTTGAGCAGCGCCATGCCAATTTCCTGGTGCGTGATCTCGCGGCCGCGAAAGCGCAGCGTGACCTTGACCTTGTCGCCCTCCGCCAGGAAACGGCGGATGTTGCGCATCTTGATGTTGTAGTCGCCGTCGTCGGTGCCGGGGCGGAACTTCACTTCCTTGATCTCGATGACCGTCTGCTTGGCCTTGGCCTCAGCTGCCTTCTTCTGCTCCTGGTACTTGAACTTGCCGTAGTCCATCAGGCGACAGACGGGCGGCGTAGCCGTGGCGACGATTTCCACCAAGTCCACGTCCAGTTCGCCGGCCATGCGCAGGGCGTCCTGCAGGCTGACGATGCCCAGGGGCTCGTTCTCGGGGCCGGAAAGGCGTACTTCAGGCGCCATGATTTCCCGGTTCAGGCGGTGCTTGCGCTCCTCGCGGTGGCGGCGGTCACGAAATTCGGTAGCGATGGTTCTCACCCTCTATGTAAAAAGCTACGAAAAGCATAGCTGCTGACGCACAACCCGTGCGCTTCAAAGCGGTAGTTGACCCTCAAAGAATCAGGCTTTGGAGGTGATGTCCCGTGCGATCAGTTCGACGAATGCGTCGATGGACATCACACCGAGGTCTTTGCCACCCCGGGCGCGCACCGCCACGGTGCCGGCCGCCATTTCCTTGTCGCCCGCGACGAGGATATAGGGCAGCTTTTGCAGCGAATGCTCACGTATTTTATACGTGATCTTTTCGTTGCGCAGGTCGGTCACCACTCTAAGGCTTTGATGCGGCAATGCTTTTTGCAGCTTTGCGGCAATTTCGCGACAGTACTGCTGCTGCGCGTCCGTGATGTTCAGCACCGCCACCTGCACCGGCGCCAGCCACGCGGGCATGGCGCCGGCGTGCTGCTCGATCAGGATGCCGATGAAACGCTCCAGGCTGCCGACGATGGCGCGGTGCAGCATCACCGGCCGGTGGCGCGCCCCGTCCTCGCCGACGTACTCGGCGTCCAGCCGCTCGGGCATGGAAAAGTCCACCTGGATGGTGCCGCACTGCCACTGCCGGCCCAGCGCGTCCTTGAGCGTGTACTCGATCTTGGGGCCATAGAAGGCCCCCTCGCCGGGCGACAGCTCGAACGCACAGCCCGAAGCCTCCAGGCTGTGGATCAGCGCCGCCTCGGCCTTGTCCCAGCTCTCGTCCGAGCCGATACGCGCCTCGGGCCGCGTGGCGACCTTGTAGATGATGTCGGTGAAGCCGAAGTCGGCATAGACCTGTTGCAGCAGTCGCGTGAAGGCCAGCACCTCCGGCTGGATCTGGTCTTCGGTACAGAAGACGTGGCCGTCGTCCTGCGTGAAGCCGCGCACGCGCATGATGCCGTGCAGGCCACCCGTGGGTTCGTTGCGGTGGCAGTTGCCGAATTCGCCGTAGCGCAGCGGCAGGTCGCGGTAGCTCTTGATGCCCTGCTTGAAGATCAGGATGTGGCCGGGGCAGTTCATCGGCTTTAAGGCGTAGTCGCGCTTTTCGCTCTCCGTGATGAACATGTTCTCGCGGTACTTGTCCCAGTGCCCCGTCTTCTCCCACAACGACTTGTCCAGGATCTGCGGGCCCTTGACCTCCTGGTAGCCGTTGTCGCTGTACACGCGGCGCATGTACTGCTCGACCTGCTGCCACAGCTGCCAGCCCTTGGGGTGCCAGAACACCGTGCCGGGCGAGTGTTCGTCGATGTGGAACAGATCCAGCTCGCGGCCCAGCTTGCGGTGGTCGCGCTTTTCCGCTTCCTCCAGCATCGTCAGGTACTGCTGCAGGTCGTCCTTGCTGGCCCAGGCCGTGCCGTAGATGCGCTGCAGCATCTCGTTGCGGTGGTCGCCGCGCCAGTAGGCACCGGCCACCTTCATCAGCTTGAAGTGCTTGAGCTTGCCGGTCGAGGGCACGTGCGGGCCGCGGCACAGGTCTTCGAAATTGCCTTCACGGTACAGGCTCACGTCCTCGCCCGCCGGGATGCTGGCGATGATCTCGGCCTTGTAGTGCTCGCCCAGGCCCTTGAAGTATTCAACGGCCGCATCGCGCGGCAGCACGCGGCGGGCCACCGGCTCGTCCTTGGCAGCGAGCTCTGCCATGCGCTTTTCGATGGCCGCCAGGTCCTCGGGCGTGAAGGGGCGCTTGTATGAAAAGTCGTAATAGAAGCCGTTGTCGATCACCGGCCCGATGGTGACCTGCGCGTCCGGAAACAGCTCCTTCACCGCATAGGCCAGCAGGTGGGCCGTGGAGTGGCGGATGACGTCCAGCCCGTCGGCGTCCTTGGCCGTAACGATGGCCAGCGCGCTGTCTTCGGTGATGAGGTGGCTGGTGTCCACCACGCGGGCGTCGTCGCCGCGGCCCACTTTGCCGGCCAGGGCGGCCTTGGCCAGGCCGGGGCCGATGGAGGCGGCCACGTCGGCCACGGTGACGGGGCCGGGAAAGTCGCGCTGCGAGCCGTCGGGAAGCGTGATCTGGATCATGGTCGGGTATTCCTTGTCAGTCGGTGTCCGGGATGCGGTGTGCGCTCTGTTTTTGCCGGTCACCAACAAGCAAAAAGCGCGGAACACGGTCCGCGCTTTTCGAGTGGGAAGAGAAGGCTTTGGGTCTCGTGCAGGCGCGAACGGCCAGCCATTAGCGGCTGGTGGGGGTCTCCGTGGTAGTTCGCGGTGTCATAACCGAAAGCGCCTTTCTCGTCCTTGTATGGTGTTGTCCAATCCGACATTGTAGCGGCCGCTGGCCAGCTGCGCGCACGCCGGTCCCCCAGGCGACATGGATCGCCCTTTCAGTCACCCATAAGACAGACCATGAACGAGCCCATTCTTACGATCGAAGAACGTGAAGCGATCAATTCCGGTCGCTGGTTTTCCTCCCTTTCGCCGTCTCTGCGGCACGACATCCTCAGATGCTCCTACGTCAAACGCTTCAAGGACGGCGCACTGATCGCGGCGCGCGGCGATGCGCCCGAAGAGTGGATCGCCTGTGCCCGCGGCGCGGTGCGGGTCAGCTCGACGTCGATCTCGGGCAAGCAGATCACGCTGACCTACGTGGAGCCGGGCATCTGGTTCGGCGACGTGGCGTTCTTCGACGGCGAGCAGCGCACGCACGATGCCTATGCGCATGGCGACACCACCACGGTGTGCGTGGCGCGCGGCGACTTCAAGAAAATCCTGTCGCAGCACGTGGAGCTGTACGACGCCCTCCTGCGCCTGCATTCGCGGCGCATCCGCGTGCTGTTCGGGCTGGTGGAGGACCTGAACACCCTGCCCTTGCGCGCCCGGCTGGCCAAGCAGCTCCTGCACCTGGTGCGCAGCTATGGCGTGCCCAGCCTGGCCAATGGCGACGAGATCCGCATCAGCCTGCAGCTGGCGCAGGAAGAGCTGGCGCAGCTGCTGGGCGCCTCGCGCCAGCGCGTGAACCAGGAGCTCAAGGGCATGGAGCGCGAGGGCACCATCCGCATCGAGCCGGCGGGCCTGGTGATCTGCGACCGCCCTGCCCTGATGCACGCGGCCGAGTCGGCCGTCTGAGCAAAAAGCATAGCTGCCAGCGCTTGCCCACCCACGTTTTGGATATGAAATCTTATGCAAACCGTTGCTGCACAAGCGCCAGAAGCTCACATTTTTGATTGAAAGCACGCCTGGACCCATGAGCAATTTCGACCACTTCATCGGCACCCGCCCCGTCGCCGGCCAGCACGCCTTCGACACCGACGCGCTCAGCGTCTGGCTGGCCCAGCACGTGCCCGGCTTTGCGGGGCCGCTCAGCGTGGAGATGTTCAAGGGCGGGCAGTCCAACCCCACCTATAAGCTGATTACCCCGGGGCGCAGCTACGTCATGCGCTCCAAGCCCGGCCCGGTGGCCAAGCTGCTGCCCTCGGCCCATGCCATCGAGCGCGAATACGCCGTCATGAGCGGCCTGGCCGGCACCCCCGTGCCCGTGCCCCGGATGCTGGCGCTGTGCGAGGACGAATCCGTCATTGGCCGGGCGTTCTACATCATGGAGTTTTTACAGGGCCGCGTGCTGTGGGACCAGTCGCTGCCCGGCATGCAGCCCGCCGAGCGCGCGGCGCACTACGACGAGATGAACCGCGTCATCGCCGCGCTGCACCAGGTGGATTTCGCCGCGCAGGGCCTGGGCAGCTACGGCAAGCCGGGCAACTATTTCGAGCGCCAGATCGGCCGCTGGAGCAAGCAGTACGTGGCCTCCGTCACCCAGCCCATCCCCGAGATGGACCAGCTGATGGACTGGCTGCCCGCACACATGCCGGCCAGCGCGCGCGACGAAAGCCGCGTGGCCATCGTGCACGGCGACTACCGGCTGGACAACCTGATGTTCCACCCCGACGAGCCGCGCGTGATCGCCGTGCTGGACTGGGAACTGTCCACGCTGGGCCACCCGCTGGCCGACTTCGCCTACCACTGCATGAGCTGGCACATCCCGCACGCCATGAGCCGCGGCATCGGCGGGCTGGACCTGGCGGCCCTGGGCATCCCTTGCGAGAGCGAATACATCCAGCGCTACTGCCAGCGCACCGGCATCACCGACAGCGAGACGCTGGCCGCCGACTGGAACTTCTACCTGGCCTACAACATGTTCCGCATCGCCGCCATCCTGCAGGGCATCGCCAAGCGCGTGGAGGCCGGCACGGCCGCCAGCGCCCAGGCCAAGGCCGCCGGCGCCACCGCCCGCCCCATGGCGGAGCTGGCCTGGCGCTTCGCCCAGCGCAGCTGAGCCACCCCACCACCCCATCCCAACGCAAGAGGAACCACCATGGACTTCGACTACTCGCCCAAGACCCGGGAACTGCAGGCACGCCTGACGCAGTTCATGGACGAGCACATCTACCCCGCCGAGCAGGCCTATGCGAAGGAGATGGCCGCCAACACCGTTGCCGGCAACCGCTGGCAGCCGCTCAAGACCATCGAGAACCTCAAGCCCAAGGCCCAGGCCGCCGGCCTGTGGAACCTGTTCATGCCCGTGGACACGGCCGAGGCGTCGGGCTACCACGGCGCAGGCCTCACCAACGCCGAGTACGCCCCGCTGGCAGAGATCATGGGCCGCGTGGTCTGGGCCAGCGAGGTCTTCAACTGCTCGGCGCCTGACACCGGCAACATGGAGACCATCGCCCGCTACGGCTCCGAGGCCATCAAGGCCGAGTGGCTCAAGCCGCTGCTGGAGGGCCGCATCCGCTCGGCGTTCGCCATGACCGAGCCGGACGTGGCCTCCAGCGACGCCACCAACATCGCCACGCGCATCGAACGCGACGGCGACCACTACGTCATCAATGGCCGCAAGTGGTGGACCAGCGGCGCCAACGACCCGCGCTGCAAGGTCTTCATCACCATGGGCAAGACCGATCCCGAGGCGCCCAGGCACTCGCAGCAGAGCATGGTCGTGGTGCCCGCGGACACTCCCGGCATCACCATCGTGCGCGCGCTGAGCGTGTTCGGCTACGACGACGCGCCGCACGGCCACGCCGAGGTCATCTTCGACAACGTGCGCGTGCCGGTGGACCACATCCTGCTGGGCGAAGGCCGCGGCTTCGAGATCGCGCAGGGGCGCCTTGGCCCGGGGCGCATCCACCACTGCATGCGGCTGATCGGCCAGGCCGAGCGCGCACTGGAGCTGATGTGCAAGCGCGCCAGCAGCCGCGTGGCCTTCGGCAAGCCGATTGCCGCGCAGACCGTGACGCAAGAGCGCATCGCCGAGGCGCGCTGCCGCATCGACATGGCGCGCCTGCTGACTCTCAAGGCGGCCTGGATGATGGACACCGTGGGCAACAAGGTCGCCAAGGCCGAGATCGCCATGATCAAGGTGGTGGCGCCCGCCATGGCCTGCGAGGTCATCGACTGGGCCATCCAAGTCCACGGCGGCGGTGGCCTGTGCGATGACTTCCCCTTGGCCTATGCCTACGCCAACGCCCGCACGCTGCGCTTTGCCGACGGCCCGGACGAAGTGCACCGCAACGCCATTGCCAAGTGGGAGCTGGGCAAGTGGAGCGAGTACGGCCGCGGCGCGCCCGCCCCGGTCACGCGCGGCAGCTGACACGCGGCAGCGCCCGCAGGGACGAGCAAGGGCGCCGCGTGCGCCCTTGCTTTTCATTACGTAAAATCGGCCGCTTTTCGCCCAGACCCCAAGCCATGAAGAAAAGCCCCGCGGACGTGCCCCCCAAACCCAGCGTGCAGGTGCTGGAGCGCATGTTCCAGCTGATCGATGTACTGGCCTCGCGCGAGGAGGCCATCTCGCTCAAGGAGATCAGCGAAAAGACCGGCCTGCACCCCTCCACCACGCACCGCATCCTGAACGACCTGACCATCGGCCGCTTCGTGGACCGCCCCGAGGCCGGCAGCTACCGGTTGGGCATGCGGTTGTTGGAGCTGGGCAACCTGGTCAAGGCGCGCCTGTCGGTGCGCGACGCCGCCATGGCGCCCATGCGCCAGCTGCACAAGCTGATCCAGCAGCCCATCAACCTGAGCGTGCGCCAGGGCGACGAGATCGTCTATATCGAGCGCACCTACAGCGAGCGCTCGGGCATGCAGGTGGTGCGCGCCATTGGCGGGCACGCGCCCCTGCATCTGACCTCCACCGGCAAGCTGTTCCTGGCGGCGGACGATCCGCAGCGCGTGCGGGCCTACGCCACGCGCACCGGCCTGCCCGGCCACACGCGCAACAGCATCACCCAGCTGCCGCTGCTGGAGCGCGAGCTGGGCCGCGCGCGCCAGCAAGGCATTGCGCACGACAACGAAGAGCTGGAGCTGGGCGTGCGCTGCATGGCGGCCGGCGTGTTCGACGACCAGGGCCAGCTGGTGGCCGGCCTGTCGATTTCTTCGCCCGCCGACCGGCTGGACGAAGGCTGGCAAACCAAGCTGCAGGCCGCGGCGCAGGACATCTCGCGCGCCCTGGGCTATACCAGCGGCCTGCGCACCGCTCTCAATGGCCCCGCGCCATAGATCAACATCCGACAGGGCGTAAAAAAGCCGCCGGGCTGGCAGGCCGGGCGGCTTTTTTTGTGGCTTGGGGCAGCGAAGGCCGCCGGCTCTCAGGGCTTGAGCATGGGCTGCGTGCCTGCCGTCAGCAGCGACGACGCGGCCGGCGGCATGGCCTCCACCCACGAGCGCACGCGCTCGGCATCGCCCAGGCGGCTGAACTTGCCGGCCGAATCCAGGAACACCATGATCAGCTTGCGCCCGGATACCTGGACCTGCATCACCAGGCAGCGGCCGGCCTCGGAGATGTAGCCGGTCTTTTGCAGCCCGATGTCCCACGAGGGGCTCTTCACCAGGCGGTTGGTGTTGTTGTACTGCAGGACGCGATTGCCCACCGCCACCTCGTGGCCGGGCGAGGTGGACAGCTCGCGCACCAGCGCGTCGCCGTGGGCCACGTTGACCAGCGTGGCCAGGTCGTGCGCGCTGGACTGGTTCTGACTGGACAGGCCGGTGGGCTCCACATAGCGCGTGTCTGCCATGCCCAGCAGGCGGGCCTTGGCATTCATGCGTTCCACGAACGCGTCCAGGCCGCCCGGGTAGGTGCGGCCCAGGGCGTGGGCGGCGCGGTTCTCGCTGGACATCAGCGCCAGGTGCAGCAACTCGCCGCGCGACAGCGTGGTGCCCACGCGCAGGCGCGAGCCGCTGTGCTTTTCCGTGTCCACGTCGTCCTGGGTGATGGTGATGGGCTCGTCCATGGGCAGGTGCGCCTCGGAGATCAGCAGCCCGGTCATCAGCTTGGTGAGCGAAGCGATCGGCAGCACGGCGCGGTCGTTCTTGCTCAGCAGCACCTCCTTGGTGTCCTGGTCCATGACCAGGGCCACGCTGGACTTGAGATCCAGCGGGTCGGAGACGTTGTGCAGCCCGGCAATCTGCCCGAAGGACAGGCGTGCCGGCTCCATTACCGCCGCGGCCCGCACCGGGGCGCGGGCGCTGCGCGCAGCCACGCGCGGCGCCGCTGCAGCCCCCTTGCCCTTGCGGGGTGCGCGCACGGCCGAGGGCGCCGCGGCACGCTTGGCAGAAGCCGTCGTCACCGGCTTCTTGGCCACGGCCTGCTTGCGCTGTGCCGCCTGTACATTCGGAGCCGCCAGGGCCGCCGTGAGGGCCGCCAGGGCTGCAAAATGAAACACTCGGGAGGCAAGAGACAGGCGCGCGGGCATCGGGTGCTCCAAACGTAAAAAAGCGTGTGGCAGTGTACTCAAACCAAAAAAGATGCGCAAGATCAATGTCTTGCGCGGGTTGGCTAAGAAAGGGGATGAGATCTCCCCTGTTTGCCCTTTAGCCCTGCGCCGCTACCCGCTCGGCCTTGCTTTGCAGCTTGTTCAGCGCGCTCAGGTAGGCCTTGGCCGAGGCCACGACGATGTCCGGATCGGCGCCCACGCCATTGACCACGCGGCCGGCGCTTTGCAGGCGCACCGTCACCTCGCCCTGGCTTTCGGTAGAGCCGCTGATGGCGTTCACCGAGTACAGCACCATCTCTGCGCCGCTTTGCACCTGCGATTCGATTGCCTTGAGCGAGGCGTCCACCGGTCCGTTGCCCTCGGAGCTGCTGCGCACCTCCCGGCCGCCGCGGGTGAAGACGATCTCGGCTTGGGGGCGCTCGCCCGTCTCGCTGCGCTGGGCCAGTGAGACGAAGCCGAACTGTTCCTTCTCGGGCGACAGGCTCTCGTCGTTCACCAGGGCCAGGATGTCCTCGTCGAAGATCTCGCTCTTTCGGTCGGCCAGCTCCTTGAAGCGGGTGAACGCTGCGTTGATCTCGCTCTCGCTTTCCAGCTCCACGCCCAGCTCCTGCAGGCGCTGCTTGAAGGCGTTGCGCCCCGAGAGCTTGCCCAGCACGATCTTGTTGGCGCTCCAGCCCACGTCCTCGGCGCGCATGATCTCGTAAGTGTCGCGCGCCTTGAGCACGCCGTCCTGGTGGATGCCCGAAGCGTGCGCGAAGGCGTTGGCGCCTACCACGGCCTTGTTGGGCTGCACCACGAAGCCCGTGGTCTGACTGACCATGCGGCTGGCGGCCACGATGTGCTGGGTGTCGATGCCGACCTCCAGGCCGAAGTAGTCGCGGCGCGTCTTCACGGCCATCACCACCTCTTCCAGCGAGCAGTTGCCGGCGCGCTCGCCCAGGCCGTTGATGGTGCATTCGACCTGGCGCGCCCCGCCGATCTTCACGCCGGCCAGCGAGTTGGCCACCGCCATCCCCAGGTCGTTGTGGCAGTGCACGCTCCAGACCGCCTTGTCGCTGTTGGGAACACGCTCGCGCAGGTTCTTGATGAAGTTGCCGTACAGCTCGGGGATGGCGTAGCCCACGGTGTCGGGCACGTTGATGGTGGTCGCTCCTTCATCAATCACCGCCTCGATCACACGGCACAGGAAGTCCGGGTCGCTGCGGTAGCCATCCTCGGGGCTGAACTCGATGTCCTCCAGCAGGTTGCGCGCAAAGCGCACGGACTGTTTCGCCTGCTCCAGCACCTGTTCGGGCGTCATGCGCAGCTTCTTTTCCATGTGCAGCGCACTGGTGGCGATGAAGGTGTGGATGCGGGCGCGGTTGGCGTCTTTCAAGGCCTCGGCGGCGCGAGCGATGTCGCGGTCGTTGGCGCGCGAGAGCGAGCAAATGGTCGAATCCTTCACCGCGCGGGCGATGGCCTGCACGCACTCGAAGTTCCCGTTGGAGCTGGCGGCAAAGCCGGCCTCGATGACGTCCACCTTCAGCCGCTCGAGCTGGCGCGCGATGCGCAGCTTCTCGTCGCGCGTCATGGAGGCGCCGGGCGACTGCTCGCCGTCGCGCAAGGTGGTGTCGAAAATGATGAGCTGGTCTGCCATGGTGTTTCTCCGTGCGAATGCGGGGTGCTTCTTGAAAAAGGTCGGGGGCTAATTTACGCCACCAGGGCCGGCTCGGCCGGGTGCTGCGCGGTGGCCTGCGAGCGTGTTGCGCGCAGCAGGCCCGAGGTCACGGCGCGGATGGCGGCGCTGACGATGTCGTGGTCCATGCCCACGCCGAAGACCGGGCGGCCGTCGTCCACCCGCAGCTCCACGTAGGCCGCGGCACGCGCGTCGCCGCCCACCGAGCCGGTGCCGCCCATGGCGTGTTCCTGGTAGTCCAGCACGCGGATGCCGTGCCCCGTGGCAGCGCCCTGGGCATTCACGAAGGCATCCACCGGGCCGTTGCCGCTGCCCTGCAGCGCGTGCTCGCGGCCCTGCCAATGAAGGCGACCGCTCAGCTCGGTCTGCGCCACGCCCTGGGCGCCCTCGCGCGCGGCGATGCGGCGCTGCTGCAGGGCGGGCGCCTCCTGCAGCGCGTATTCGCTGCAGAAAATACTCCACAGATCGGCGGCGGACAGCTCCTTGCCCTGCACGTCCATGGCGCGCTGCACCGCCTGGCTGAATTCGATCTGCAGGCGGCGCGGCAGCTGCACGCCGTAGTCTGCCTCCAGCAGGTAGGCCATGCCGCCCTTGCCCGACTGGCTGTTGACGCGGATCACCGCCTCGTAGCTGCGGCCCAGGTCTTTGGGGTCGATGGGCAGGTAGGGAATGGCCCACAGGTCGCCTTCGCGCCGCGCGGCGAAGGCCTTCTTGATAGCGTCCTGGTGCGAGCCCGAAAACGACGTATAGACCAAGTCGCCGGCATACGGGTGGCGCGCCGGCACGGGCAACTGGTTGCAGTGCTCGACCTCGGCGCGGATGGCGTCGATATCCGAGAAGTCCAGTTGCGGCGCCACGCCCTGCACGTACATGTTGAGGGCGACGTTGACGATGTCCAGGTTGCCCGTGCGCTCGCCGTTGCCGAACAGGCAGCCCTCGACGCGGTGCGCGCCGGCCATCAGCGCGAATTCAGCAGCGGCCGTCCCGGTGCCGCGGTCGTTGTGCGGATGCACGGACAGCACCACTTCTGGCCTGCCCGCAAAGCGCCGCGCCATCCACTCGATCTGGTCGGCGAAGACGTTGGGCGTGGCCGCCTCCACCGTGGTGGGCAGGTTCAGGATGATCGGTCGGCCCGCTCCCCAGGCACTGATCGCCGCCTCGCAGGCCGCAAGCGACACGTCGAGCTCGGCCAGGCTGAAGGTTTCGGGCGAATACTGCAGCACCCAGTCGGTCTCGGGCCGCGCATCGGTCAGCGCGCGCACCTGGCGCACGTGCCGGTCAATCAGCGCAATGACCTCGGGCACGCTCATGCCGAACACCACTTCGCGCCAGACTGGCGCCACGGCGTTGTACACGTGCACGATGGCCCGGCGCGCACCGGCAAGCGATTGCACGGTGCGCTCGATCAGCTCCTCGCGCGCCGGCGTCATCACCTGGATGGTCACGTCCTCGGGGATGCGGTCCTCCTCGATCAGCTGGCGCACGAAGTCCCATTCCACCTGCGAGGCAGCGGGAAAGCCCACCTCGATCTCCTTGAAGCCAATGCGCACCAGCAGCTCGAACATGCGCAGCTTGCGCTGCAGGTCCATGGGCTCGATCAGTGCCTGGTTGCCGTCGCGCAGGTCGGTGGACAGCCAGCGCGGAGCGCGCCCGATCTGCGCGTCGGGCCAGGTCCGGTCCGTGAGCGCAATGGGAGCGAAGGCGCGGTATTTGCTGGCGGGGTGGGTGAGCATGGTGCGGGTCTTCCGATCAAGGGTTTGGGGAACTACCAGCAACCTGCATGCATGAAAACAAAAACGGCCCGTTGCTGGTGCAAACGGGCCGAAGAAGTAGTGACTGGGATGCTGACGCGCGCTACTTTGCCTGCCCGTTGGACATCAGTAGTAGGCCTAGCGACAGAAAATGCATGGCGGCCAATGTAGCACACTGCCCCGGCGCCCGAGCCTTCAGTCGTGCAGCCCGCGCTCGTCGGGCTCGTCGGTGGAGGTGCTGATGACGCTGGTGTGCTGGCCCTTGGCCTTGCGCCAGGCATAGACCGCGTAGCCCGACAGGCCGTAGAGCACGAACACGCCAAACAGCACGCTGGGCGGGTCGATGTTGATCACGGCGATGCCCAGCGCGATCAGCACCACGGCAGCAAACGGCACGCTTTTCTTCATGCGCACGTCCTTGAAGCTGTAGAACGGCACATTGGTCACCATGGTCAGGCCGGAGAACAGCGTGAAGGCAAAGGCGGTCCACGCCACCGTGCTCCAGGCCAGCCAGCCATCCTCGCCGGGGCGCACCCCGGCGTCCGTCATCAGCCAGATGAAGCCGGCCACCAGCGCGGCGGCGGCGGGCGACGGCAGGCCCTGGAAGTAGCGCTTGTCCACCACACCGGTGTTGACATTGAAGCGCGCCAGCCGCAGCGCCGCGCAGGCGCAATAGACGAAGGCGGCAAACCAGCCCCAGCGCCCCAGGCCCTGCAGCGCCCACACATAGGCCACCAGCGCCGGCGCGGCGCCAAACGACACCATGTCCGACAGCGAATCCATCTGCTCGCCAAAGGCGCTGGCCGTGTTGGTCATGCGCGCCACGCGGCCGTCCAGGCTGTCCAGCACCATGGCGCAGAAGATGCCCGCCGCGGCCAGGTCGAAGCGCCCGTCCACTGCCATGACGATGGCGAAGAAGCCGCCGAACAGCGCCGCCAGCGTGAACAGGTTGGGCAGGATATAGATGCCCTTGCGGCGCTTGCGCACCAGCACGCCGCGCTCCGAATCGCCGCGATTGCCTTCATGCATCAAATCGACCTCCAACGCCCGCCAGTCAAGCGCGAGCAGCTATTGTTTTAATAGTATCCGCATGTTGCGGAAAAGCCCTGCAGTGTAGCCGCGCCGCAAGACGCAAAAAAGGCCACCGAAGTGGCCTGGGCTGACGCATCGCCCGCGTGGCGCGGGCGCGCGCCATCAGTTGCGGCTCTGGTCCACCAGCTTGTTCTTGGCGATCCAGGGCATCATGGCGCGCAGCTTGCCGCCGACTTGCTCAATGCTGTGATCGGCCAGGTTGCGCCGGCGTGCCGTCATCGACGGATAGTTCAGGCGGCCTTCCTGGATGAACATCTTGGCGTACTCGCCGTCCTGGATGCGCTTGAGCGCATTGCGCATGGCCTTGCGCGACTCTTCGTTGATGACCTCGGGGCCCGTCACGTACTCGCCGTACTCCGCATTGTTGGAGATGGAGTAGTTCATGTTGGCGATGCCGCCTTCGTAGATCAGGTCCACGATGAGTTTGAGCTCGTGCAGGCACTCGAAGTAGGCCATCTCGGGCGCGTAGCCGGCTTCCGTGAGCGTCTCGTAGCCCATCTTGATCAGCTCGACAGCGCCGCCGCACAGCACGGCCTGCTCGCCAAACAGGTCGGTCTCGGTCTCTTCCTTGAAGCTGGTCTCGATGATGCCGGCCTTGCCACCGCCGTTGGCCATGGCGTAGGACAGTGCCAGGTCACGCGCCTTGCCCGACTGGTCCTGGTGCACGGCCACCAAGTGCGGCACGCCGCCACCCTGGGTGTAGGTGTTGCGCACGGTGTGGCCGGGGGCCTTGGGGGCGACCATCCAGACGTCCAGGTCGGCGCGCGGCACGACCTGGTTGTAGTGCACGTTGAAGCCGTGGGCAAAGGCCAGCGACGCGCCCTGCTTGATGTTCGGCTCGACGTTGTTCTTGTACACGTCGCCGATCTGCTCGTCGGGCAGCAGGATCATGACCACGTCGGCGGCCTTCACGGCCTCGTTGACTTCCAGCACGTTCAGGCCGGCCTTGCCGACCTTGTCCCAGCTGGCGCCGCCCTTGCGCAGGCCGACCACGACCTTCACGCCGCTGTCATTCAGGTTCTGGGCGTGGGCGTGACCCTGGCTGCCGTAGCCGATGATGGCCACGGTCTTGCCCTTGATCAGGGAGAGGTCACAGTCCTTGTCGTAGAAAACTTTCATGTCTCATTCACTCCGGTTGAAATTCTGTAGGAATCGATAAAAAGCAGGAATTGTCCTACACGCGCAGGATGCGCTCGCCGCGGCCGATGCCGCTGGCGCCCGTGCGCACGGTCTCCAAAATGGCCGTGCGGTCGATGGCCTGCAGGAAGGCGTCGTTCTTGGACTGGTCGCCCGTCAGCTCGACGGTGTAGCTCTTTTCGGTCACGTCGATGATGCGGCCGCGGAAGATGTCGGCCATGCGCTTCATCTCCTCGCGCTCCTTGCCGACGGCGCGCACCTTGACCATCATCAGCTCGCGCTCGGTGTACGAGCCTTCGGTCAGATCGACCACCTTGACCACCTCGATGAGGCGGTTCAGGTGCTTGGTGATCTGCTCGATGACGTCGTCCGACCCGGTGGTCTGGATCGTCATGCGCGATAGCGACGCATCCTCGGTGGGGGCCACCGTGAGCGACTCGATGTTGTAGCCCCGCGCCGAAAACAGGCCCACGACGCGCGACAGCGCACCGGGCTCGTTCTCGAGCAGGACGGCGATGATGTGTTTCATGAAGACGGATTCCTCTTTTCGCTGCCCTCCCCTGGCGCCGGTAAGCGGCAGGCTTGGCAGGCAATAGATTCGCCAGTGGAAGAAATGCTATCTTTACGATAGCTGCCAGCGCTTGGTGAGCAAGCGCTGCAGGCCGATTTGGTGCTTAAAGGTCTTCCGACCCCAGCAGCATTTCGGTGATGCCCTTGCCCGCCTGCACCATCGGGAACACGTTCTCGGTGGGGTCGGTGCGGAAATCCATGAAGACCGTGCGATCTTTCAGCTTGCGCGCCTCGCGCAGCGCGGGCTCCACGTCCTGCGGCCGCTCGATCAGCATGCCCACGTGGCCGTAGGCCTCGGCCAGTTTCACGAAGTTGGGCAGCGCGTCCATGTAGCTGTGGCTGTAGCGGCCGGAGTACTCGATCTCCTGCCACTGCCGCACCATGCCCAGGTAGCGGTTGTTCAGCGACACCACCTTGATGGCCGTGTTGTACTGCAGGCAGGTGGACAGCTCCTGGATGTTCATCTGCACCGAGCCTTCGCCCGTGATGCAGAACACTTCCGACTGCGGCTTGGCCAGCTTGATGCCCATCGCGTAAGGAATGCCCACACCCATGGTGCCCAGGCCGCCTGAGTTGATCCAGCGGCGCGGCTCGTCAAAGCGGTAGTACTGCGCGGCCCACATCTGGTGCTGGCCGACGTCGGAGGTGACGTAGGTGTCGGCATCCTTGGTCATGTTCCACAGCGTCTCGACCACGTGCTGCGGTTTGATGACCTCGGTGTTGCCCCGGTCGTATTTGAGGCAGTCGCGACTGCGCCAGGCTTCGATCTGCTCCCACCAGGCGGCCAGGGCGCCAGCGTCCGGGCGCGTGGTGGTCTCGCGGATCATGGAGATGAGCTCGGTCAGCACATCCTTGACATCGCCGACGATGGGAATGTCCACCTTCACGCGCTTGGAGATCGAGGAGGGGTCGATGTCCACGTGGATGATCTTGCGGTCGTTCTGCGCAAAGTGCTTGGGGTTGCCGATCACCCGGTCGTCAAAGCGCGCGCCCACAGCCAGCAGCACGTCGCAGTTCTGCATGGCGTTGTTGGCTTCGATGGTGCCGTGCATGCCCAGCATGCCGAGGAACTTGCGGTCGCTGGCCGGGTAGGCGCCCAGACCCATCAGCGTGTGCGTGACGGGGTAGCCCAGCATGTCCACCAGCGTGCGCAGCTCGGCGCACGCGTTGCCCAGCAGGATGCCGCCGCCGGTGTAGATGTAGGGGCGCTTGGCGGTGAGCAGCAGCTGCAGGGCCTTGCGGATCTGGCCGGCGTGCCCCTTCTTGACCGGGTTGTACGACCGCATCTCGACGCTTTGCGGATAGCCGTGGTAAGCGGTCTTCTTGAAGGACACGTCCTTGGGGACGTCCACCACCACCGGGCCGGGTCGGCCGGTACGGGCCACGTGAAAGGCCTTTTTCAGCGTCACGGCCAGGTCGCGCACATCCTTGACCAGGAAGTTGTGCTTGACGATGGGCCGCGTGATGCCGACGGTGTCGCACTCCTGGAAGGCGTCCAGCCCGATGGCGGGCGTAGGCACCTGGCCGGAGATGATGACCATGGGAATCGAATCCATGTACGCCGTGGCGATGCCGGTGACCGCGTTGGTCAGGCCGGGGCCGGAGGTGACGAGGGCCACGCCCACGTCGCCCGTGGCGCGCGCATAGCCGTCGGCGGCGTGCACCGCCGCCTGTTCATGGCGCACCAGCACGTGCTGGATGCTGTCTTGCTTGTACAGCGCGTCATAGATGTAGAGCACCGCACCGCCGGGATAGCCCCACATGTACTGCACGCCCTCGGCCTGCAGGGCCTTGACGAGGATTTCCGCACCCATCAGGTCCTGGGGGGTGCCGGAGGCAGGGGAAGCGGGGAATGCGCTGCCGCCGGAAGCTGCGGCTGCCGAAGCGAGTTCGGCCTTGGAGATTTCCATGATCAACCTTTGCGATTTTCTCTGACGAAAAACCTTGGGTGCCCCTCGGTCGCGCCCTTGTGGGGCTGCCTTGGGACTTGAGGCCTCGGCCATGGGCGCCATATGTGTTGCGCCGAACCGGGACCCGTTTGCCTTGTTGGATTGCGCGATTATTGCACCGCAATATGACCTGGGCGAGCCAAGCGCCGCATTTTTGTGGGGCGCCGATGCGATAATCCCACGCTTACCGCCCCTGGCGCGCCCGGCAGCACGCCCCCGCGCCGGACGGCCGCCATCCGCTGCCTGCCCTTTGCGGGGCCCTTCTTTTTGGCTACCGAGCAAGAGCTGTCCGATTTCCTCAAGAGCGTGGATAAACGTGCCTTCAAGCGCACGATGTACCACGTGCGCAACGAGGAGTCGGCGCTGGACATCGTCCAGGACAGCATGCTGAAGCTGGCCGAACACTATGGCGACAAGCCCGTGGGCGAGTTGCCCATGCTGTTCCAGCGCATTCTCACCAACAGCACGCTGGACTGGTTTCGCCGTCAAAAGACGCGCAATGCCTTGTTCAGCAACCTGGGCGACTTCGAGAGCTCCCATGACGACGGCGGGGATTTCGACCTGCTGGAAGTGCATACCGGCGCGCCGGAAGGCGAGGCGGTCCAGAGCGCGGAAGACGCCGTGCGCCGCAGGCAGATCCTGCAGCGCATCGAAACCGAGATACAGGCGCTGCCCGCACGTCAACGCGAGGCATTTTTGATGCGTTACTGGGAAGAGATGGATGTTGCCGAAACCGCGGCAGCCATGGGCTGCTCCGAAGGCAGCGTCAAGACCCACTGTTTTCGAGCCGTACAGACCCTCAGCCGCGCCCTGAAGGCCAAAGGAATCGCGCTATGAACCGCACCCCCGAACCGACTGCCGACGCCTCGCTGGCGATGGATGCCTACGCCCGCCGCATCGCGACGCGCCTGACCGAGGCCAGCAGCGAGCTGCCCTATGACATCACCGAACGCCTGCGCGCCGCGCGCATGCAAGCGCTGGAGCGGCGCAGGCGCCCGGCAGCCGCGCATGCCACACGTCCTGCCGTACAGGATGCCGTGGTGCACCTGGGTGGCGGCGCGGCGGCCCTGGGCGGTGGCGGCGGGCGCGAAGGCGGCACCTGGTGGCGCGCACTGGTCTCGGCCGTGCCGCTGACGGCCCTGCTGGCCGGGCTGGTGTTCATCAACATTTCGCAGGACGAGACGCTGGCCGCCGAGATGGCTGAAGTCGATACCGCCCTGCTGGCCGACGACCTGCCGCCCTCGGCCTATGCCGATCCGGGCTTCGTCCAGTACCTGCGGGCTTCGGGGCAAAATCCCTGACCCTGCCCGCGCCCGCCCGCACTGAATGACAGCTTCTCCGCCGCAACGCTCCCCACGCCTGGTGCCAGCCCTCGTGCTGGCATCGCTGCTGCTGGCCGGACTTGCCGCGACGGGGTGGCGCGCGATCGGCTGGGTGCGCATGGCCCCCAGCACGCCGGTACCCGTGCAGGCTCTGGCCGACAGCCGGCACCGGGCAGCGGGAGAGACGCGCGCCGTGGCCCAGCCCGAAGTGGGCCCGCCGTGGAGCGCCCTGACCACGGCGCAAAAGGAAGCGCTCTACCCGCTGGCCAGCCGCTGGAGCGTGCTGAGCGAGGCGCAGAAGCTGCACTGGCTCAAGCTGGCGGCCGGGTTTCACTCGCTGGCCCCGCGCGAGCAGGAAAAGATGCTGGCCCGCCTCACCGACTGGGCCAGCCTCAGCGCCCAGCAGCGCAGCCAGGCGCGGCTGAACTACGCCGCCACCACCGCCCTCGCCCCGGACAGCAAACGCGCCAAGTGGGAGGCCTACCAGGCGCTGAGCGAGGAAGAAAAGCAACGCTTGGCCGCCCGTGCCGTCCGGCGGCCTGCAGGCGCGGCCACCGCCGTGCGGCCTTCGCCCAAAAAGCTGGTGCGCGTGCCTGCGGCCATCAGCGCCCCGGCCGCCGTGGCCAACCCGCCAAAGATTCCCCGCCCCGCCGAACCGCACCTGCCGCAGGCCCTGCCGGTGCCGCCGCCGGTTGTGGTAGAAACCAGGCCCGTCGAAATGCCCTCGGCCCAGCCGCAGTCGCTGCCGCCCCTGCCGCTGGGCGTCGAGTCGCCCCCGGCGCCGCCGCAGGAGCCGCTGAGCGGCCACATGGAGCCGCTGCACCCGCCGCAGTAGCCCGCGCGAGGGCGGCCGGCGCGCTTTTCCCACCTTCGTCACCCTCGCCTCTTCCACCGAGATGTCTGCTTCCCGCCCCCAGGGGCCATCTTTGCCTGCTGGCGACGCCGTGGCCATTCCTCTTGAAGCCCCTGCGCTGCGCCGGCGCATGGCCTGCTGGCTGTATGAGGGCATGCTGATGTTCGGCGTGGTGTTCATCGCCGGCTACCTGTTCAGCACCCTTACGCAGACCCGCCATGCGCTGGACAACCGCCACGCACTGCAGGCCTTCCTGTTCGTGGTCTTCGGCATCTACTTCACCTGGTTCTGGTCGCGCGGGCACACGCTGGCCATGAAGACCTGGCACATCCGCCTGGTGGACCGGGCCGGGCGCAATGTCAGCCAGCCGCGGGCGCTGGCGCGCTACGTGCTGAGCTGGCTGTGGTTCCTGCCGCCGCTGGCATTGCTGGCGCCTTTTCACCTGTCGGGCGGCGAGCTGCTGGTGCTGATGGCGGGCTGGGTGCTCGTGTGGGCGCTGCTGAGCCGCCTGCACCCCCAGCGGCAATTTCTGCACGACGCGCTGGCCGGCACCCGGCTCATCCACCATGAAGCCACCCGGCGCAAGCCCCCGAAAGGTGCCGATGCCTGAGCCCATCCTGCCGGCCGAAGCTGCCGCCGCAGCGCACAAGCGCCGCACCGGCCTCGTGCGGCTGCTGCACGCCGGGCGCCATTCGCTGCGCGGCCTGGCCGACGGCTGGGGCGAAAAGGCCTTCCGGCTGGAAGCCTGCCTGGCCGCGGTGCTGCTGCCGCTGGCCTGCTGGCTCGGCCAGGGCGACTGGGTGAAGACGGCCCTGCTGTGTGCCACGGCCCTGCTGGTGCTGATCGTGGAGTTGCTCAACTCCGGGATTGAAGCCGTGGTGGACCGCATCGGCCCCGAGTGGCATGAGCTGTCGCGCCGCGCCAAGGACATGGGCAGCGCCGCCGTGCTGTTGAGCCTGCTGCTGTGCGGTGGGGCCTTTGCCGCCGCCCTTTTTGAAAGAATGGTCCGTGGCTGACGTCGCCTTTTCCGTCTGTGTGTACCTGGGCTCGCGTCCCGGCAGCGATCTGCGCTTTGCCCAGGCGGCCGCGGCCGTGGGCCGCTTCATCGGGCGCCACGGCGGCCAGCTGGTCTATGGCGGCGGGCGCAGTGGCCTGATGGGCACGGTGGCCGAGGCGACACGCCAGGCAGGCGGGCGCGTGGTCGGCGTGATCCCGCAGTCGCTGGTGGACAAGGAGCTGGCCAACCCGCTGTGCGACGAGCTGCACATCGTCACCACCATGCACGAGCGCAAGGCCATGATGGCCGAGCGCAGCGACGCCTTCCTGGCCCTGCCGGGCGGCATCGGCACGCTGGAAGAGCTATTTGAGGTCTGGACCTGGCGCCAGCTCGGCTACCACGACAAGCCGGTGGGCATCCTGGACGTGGGGGGCTACTACGCCCAGCTGCTACAGTTTTTGCAGCACAGCGTGGCCAGCGGCTTGATGGGCGAGTGGCAGATGGGCCTGGTGCGCACGGGCGACGACGTGGACACGCTGCTTGCCGCCCTGGTGCAGGAGGCCGGCACCCGGCCGCCGGCGACCGGGCTGCGCGACGTCATCTGAGCTGAGCCGAAGCCGGCCCGGCCAGCTGGCTCAGATCGCCGCTTCGTCCAGCTCGCCGGTGCGAATGCGCACCACCCGCTCCACTGCGGTCACGAAGATCTTGCCGTCGCCGATCTTGCCGGTACGTGCGGCCGCGACGATGGCGTCCACGCAGCGGTCCACATCCTCGCCGCGCACGGCCACCTCGATCTTCACCTTGGGCAGGAAATCCACCACGTACTCCGCACCGCGGTACAGCTCCGTGTGGCCCTTCTGGCGGCCAAAGCCCTTGACCTCCGTGACCGTCAGGCCCGTCACGCCGCATTCGGCCAGGGCTTCGCGCACTTCCTCCAGCTTGAAGGGCTTGATGACGGCAGTGATCATGTGCATGCGCGAACTCCTGGAGTCTGGAAAAAAGGCCCAAGAAATCAGGCCGGCGCGGAATTATGGCGCCAACACCCGGTGCCCACGGGCGCCCGGGTTGTCCCCACCAGCACTGGAAAGATCTGTGGATAACTTGCGTAAGCCGCTGTACGGCGAGCGCAGGCCCTTGATTTGCAAGGGAATCTTCATTACTGCCTGGTTTTTAAGCAGCTGCTGCACGTTGCGCGCCAGCGCAAGGGGTGTGGCGCAGGCCGGGACCCGGGCGATTGGCCAAAGGTGGTGCGCTTGGCGGCCAGCCGCGGCTGCAGCCTGCCCCGGTGGATCGACAGAGCGCTGGCAGAGTGCAGCCCGCGCGCCGGCCATGCTGCGCGAACCCGCCGGCCCGTGCCACCCGCCTGGGCAGCGCGGCACCCGCCTGATGCACCTGGGAAGCCGCGCCAGCGTGCGCCGCCGCCCGCGCGGATGGCCCGTTGTGCGCAGGGCACAATGGCCGGCGCGCCCGCGCCCGCGTGCCGGGCGGCGCCAAACCCTCCGTCAACCCGCCCTCTTTTGTTTCGCACCATGAGCCAACAGCCCACGTTCGCCCCCATGCCCGACGCCGCCGGTTTCTTCGGCCCCTACGGCGGCCAGCTGGTGCCGCCGCACCTGAAGCAGGCGATGGACGACATCAACGCCGCCTACGCCGAGATCATCCAGAGGCGCGACTTCCAGGACGAGCTGGCCCAGCTGTTCGCCGACTACGTGGGCCGGCCCAGCCCGATCTTTCATGCCCGGCGCCTGTCCGAGCAGCTGGGCGGCGCGCAGATCCACCTCAAGCGCGAAGACCTGAACCACACCGGCGCGCACAAGATCAACCACTGCCTGGGCGAGGCGTTGCTGGCCAAGTTCATGGGCAAAAAGAAGGTCATTGCCGAGACCGGCGCCGGCCAGCACGGCGTGGCGCTGGCCACGGCTTGCGCGCTGGTAGGCATTCCGTGCGAGATCCACATGGGCCAGGTGGACATCGAGAAGGAACACCCCAACGTCACCAAGATGCGCATTCTGGGCTGCACGCTGGTGCCGGTCACGCGCGGCGCGGCCACGCTGAAGGAGGCCGTGGACAGCGCCTTCGAGGAATACCTGAACAACCCGCAGGACTACCTGTACGCCATCGGCTCGGTGGTCGGCCCGCACCCCTTTCCCATGATGGTGCGCGACTTCCAGGCCATCATCGGGCGCGAGGCGCGCGAGCAGTTCCAGGCCAGGCACGGCCGCCTGCCCGACTACGTGGCCGCCTGCGTGGGCGGCGGCTCCAACGCCATGGGCATGTTCACCGCCTTCCTGAACGACGCGCAGGTGCAGCTCGTCGGCGTGGAACCCGCCGGCGAAGGCACGGACAAGGCCGGCCGCCACGCCGCCACCCTGACCATGGGCAAGCCCGGGGAGATCCACGGCATGAAGTGCTACGTGCTGGAGGACGCGCCCGGCGTGCCCTCCGCCGTGCACAGCATCGCCTCGGGCCTGGACTACCCCGGCATCGGCCCCCAGCACAGCTACCTGAAGGACCTGGGCCGCGTGCGCTACGAGGTCGCCAGCGACCAGGAAACGCTGGATGCCTTCATGCGCCTGTCGCGCGTGGAGGGCATCATCCCGGCACTGGAAAGCGCCCACGCCGTCGCCTGGGCCATGCGCGTGGCGCCCACGCTGGGCAAAGACCAGCACATCCTGGTCAACCTGTCCGGCCGCGGCGACAAGGACGCGGACTACGTGGCCAAGGTGCTGGGCCTTTGATTTATAGCCTTTTTGGCCTCAAACGCCCACCAATCAAGCGCTGGCAGCTATCGTTTCTGTAGTATCCGCCATGCCCTTTCCCCTGCCCTGGCTGAATGCGGGCGACCCCCTGCCGCCGCCCGGGCAGGCGTGGGACGACGCGTCGCCCGCGCCCGGCCTGCTGGCGGCGGGCGGCTCGCTGGCGGTGCCGCGGCTGGTGCAGGCCTATGGCCAGGGCACCTTCCCCTGGTTCAGCGAAGGCCAGCCGATTTTGTGGTGGAGCCCTGAGCCGCGCATGGTGCTGCCGGTGGCGCAGTTCCGGCTGCACCGCTCGCTGCGAAAGACCGTGCAGCGCTTTCGCGCCACGCCCGGCTGCCAGCTGCGCGTGGACAGCGCTTTCAGCTCCGTCATCCGCGCCTGCGCCGGCACGCCGCGCGCCGGCCAGGGCGGCACCTGGATCGTGCCGGAAATGGTGGCGGCCTACGAGCAGCTGCACGCCGCCGGCCACGCGCACAGCGTGGAGACCTGGGTGGACGGGCGCCTGGTAGGCGGGCTGTACTGCGTGGCGCTGGGCCGGGCGGTGTTTGGCGAATCCATGTTCGCGCACGCCACCGACGCCTCGAAAATCGCCCTGGCCGCGCTGGTGGCGCTGTGCCGGCGCGGCGGCGTGCAGCTGATCGACTGCCAGCAAAACACCCGCCACCTGGCGTCGCTGGGAGCGCACGAAATTCCACGCGCGCAATTTCTCACGCACGTGGCGCAGGCGCGCGCGCAGCCCGACTTTTCCTGGCAATGGAGCTCCCTATACTGGGATGAACTTCTGCCCCTGAAAGACGCGTGACGCAACTCAACGACCTTCCCCTGCAAAGCCTGCAGTTCTACGCCACGGCGCCGTATGCCTGCAGCTACCTGCCGCGCGCGCAGGCACGCTCGCAGGTGGCCACGCCCAGCCACCTGATCCAGGGTGCGGTGTACTCGGAGCTGGTGGCGCAGGGGTTTCGGCGCAGCGGCATGTTCACCTACCGCCCGCACTGCGATGGCTGCCAAGCCTGCGTGCCCCTGCGCGTGCTGGCAGAGCACTTCACCGCCGACCGCAGCCAGCGCCGCGCCCAGCGCCGCCACGCCCAGCTGCAGGTGCGCGTGCTGCGCCTGTGCTACCTGCCGGAGCACTACCAGCTGTACCTGCGCTACCAGAACGCGCGCCATGCCGGCGGCGGCATGGACCACGACAGCATCGACCAGTACACGCAGTTTTTGCTGCAAAGCCGGGTGAATTCACGCCTGGTGGAGTTCCGCGAACCTGCGGCCGAGGGCCAGGAAGCGGGCGCGCTGAAGATGGTCTCCATCCTGGATGTGCTGGACGACGGGCTGTCGGCCGTCTATACCTTCTACGAGCCCGAGGAAGGCGCCAGCTACGGCACCTACAACGTGCTGTGGCAGATCCAGCAGGCCCGCACGCTGGGCCTGCCGCACGTTTATCTGGGCTACTGGATCGCGCAAAGCCCCAAGATGAACTACAAGGCGCGCTTCCTGCCGCACGAGATGCGCATCGACGGTCAGTGGCAGCGAATGCCAGCCAAATAGCCCTCCAGCGCCCGCCAGGCAAGCGCTGGTAGCTATTGAAACAATAGCAGTCCTTCAAGGCGCCAGATCGAACACCAGCACCTCGGCGCCCTCGCCGCGCGCCAGCGACACGCCCGGCTCATCCTGCAGCAGCAGCGCGTCGCCGGCCTGCAGCGGCGCCCCGTTGGCCTCGACGCGCCCGCGCACCACATGCACGTAGCCCTTGCGGCCGGGCGCCAGCGCCAGCCGCGCGCTCTCGGCGCCGTCAAACAGGCCGGCGTACAGCCGCGCGTCGGCCTGCAGGCTCAAGGCCCCGCCCTGGCCCTGCGGGGCGACGATGCACGCCAGGCGCCCGCGCTTGTCCCCGTCCTTCACGCTGACCTGCTCGTAGCAGGGCGCAACGCCGGCCGCATCCGGCAGGATCCAGATCTGCAGGAAATGCGTGGCCTGCTCGCGCGAGTGGTTGAACTCGCTGTGCATCACGCCCGTGCCGGCGCTCATGCGCTGCACGTCGCCGGGGGGAATAGTCTCCACGTTGCCCATGCTGTCCTTGTGCGCCAGCGCGCCCGACAGCACGTAGCTGATGATCTCCATGTCGCGGTGGCCGTGCGTGCCAAAGCCCATGCCCGGCGCCACGCGGTCTTCGTTGATGACGCGCAGGTTGCCCCAGCCCATGTGGCGCGGGTCGTGGTAGTCGGCGAACGAAAAGCTGTGGCGCGACTGCAGCCAGCCGTGGTCGGCCTGGCCGCGCTCGTGCGATGGGCGAAGAATCTGCATGGCGGGCTCCTGGGGTGGGGTGCGGCAAAGCGTTTGATCGTAGGGCGCAGGCGGCGCGCGCGGGTGCTGGGCGATTGACGGCATCATTCAAAGCCGTTGAATCCTCGCGCCCGTCCCATGTCCACACCCCGCAGCGCCCTCACGCCCGACAACCTGGCCCTGCTGCAAAGCATTGCCGACACCGGCAGCTTTGCCGCCGCCGCGCGCCAGCTGGGCCTGGTGCCCAGCGCGCTGACCTACCGCGTGCGCCAGATCGAGGACGCGCTGGACGTGCTGCTGTTTGACCGCGGCGCGCGCCAGGCGCGCCCCACCGAAGCCGGCCTGGCCCTGCTGCGCGACGGCACGCGGCTGCTGGAGGACATGGACGCCATCGCCCAGCGCGTGCGCCGCGTGGCCACCGGCTGGGAGGCGCAGCTGACGCTGTCGGTGGACGGGGTGGTCTCCCCAGGCACGCTGCTGGAGCTGGTGCAGGCCTTCTACGCCCAGTCGCCGCCCACGCGGCTGAAGTGGTGCGAGGGCATCCTGAGCGGCACGGCCGAGGCCCTCATCACCGGCCAGGCCGACCTGGCCATCGGCGTGGCCGTGCCCTCGCCCAACATCGCCGGCCTGCAGGCCGAGCCGCTGGGCGAGGCGCGCTTCGTCTTCGCCGTCGCGCCCCACCACCCGCTGGCGCATCTGCCCGAGCCGCTGAGCGACGCCACGCTGCGCGCGCACCGCCTGGTGGCCGTGGCCGACTCGGGGCGGCACAGCAACGTGACGCTGGGCATCCTGTCGGGCCAGGACGTGCTCACCGTGCACAGCCTGCGGGCCAAGGTGCAGGCGCAGCTGCTCGGCCTGGGCTGCGGCTTTCTGCCCGAAGCCATGGCCCGCCCCTACCTGGACAGTGGCCAGCTCGTGCTGCGCCGCGTGGCCCGGCCGGTGCGGCGCGTGCGCCTGGCCTACATGTGGCGCGAAGCCCGGCCCGAGGCCCACGGCCGCGCCCTGCAGTGGTGGCTGCAGCAGCTGCGCAGCAGCACCACGCGCCGCGCGCTGCTGGAAAACCACCCGGCATAGTTCATCGCCACCCGCCGGGGCGCGTGTAGAGTAGGGCCGGCACCCGCCCGGCCACCACGCGCCGGGCGCCCCCACACCCCGCGCGAAGGCCCGCCATGAGAGACACCCAGCCCACCATGTCACCCACCGCCACGCCCGCCGGGCCGCGCCGCTTTGCCGTCGTAGGGGCGGGCATGGCAGGCATCGCCTGCGCCCGCACGCTGGCGCAGGCCGGGCACGACGTCACGGTGCTGGAAAAGCTGCCGCGCGCCGGCGGGCGCACCGGCTCGCTGGACACGACCTACGGCAGCTTTGACGCCGGCGCCCAGTACTTCACGGTGCGCGACGAGCGCTTCGAGCGCGCCCTGGCCACCGTGCCCGGCCTGTGCCGGCGCTGGAGTGCCAGCACCGTGCGCGTGCTCGACCCGCTGGGCCGCGTGGCCGCCGCCGCGCCGCCGCCCGGCGAGGCCCACTGGGTGGCCACCCCCACCATGGACGCGCTGGTGCAGGCCTGGAGCCAGCCCCTGGCCAGCGAGGGCCGGCTGCACACGCACACCGCCGTCACCCACATCGAGCGCGACCCCATGCGCCCCCTGGCCTGGCAGCTGCGCACCGTCTCGGTCGATGGCGGCACGCGCACCTTCGCCGGCTTCGACGGCGTGGTCTTCGCCCTGCCCGCCCCGCTGACCCAGGACCTGCTCGCCGGCTGCGCCGTGGCGCCCGCCTGGGGCGAGGCCCTGGCCGACACCCACATCGCCCCCTGCTGGACGCTGATGCTGGCCTTTGCCCAGGCCGTGCGCCCGGGCCTGACCACGCTGGGCCCGCAGTGGAACGCCGCGCGCAGCACCCACCACCGTGTGGCTTGGCTGGCGCGCGAATCGAGCAAGCCCGGCCGCGCGCAGATCGAGCGCTGGACGGTGCAGGCCTCGCCCCAGTGGTCGGCCGAGCACCTGAACGACGACCCGGCCCGCATCCGCGACAAGCTCACGCGCGCCTTTGCCGAGATCACCGGCATCCACGCCGCGCCCACGCACAGCCAGGTGCGCTGCTGGCCGCATGCGCAGACGCAAAGCCCCCTGGGGCAGCCCTTCGTCTGGGACGCCGCCACCGGCCTGGGCGCCTGCGGCGACTGGTGCCTGGGCCATCGGCTGGAGGACGCGTTCGTCTCCGGTCTGTCCCTGGCCCTGGCTGCTGCCTAAAGCCTGTTCCAGCCCTTGGGCTACATCGGCCGCTTCGCCCCCTCGCCCACCGGACCGCTGCACGCCGGCTCGCTGGTCGCCGCCCTGGCCAGCTGGCTGGACGCGCGCGCGGCCGGCGGGCGCTGGCTGGTGCGCATCGAAGACGTGGACCCGCCGCGCTGCCCGGCCGGCGCCAGCGAGCGCATCCTGGCCCAGCTGGCGGCCTGCGGCCTGCATCCCGACGCGCCGCCTCTGTACCAGTCCAGCCGCGCGGACCGCTACCAGCAGGCGCTGGACGCGCTGCGCGCGCGCGCCCTGGCCTACCCCTGCGCCTGCACCCGGCGCGACGTGGATGCGGCCCTGGCGGCGCGTGGCCTGGCCCACGAGCGGCACGTGGAGCGCCCCTACCCCGGCACCTGCCGCGCCGGCCTGGGCGGGCGGACTGCGCGGGCCTGGCGCCTGCACACCGAGAAATATCAGTCAAATCAGCCTGCAGCGCTTGCCTCTCAAGCGCTGGCAGCTCATTTTTCGATAGCAAAGACAGGGGTGGCCTGGCACGACCGCCGGCTGGGCGTGCAGCAGCAGGACGTGGCCGCCCAGGTCGGCGACTTCGTGCTGCGCCGCGCCGACGGCCTGTGGTCCTACCAGCTGGCGGTGGTGGTGGACGATGCCGACCAGGGCATCACCCACGTGGTGCGCGGCGAAGACCTGGCTGACAACACCCCGCGCCAGATCCTGCTGCAAAGCGCCCTGGGCCTGCCCACGCCGCGCTACCTGCACACGCCGCTGGTGCGCGGCGCCGATGGCGAGAAGCTGTCCAAGCAGCACGGCGCGCCCGCCATTGACGAGCGCCAGCCGCTGGCAGCCCTGGCCCAAGCCGCCAGCGCCCTGGCGCTGCCCGCCGCCCCCGCGGGTGCCACGACGGGCGAAGGGCTTGCCCTATGGGCGCGCGCCTGGGCGCGAACCTACAATCCGCCCCCGTGATGGCAACCCCTCCTTCTTCCTCTTCTTCTCCCGTGCAATCTTTGCCTGCCGCCGGTGCGCCGGCCGACGTCGCCCACCCCAAGGGCATCAAAAGCTACGTGCGCCGCGCCGGCCGCACCACCACCGGCCAGTCCAAGGCTCTGGAGGAGCTGGGCCCGCGCTATGTGCTGGACTACCAGAGCCGGCTGCTGGACGCGGCCGACGCCTTCGGCCGCACGGCGCCGCTGATCCTGGAGATCGGCTTTGGCATGGGCGAGGCCACAGCCCATATCGCCCAGGTGCGCCCTGGCGACAACTTCCTGTGCTGCGAGGTGCACGAGCCTGGTGTGGGCGCGCTGCTCAAGCGCATCGGCGAGCACGGCATCGACAACATCCGCATCCTGCAGCACGACGCCGTGGAAGTGCTGGAGCACATGCTGGCGCCAGGCATGCTGGACGGCGTGCACCTCTTCTTTCCCGACCCCTGGCACAAGACGCGCCACCACAAGCGCCGGCTGATCCAGCCGCCGCTGGTCGCCAAGCTGGCCAGCCGCCTCAAGCCCGGCGGCTACCTGCACTGCGCCACCGACTGGCAGCCCTATGCCGAGCAGATGCTGCAGGTACTGTCCGCCGAGCCGCTGTTGGCCAACACGGCCGAGGCCTACGCGCCCAAGCCTGACTACCGGCCCCTGACCAAGTTCGAAAACCGCGGCCTGCGACTGGGCCACGGCGTGTGGGACCTGGTGTTTCGCCGCCGCTCGTCGCCCTGAGCCGATCGCCGGCCTGTTCTTTCTTCCCTGTTGAAGCCACCACCATGAAACCCCTGCTGCGCAACCTGGCCGAGATGACCGCCCACCGCGACCACCTGCGGCTGGAGGTCTCGGTGGTGTCCACGCTGCTGCTGCAGGGCCGCGAGACGCGCGTGCGTGCGCTGGAGATGGTCACCCGCGACGCAGAGACCTGGCTGCGCCCGCGCAGCTGGAGCGACGGCGAGCGCATCGTCACCAGCGAACTTGAAGCGCTGGACGACCCGGCCGCGATCGCCCTGCGCTGCCTGCCCGAGCTGGCCCGGTGCATCGCCGCCGGCGGCAAGAGCGCCGAGCGCATCGACGAGCACGGACACACGCTGTGGATGCCCGTATGGCTGGGCGAGCGCGCCCACGCTTGCCTGGAGATCACCCAGCCCAAGGCCTTTACACGCCACCAGCGCGACGTGGTCTCTGGCGTGCACCTGGTCTATCAGAACTACCAGAGCCTGCTGGACTACAGCGAGCGCGACGCGCTGACCGGCCTGCTCAACCGCAAGACGTTCGACGAGCAGTTCACCCGCCAGTCCGGCGCGGACAGCTGGGATGCGCGCCACGGCCCCGATGCGCCGAGCCAGTGGCTGGCCGTGGTGGACATCGACCACTTCAAGCGGGTCAACGACCAGTTCGGGCATCTGTATGGCGATGAGGTGCTGATCCTGGTGGCCAACCAGCTGCGCAGCCTGTTTCGTGCGCAGGACCGGATCTTCCGCTTCGGCGGCGAGGAGTTCGTGGTGCTGCTGCGTTCAGCCACGCTGGCGCAGGCCCGCCAGGCGCTGGAGCGGCTGCGCGTGGCCATCGAAAGCCATGCCTTTCCCCAGATCGGGCATATCTCGGTCAGCATCGGCTTTGCCGGCGCCTATGGCGGCGCGCCGGTGGAGATCATCGGCCGCGCCGATCAGGCGCTGTACTTTGCCAAGGAGCACGGGCGCAACCAGGTGCGCTACTACGAAGACCTGGTGGCCAGCGCCTCGCTCAAGCAGAAGGTGGCGCACGACGAAGTGGAGCTGTTCTAGCCGGGCACGCCCGGCACCCGCGGCGCATCAGCCCCATGGCAGGCCCGCTGCTGGCGGGCCTGCTGCGTTTCAGACCCGCTCTTGCACCCACGCCGCCACCGACGCCAGCGCCTGTGGCAGCGCCGCCGCGTCGGTGCCGCCGGCCATGGCCATGTCGGCCTTGCCGCCGCCCTTGCCGCCCACCTGGCCCGCGACGAAGTTGACCAGCTCGCCGGCCTTCACGCGGGAAGTAGCGTCGGCCGTCACGCCGGCAGCCAGCTGCACCTTGTCGCCATCGACGGCGGCCAGCACGATGGCGGCGCTCTTGAGCTTGTCCTTGAGCTTGTCCATCGTCTCGCGCAGGGCGCGGGCGTCGGCGCCGGGCAGCTGCGCGGCCAGCACCTTCAGGCCCTTGACATCCACGGCCTGGTTGACCAGTTCGTCGCCCTGCGAGGCGGCCATGCGGCTCTTGAGCGCGGCCAGCTCTTTCTCGAGGCTGCGCACCTGCTCCAGCACCTGGGCCAGGCGCGGCTGCACCTCGGCCAGCGGGGCCTTCAGGGTGGCAGCGGCCGATTCGAGCGTGGCCTCGAGCTGCTGCACGTAGGCCAGCGCGTTGGCGCCGGTGATGCCCTCGACCCGGCGCACGCCCGCGGCCACACCGCCCTCGGCCACGATCTTGAACAGGCCGATGTCGCCGGTGCGCGCCACGTGCGTGCCGCCGCACAGCTCGCGGCTGGTGCCGATGTCCAGCACGCGCACGGTCTCGCCGTACTTCTCGCCGAACAGCATCATGGCGCCGGTCTTCTGGGCGCTCTCGATGTCCATCACGCGCGCCTGCGTGCCTTCGTTGGCCAGGATTTCCTGGTTCACCAGGCGCTCGATCTCGGTGATCTGCGCATCGCTCAAAGGCGCGTTGTGCGTGAAGTCGAAGCGGGTGCGCTCATCGTTGACCAGCGAGCCCTTTTGCTGCACGTGGCTGCCCAGCACCTCGCGCAGCGCCTTGTGCATCAGGTGCGTGGCGCTGTGGTTGCGCACGGTGGCGGCGCGCAGCTGGGTGTCCACGCGCGCGATGACCGTGTCGCCGATGCGCAGCGTGCCCTGCGTTTGCGTGCCGTGGTGGCCGAACACGTCGGCACGGATCTTCTGCGTATCGACCACGCCGAACTGCAGCCCCTGCGCCGCCAGCACGCCCTGGTCGCCCACCTGGCCGCCAGACTCGGCATAGAACGGCGTGGACGACAGCACCACCACACCGCTCTGGCCCTCGATGAGCTGCTGCACGGGCGCACCGTCGTGGTAGAGGGCCACGACCTGCGCGCTTTCTTCCAGGCGCTCGTAGCCGGTGAAATCATGGCCGGCGCCGGTGTACTCCAGCGCGCGGTCCATCTTGAACTTGCCTGCGGCGCGGGCCTGGGTCTTTTGCTGCTGCATGGCGGCGTCGAAGGCAGCGCCATCGACCTCGACGCCGCGCTCGCGCGCCACGTCCTGCGTCAGGTCCAGCGGAAAGCCGTAGGTGTCGTGCAGCTTGAAGGCCACGTCGCCGGCAAGCACCGTGGCGCCGCCGGCCAGCGCCGCGTCCAGGATGTCCATGCCGTGCGCCAGCGTCTCAAAGAAGCGCTCTTCCTCCACGCGCAGCACCTCGGTGATGCGCTCTTGCTGCTCGCGCAGCTTGGGGTAGGCGTCGCCCATCTGCGCCACCAGGTCGGCCACCAGCTTGTGGAAGAACGGCGTCTTGCAGCCCAGCTTGTAGCCGTGGCGGATGGCGCGGCGGATGATGCGCCGCTGCACGTAGCCGCGCCCCTCGTTGCTGGGGATGACGCCGTCGGCCACCAGGAAGGCGGTGGCGCGAATGTGGTCGGCAATCACCTTGAGCGACGGGTTGGCCAGGTCGACCGTGCCGGTCTCGCGGCCGGCGGCGCGGATCAGCGCCTCGAACAGGTCGATCTCGTAGTTGCTGTGCACGTGCTGCAGGATGGCGGCCAGGCGCTCCAGGCCCATGCCGGTGTCCACGCACGGGGCGGGCAGCGGCACCACGCTGCCGTCTTCCTTCATGTCGAACTGCATGAACACGTGGTTCCAGATCTCGATGAAGCGGTCGCCGTCCTCGTCGGGGCTGCCCGGCGGGCCGCCGGGGATGTGCGGGCCATGGTCGTAGAAGATCTCCGAGCACGGGCCGCAGGGGCCAGTATCGGCCATCATCCAGAAGTTGTCGCTCTTGTACTTGCCGCCCTTGTTGTCGCCGATGCGGATCACGCGCTCGGGCGGCAGGCCGATCTCCTTCGTCCAGATGCCGTAGGCCTCGTCGTCCTCGTGATACACGGTGGCCAGTAGCTTGTCGGCCGGCAGGCCGTACACCTGCGTCAGCAGCTCCCAGCCCCAGTGGATGGACTCGCGCTTGAAGTAGTCGCCGAACGACCAGTTGCCCAGCATCTCGAAGAAGGTGTGGTGGCGCGCGGTGTAGCCCACGTTCTCCAGGTCGTTGTGCTTGCCGCCGGCGCGCAGGCAGGTCTGCACGGACGCGGCGCGCACGTAGGAGCGCTTGTCCGTGCCCAGGAACACGTCCTTGAACTGCACCATGCCCGAGTTGGTGAACATCAGCGTCGGGTCGTTGCCGGGCACCAGCGGGCTGGAGGCCACCACCGTATGGCCCTTGGCGGCGAAGAACTCGAGGAACGTCTTGCGGATGTCCGCAACGGAGAAAGTGCGTGTGCTCATGGTATCGAAGGGTTTTTTGCTCGGGGCGGGCGGCGCGGTGCGCCCGCCGCGGCCAACCGGCAATTATAGGTTTTACCCCCATTCGGCAGTGGCGCCGCAGGCATGCACGCCAGGGCTATGCTGGCAGGTTCCGCAAGCCTGTCTATCGGCCTTTTGCCGCGCCACGCCATGAACAACGCCACTACCTCACCCCTGTCCCTGCTGGCCGATGCCAGCCTGCTCAAGACCGACGCCCTGCTGGGCGGCCGGTGGTTTGCCGGCGGCCAGCGCCTGGACGTGCACGACCCCGCCACCGGCCACAAGCTGGCCGACGTGGCCAACCTGGGCCCGCAGGAGACGCAGCGCGCCATCGACGCTGCCCGCGAAGCTCTGCCCGGCTGGAGCGCGCGCACCGCCAAGGAGCGCAGCCAGCTGCTGCGCAAGTGGTTCAATTTGCTCATGCAGCACCAGGACGACCTGGCCCGCCTGATCACCGCCGAAGGCGGCAAGCCGCTGGCCGAGGCGCGCGGCGAGGTGGCCTACGGCGCCAGCTTCGTCGAATGGTTTGCCGAAGAGGCCAAGCGCGTGAACGGCGAGGTGCTGCCGCACTTCCAGCCTGACCGCCGCCTGCTGGTGCTGCGCCAGCCCATCGGCGTGTGCGCCGCCATCACGCCGTGGAACTTCCCGCTGGCCATGATCACGCGCAAGGTGGCCCCGGCCATCGCCGCCGGCTGCACGGTGGTCGTCAAGCCGGCCGAGCTCACGCCGCTCACCGCCCTGGCCGTGGCCGAGCTGGCGCAGCGCGCCGGCCTTCCCGCCGGCGTGCTGAACGTGGTCACCAGCGACGACGCGGCCGGCGTGGGCCGCGTGCTGTGCGAGAGCGCGCACGTGCGCCACCTGTCGTTCACCGGCTCCACCGAGGTCGGCCGCATCCTGATGGAGCAGTGCGCGCCAACGATCAAGAAGCTGTCGCTGGAGCTGGGCGGCAACGCGCCCTTCCTGGTGTTTGACGACGCGGACGTGGACGCCGCGGTGGAAGGCGCCTTTGCCAGCAAGTACCGCAACGCCGGCCAGACCTGCGTGTGCACCAACCGCTTCTACGTGCAGGACGGCGTGTACGACGAGTTCGTGCAGAAGTTCGCCGCCCGCGTGCAGCAGGCCCAGGTCGGCAACGGCTTCGACGACGGCGTGCTGATCGGCCCGCTGATCGAGAAGGCCGCGGTGGACAAGGTGCAGCGCCATGTGGATGACGCGGTGGCCAAGGGCGCGCGCATCGTCACCGGCGGCAAGGCCCTGCCCGACCTGGGCTCGGGCCAGTTCTTCGAGCCCACGGTGCTGGCCGACGCCACCACCGGCATGCTGTTCGCACGCGAAGAGACCTTCGGGCCGCTGGCGCCGATCGTCAGGTTCAAGACCGAACAAGAGGCTATCGCTGCTGCCAACGCCACCGAGTTTGGCTTGGCGAGCTACTTCTATGCCCGCGACATGGCGCGCATCTTCCGCGTGGGCGAGGCGCTGGAAGCGGGCATGGTGGGCGTGAACGTGGGCCTGATCTCCAGCGAGCAGGTGCCCTTTGGCGGCGTCAAGCAGTCCGGCCTGGGCCGGGAAGGCTCCAGCCACGGCATCGAAGAGTACGTCGAGCTGAAGTATCTGTGCCTGGGCGGCCTGTAGCCCAGGCGCTTCGGTATTGATAGCTGCTGGCGCTTGCCCAGCAAGGGCTGGATGGCAAAAACACTTGCAATCCGCCCTGGTCCGCGCAGCCCGGCGGCTACGCTACAATTCGCGCCTTCGGCCTCCTACCAGCCACGCGGGTGTCGTTCAATGGTAGGACTCTTGCTTCCCAAGCAAATAACGTGGGTTCGATTCCCATCACCCGCTCCATTGCAACATTTCATGTTGCGTCATAAGCAGTCAAAATCCCCTTTTGAATCAATAGCTTAGACGGTTTTACCCGTCATAGGCAGTCATGTTGCGCCATTGAAGCGCATGGGGAATGGGGGTACAACATGGGGAACGTCCCCGGTTTTGGGGGCAAATCCTCAAAACTGTTCCCCCAACATGCTGACCAACGTCGAAGTCCAGCGGGCTACATGCCCCCAAGACCAGCCGCGCGCCCGCTTCACCGACAGCGGCGGCCTATATCTTGAAGTGTCCCGAGCCGGCTCCAAGCGCTGGTTCTGGAAGTACCGCCACGACAACAAGGAAAAGCGCCTCGCGCTGGGCAGTTTTCCTGAAGTCACGCTGAAGGCGGCCCGAGCTGCACGCGACGATGCACGCCGCGTTCACTCCAAAGGGCTGGACCCTGTGCAGCAGCGCAGAATGGAAAAGGCCGCTGCCAGGGTGAACAGCGCAAACACCTATGAGGCCGTGGCTAGGGAGTTCCACCAGCTCAAGGAACGCGAGTGGAGCGCCGCCTACGCTGAGAAGTGGCTGCGTATGCAGGAAGCCAACCTGTTTCCCTACCTGGGCGCCCTGCCTGTAGCGGACATTGCCCCGCCCCTGGTGCTGGACACCATTCGCAAGGTGGAGAGACAAGGAAAGAACGAAACCGCCCATTCCCTGCGCCAGTACGCTGGTCAGACGTTCCGCTATGCCATCGCCACCGGGCGGGCGACCAACGACCCTACCGCCCCACTCAAGGGCGCATTGCAAGCCGTGTTGGTGCGCCATATGGCGGCGGTGCTGACGCCAGCCGAGGCTGGGCAGCTACTGCGCGACATTGCCGTGTACAACGGCAGCCCTATCACGCGTGAGGCGCTAATCCTTTCCGCGCTCACGTTCCAGCGGCCGGGCGAAATTCGTCAGATGGAGTGGGCCGAACTGGATTTTGGAAAAGCCCTGTGGACGATCCCAGCGGCGAAGATGAAGCGCACCAAGCAGGCCAAGATCAACGGCCGTCCCCATTTGGTGCCGCTATCCGAACAGGCGATGGCATGCCTACGCCGCCTCAAGCCACTAACCGGACAGCGCAAGTACGTGTTCCCGTCGCTCTTAGGCGAAGGGCGCTGCATGAGCGACAACACGCTGAATACTGCCCTGCGGCGCATGGGCTACGACAACGAAACCATGACCGCCCACGGCTTCCGTGCCATGGCCCGCACGCTGATCGTGGAGAACTTGAACGTCGCGCCCGACGTGATCGAGGCCCAACTAGCCCATGGCAAAAGCGGTCCGCTGGGCATGGCATACGACCGTGCGGAGTTCATGGACCAGCGCCGCAAGATGATGACCGCATGGGCCAACTACCTGGACAAACTGCGCGAAGGCGCGGACGTGATCCCGCTGCGCGCCTGAGATACCGGCACGCCCTGCACCGGACAAAGCAGGGCAACAAGGCGACAGCCGAGGCGACGCAACCGCCAAGGCTGTCTGACCATCAACCGATCGAGAGAGGATCAACCAATGGCTACCGACATTCTCACCGGACCGAATGCGCTGGAACGAGCAACTTCGCTTGACCAGATTCATGACGGCCTGACCAAGGCGCAGGCGCTGCTGTGCATGACGTGTGGCGGCGGCGGCGAGAGCTTCCGGGATATGGCGCCCATGTATCAAGACAACTTCCTTTGGACAGTGTCAGACCTGGTGGATAGCGCGATGGAAGGGTTAAACCGCCTGCTGGACGAGCGCATGGCTAAGAAGCAACCTACCTGACCTACCCCATTTGCCAGCCCTAGGCTGATCCCCGAAAACCCGTTTCCCTGACGGGCTGGGCGGGCACCTTTTCAGGGAGCGTGAGGGACGCATGGATAACGATGATTTTGACGAACTAAGCGATTTGGAAGTCTGGGATCTGTGGGTGCAGTCGGACGAAGGTAAAGCGCGGGAAAAGATTTACCAAACTCTGCTGGATCTCGAAAGTGATCCTGAGGTAAAGAAATCGGATACCTGCCTAGAGTTTTTGCGTTTGATGCGGGCCTTTGAACCATCCGACCCATCTATAGAGAGCATTCAGGACATAGTTGATCGACTGAACGACGGTTTTAATACACTGCGAGCAAAAAAGAATGCTGCCGTGCGCCATGAACAATCGAGGAAGGCGAAGGCTTTTGTGCTGAGAGAGTGGGCGCTCCATCGTGCCGCTTATAACGGCAACAAATCAGCATTCACGCGGGACTACGTGAAACGTGTACGCAATGAATTTGATGTTGTAGTAACTGAAAAGCAGATGCGCGAAGTATGGCTAAAGAACACCCCGCCTGCTGGCAAGCCGGCCTGCTTGCTAGCAGGCGGGTAATGACTGAGCGCAGCTAGAAAAACACCATTGCACCCGTGTTCATTCACGAGGTGCAAAGTGCAACCCGCAACTACCCAACCCCGCCATAAGCGCGCGCCGCTCCAGTCGGTTTACGCGCTCCAGATCGAAGAAGCCCTGCTAAAGATTCAGACGGTGATCGAAGTCACCGGCCTGTCTGAATCAACTATCCGCCGCCGGGTGGCTGAGGGCAAATTCCCCGCACCCGTCAAAGACGGCACCCGCTGCACTCGTTGGGTAGCCGGGCAGGTTTCCAACTGGCTGCGAGCCAAGGGGGCAGCATGACCGCCCCGAAGCGCAAGGGACGCGGCAAAGCCGCAAAAAGTCTGGAAATCATCAAGGCATCGATTCGCATCTTGGAGGAAATCCAGCCCGCCAGCGTACGAGCTGTTTGCTACCGGCTATTCACTGAAAAATTGATCCCCAACATGAGCAAGGGCAGCACCAATGCAGTGGGGACACAGCTTGTTTATGCCCGCGAAAACGGTCTGATCCCCTGGGAGTGGATCGTGGACGAAACCCGCGAAGCCGAGCGCACCAGCTCATGGAGTAACCCCGAGTCCATCATCGGCGCTGCTGTGAGGCAGTACCGCAAAGACTACTGGGAGATGCAACCCCGTCGCGTGGAGGTGTGGGCCGAAAAGGGCACGGTACGCGGCACCGTGGCCCCCGTTCTGAGCAAGTACGGCGTCACGTTCCGCGTAATGCACGGGTATGGAAGCGCGACTTCCATTTACGGCATTGCTCAGGAAACCCTTGATAGCACCAAGCCCATGACAGTGCTCTACATCGGCGACCACGATCCGAGCGGGATGCAAATGTCGGAGCGGGATATTCCGACCCGCCTTGCCCGCTATGGTGGCACCGCTGAAATCATCCGCATCGCCCTGGACGCCAGCGACGTGACAGCCGACACGAAACTGCCGTGGTTCCCCGTGGAGGACAAGGTGGGGGACACCCGGCATGACTGGTTTGTAGAGAACTACGGGCACCGCTGCTGGGAGGTAGATGCATTGTCCCCTGTGGTGTTGCGCGAGCGGCTGGACGCCGCCATCGAGTCCATGCTGGATGCGGACGCCTGGAATCACGCCATCGACATCGAAGCCGCAGAAATCGAGTCCATGAAAAGCATCATGGGCACTTGGAAGAGTATTTCAGTGCAGGCCCCGAAATACTCGCCCGGAGCCTGACCCATGCAGCCCGACTTCGTAGCTATCCCTGCTGAGCTGCGCAGCGTGCCGCGCTGGGTAGTCTGGAAGGGGCCGAAGGTGCCTTACGCCCCCACCGCGACCAACAGCACGGCCAGCGTGACCGACCCTAGTACCTGGGCCACCTTCAATCAAGCCCAAACCGCCTATGAGGAAGGAGGCTACTCAGGCGTGGGGTTTGTTTTATCTGGTGATGGCATCGTGGGAGTGGACTTGGACAAGTGCGTCCATGCGGGCGAGCCTGAGCCCGCCGCCCTGGACTTGCTGGATCGCATCGGCTGCGATTACATCGAACTGAGCCCGAGCGGCACCGGCCTGCGCGGTTTCGGCTACGGCGAAAACATTCCCGGCAGGCGGGGACGGTTGGACGGCGTGAACGTGGAGCTGTACGCCAGCAAACGTTACCTGACCGTCACGGGCCATCCCATCAAGTCGGGACCGCTCGTGCCGCTGCGGGGCTTTTCTGAGGTGGCCCATGCCATTCGGGAAGCTACCCCACAGAAGAGGACAGAAGATGACGTAGGCAATCCTCTGTATTCTTCTGTGCTCTTCTGTGGGGTGCCGCCTGCCAGCACCTTGCCAACACAGGAGGGGCAGCGCAACAGACGCTTGTTTGAGCTAGCACGCTGGGCAAAGGGGGCACGCCCGGAGGCGACCCGCGAAGAGCTGCGCGCTATCGTGCAGGAGTGGCACCGGTTGGCAGAACCCGTGATCGGCACAAAAGACTTTTCGACATCATGGGCCGAATTTCTGACCGGCTGGGACAAGGTGCGCGCGCCCCACGGCGAGGTTATGGGCGGCATCCTGCGGAACATCGACCACGCGGCACCGCTGCCCACTGGGATTGAAGCGCTGGGCTACGGGGCAAGCGCGATCCATTTGGTTCGTGTTTGTCGCGCATTGCAAGCGCATCACGGCGCCGAGCCATTTTTCATTTCGGCGCGACAGGCAGGCGAGGTGCTGGCGCTCGGCCACAAGGAAGCCGCATTGATGCTGCGCGCGCTGGTGGCAGATGGCGTCCTGGTGCTGGTTTCGAAGGGGGCTGGCAAAGTTGCCAGCCGCTACCGCTTCGCCTGGAGTATTTCAGTGCAGGCCCCGAAATAGTCCACGCCCCCGCCCCGAGCGGGTTTTTTCATGTCAGCACTATTGATAAATTGCATGGGTTTATGGTAGTCGATAGAATATAGCTATCGACAACCGCCCGGCGATTGCAGGGCACCTATTGAAAGTGACCCCTATGCAACTCGCAGCCATCCGCGAAGCCCGCGCCGCCAAAGTCCACGAAGCCCGCAGCCTGCTGGCCGGTGACAAGCTGTCTCCTGAGCAGCAAGCCGCCTTCGACAAGCTGAAAGGCGAAATCACCAGCCTGGAAGCCGACGAGGCCCGCGCCCAATTCCTGGAGGACGCCGAGCGCCGCAGCGCCGGCCCGCTGGACAAGGCCCGCAACGAGCTGCACGGCGCCGTCAGTCTGGTGGAGGCCATCGCCTGCCAGGTGGAAGGCCGCGCCGCCGCTGGTGCAGTGGCTGAGTATTCGCGCGAGATCGAGCAGCGCACCGGAAAGAAGGGCGTGTTCGTCCCCCTGTCGGCCTTCGAGGCCCGCGCGCAGACCACCACCAGCGCCGCAGGCATCGTGCCCGAGGACTTCCGCCCGGATTTGTTCGTCGGCCCGCTGCGCAACAGCTTGGTGATGCGCCGCCTGGGCGCCCGCGTGCTGACGGGACTTCGCGGCGACGTGGTGATCCCCCGCCAAAAGACCAGCCATGTGGCGCAGTGGATTGCCGAGGGCGAGAGCCTGACGGAAAGCGGGATGACGTTCGACCAACTGACGCTCAAACCCCGCCATGTGGGCGCGCTGACGGAATTGAGCCGCCAACTGATCCAGCAAGCCAGCCCGCAGATCGAACAACTTGTTCGTGATGACATGAGCGCCGTTCTGGCCGAAGCGTTCGACCTGGCCATGATCAACGGCGACGGCGTGAAGGAACCCCTGGGGTTGCTGAACACCCCCGGCGTGCAGACCGCCAACCTGGCCACCCTGAGCTGGGACACGGTTCAAGCAATGATGCTCAAGCTGGGCGTCAAGAACGTGTCGCCTACCGCCTGGCTGACTTCCCCCGGCGCCGCCATGAAGCTGGCCACGACGCTGAAAAGCAGCACGGCCGGCGCCGGCTACCTGCTGGAGAACGGCACCCTGGCCGGCCTGCCGGTGGCAGTGACCAATCAGGTTCCGGGCAAGGGCACCAGCCCGGTGAAGGGTCAGATCGTGCTGGGCGACTTCACGGAAATGTTCGTGGGCGTGTGGGACAGCGTGCAGATCCTCGTGAACCCCTACGCTGAGACCGCCTACAAGCGCGGCGGCGTCATGGTGCGCGCCCTGATGACCGCCGACGTTGCCGTGCGCCGCCCCGAGGCGTTCGTTGTTGCGTCCGACGTAGCCCTGTAAGGAGCTGGCCATGCTGGAAGTCCGTTCCACCCACGGCCTGGCCAGCAATGGCCGCGCCCTGTCCGGGTATGCCGCTGTGTTCAACAGCGAGGCCAACCTAGGCGAGTTCTCCGAGGTGATCCGCCAAGGCGCGTTCCGAGACACCCTGGACAGTGGCGCCAACGTGCGCGCCCTGTACCACCACGACGGTTCCGCCCTGCTGGGCACGACCCGAGGCGGTAGCTTGAAGCTGCGCGAGGACGCCAAGGGCCTGGCCTTCGAGCTGGCCCTACCCGACACCACCCACGGCCGCGACCTGGCCATCCTGGTGGACCGTGGCGACGTGGCCGGGTGTTCCTTCGGGTTCCGTGTGAAGGAAGGTGGCGACCGCTGGGAGCAGCGAGGTTCGACCCTCGTTCGTGAGCTGCTGTCGGTTGACCTGGTGGAAGTGACCCTGACCAGCGACCCGGCCTATTCAGACACCACGGTGGCACTGCGCAGCGCCAAGGAAGCCGCCGACGCGCTGGGCATGGATGAGTTCCTGCGCGACCCCATCATGACGGGCGAGTATCGCCAGCGCCCCGGCGTCAATTTCCTGTGGCTGGAGCTGTGCCGATGATGCGCCGCATCCTGTCGGCCATCGGCCTGGAGCGCCGCACCTGGAGCGCCACCGGCATGAACGGCTGGCCCGAGCTGCCCGGCCCGTCCGTGGTGACGCCTGCCACCGCGCAAGGGGTTTCCGCCGTCTATGCCTGCGTGCAAGCAGTGTCTGAGACCGTGGCGTCCCTGCCGCTGGTATTGCATCGGCGCATGGAAGGTGATCGAGAGCGCGCCACCGATCATCCGCTGTACCGGGTACTTCACGACCAGTTCAATGCCGAGCTGACCGCCCTGGAAGGCCGGGAATACCTGATGGCGTGTGTTCTGTTGAAGGGCAACGGGTATGCCCGCGTGGTGCGCGGCTGGGACGGCCAGGTCCGGGAGCTGCACCCCATCGCACCGGACACCGTGCAGGTGCGCCGCACCCCGGCCGGCCTGGTGTACGAATACAGCGACGGCACCGGGACATTGCAGCGCCTGCTGGCCCATGAAGTCCTGCACCTGCGCCACCGCCTGGCAGACGACGGGATCATGGGCGTGTCGCCCATCACCGCAGCGCGCGGCGTGATCGAGCTGGCCCTGAGCGAGCAGGACCACGGCCGCAACACCTTCAACAACGGCGCCAAGCTGCTGGGCATCCTCAAGTTCCCCGGCAAGCTAAAACCCGAGCAGCGCCAAGCCATCCGGGAAAGCTGGGCCAGCCAGCACGCCGGCAGCGGCAATGCCGGGCGCACTGCGGTTCTTGAGGAAGGCGTGGACTTCGCCCCGTATCCATGAGCCTGGAGGATGCGCAGTGGATTGCCGCCCGCCAGTTCTCCGTGGAGGAAGTTTGTCGCCTGTTCCGCGTCCCGCCTACGCTGGTCGGAGACTTGCGACACGGCAACTACTCCAACAGCGTGGAGCTGGCCCGCCAGTTCGTGACGCTGAGCCTGCGCCGCCACCTGGTGGCCTGGGAGCAGGCGATTGCAAAACAACTGCTGACGGACGCCGGACGCCGGACCTACTTTGCCGAGCATGTGGTGGAAGGCATCCTGCGCGGCGACAGCGCCAACCGGGCAGCGTTCTACAGCAGCGGCATTACAGCCGGCTGGATGCTCCCGAGCGAGGCCCGCAAGCTGGAGAACCTGCCGGTGATCGAGGGCATCGACAACCAGCCGCGCCAGGCCACGGCCACCCCCGCCCCACTGCCCTACCCGTCCAAGGAGGCCGCAGCATGAACCGCCCGATCCTGACGCTGCCGAAGCGCGCCAAGGCCACCGGACGCGACAGCGACCCCCGCCGCACCCTGCCCCTTAACGGTGCCGCCTGGCAGCGCCTGCGCGCGTCTGTGCTGGCTGGTGAGCCGCTTTGCCGTGACTGCCATGCACGCGGGATCGTGACCGAGGCCACGGACGTGGACCACCACGACGGCAACCCCGGCAACAACGACCCGGACAACCTTGTCCCCCTTTGCCACGCTGACCACAGCCGCAAGACCGCAGCCAGCCACGGCAAGCGCGTAGCCATGGGCCACGACAGCGACGGCCTGCCGCTGGACCCCTCGCACCCATGGGCACGGACCTGCCGACTGTTGCAGCCGCGCGAGCCAGAAATCGCGGGAGAGTTTTGCCCGCAGACCGCCCTGTCCCCCTCGCTTTAACGCTAGGTGCTTAAAAAATAGGCAACCCATGAGCAAGACCCGCCGCCCCCGCTCCGACAGCGCCGCCTATGCCGCCCAAGCGCACCAGAACGCCGCCCAAGGCGCTATCGAGCCGCCCGCCTATGTGACCCTGCCCGAGCCGTGCCGGCCCTTCTGGCAGGCCATCGTGACCAGCCGGGCCCGCGATACCTGGACAGATTCCGACCTGGTGATCGCGGCGAACATGGCCCGCGTGCAGCACGCCATCGAGGCCGCCGACGTGGGCAGTGACGACCACGCCAAGCTGACCCGCCTGGCCCTGGCCCTGTCTCGTTCGCTGAGCGTTCACACGACCGCCACCGCAGGCCGCGCCGCCAACCTGGTGGGCGCCTCGACAGCCGAGCGCAAGGCCCGCCAGGACGAAGGCGACGACCTGATCCCGAGGCTTCGCGCCGTATGACCCGCGCCGCCCGCGTGATCGAGTTCATGGAACGCTTTTGTGTCGTTCCCGAGGGCGCGCACGTGGGCAAACCCCTGGTGCTGGCCGACTTCCAAAAGCAGTTCATCCGGGACGTGTACGACAACCCGGCAGGCACGCGCCGCGCCATCCTGAGCTGTGCCCGCAAATCGGGAAAGAGCGCGCTTACTGCCGGCCTGCTGCTGGCGCACCTGATCGGACCCGAGGCCCGGCAAAACAGCCAGATCGTGTCTGGCGCCATGAGCCGGGAGCAAAGCGCCCTGGTGTTCAACCTGGCGTGCAAGATGGTGCAGCAGTCCCCCCGGCTGGCGCCGCTGGTGCGGATCATTCCATCGGGAAAGCGCCTGATCGGCCTGCCCATGAACGTGGAATACAAGGCCCTTGCCGCAGACGGCAAAACGGCCATGGGCATATCGCCGGTGCTTGTCATTGGCGACGAATGGGGCCAGGTGCGCGGCCCGCAAAGCGACTTCATCGACTCCCTGCTGACAGCGCAAGGCGCCCACGAAAACCCGCTGCAAATCATCATTTCCACGCAAGCGGCATCGGACGCCGATTGGCTGAGTGTGCAGATAGATGACGCCCGCGCATCCGCTGATCCCCGCATCGTGTGCCACGTGTTCGAGGCGCCGGCCGGGTGCGAGCTGCTGGACACCGAGGCATGGCGTGCAGCAAACCCCGCCCTGGGCTTGTTCCGCTCCGAAGATGACCTGCGCGAGCAACTGAGCCAGGCGCAGCGCATGCCGAGCATGGAAAACAGCGCCCGCAATCTGCTGCTGAACCAGCGGGTCAGCACTGACGCCCCCTTCATATCGCCAGACGTGTGGAAGTCCTGCGCGGCAGGTGTCGGAAACTTTGCCGACACCCCTGTTTACGCCGGCCTGGACCTGAGCGGCCGCGTTGACCTGACGGCCCTGGTGCTGATCGGCCAGGACGACGCTGGCGTGTGGCACGTCCAACCCCACTTCTGGACGCCTGAGCAAGGGCTACACGACCGCGCCCGGCGTGACCGTGTTTGCTATGACGTGTGGCACCGGCAGGGCTTCTTACGCACCACCCCCGGCGCCACCGTGGACTATTCCCACGTTGCAGCCGACATGCTCGAAATCCTGGACGGCCTGGACGTGCGCGCTATCGCCTTCGACCGCTGGCGGATCAACGAGCTGCGCCGTGAGCTGGACCGCCTGGGCGCCGACCTGCCGCTGATCGAGCATGGCCAGGGCTTCAAGGACATGGCCCCCGCCCTGGACGCGCTGGAAGCCGAGCTGCTGAACGGGCGCATTGCCCACGGCATGCACCCCGTCCTGACCATGTGCGCGGCCAACGCAACGACCGTGCGCGACCCGGCAGGCAATCGCAAGCTGGACAAGCAACGAGCCACCGGACGCATTGACGGATTGCAGGCCCTGGCCATGGCCATGGGAGCTGCAAGCAAGGCAGAGCAGGCCCTACAGCACGACAGCGAGGGGTTCATGTTCGTGTGAGTTTCACCCTAGCCGGGAAGGGGCCGCAAGGCGTAGCCCGGACGCGGATAAGTCGGTGAGTGCCGCGATTCAGCAAAACCCCGACAGCCGGCAGCCCTGAACCTGGGGCGTGGTCGGCGGCCCGTCAGAGCCGCGCCTGGAAAACGCAATCTGACCGCCTGCGCGGCCTGTTGACAGGGGGCCGGTGGCAGGCACCTACAACGAAGGGAAAGACATGATCGACCTGAACGACGCCAAAGCCCATTTGCGCGTGGACCACGACGCCGAGGACGCGCTGATCCAGCACCTGGTGGCCGCCGCCGAAACCGCCGTGCTGGACTACCTGGGCACCGAGACCCTGCCAGCCGCACCCCCTGTTCATGCCGCCTGCCTGATGCTGGTGGGCAGCCTGTACGAGAACCGGGAGACCCTGAGCGACCGGCCGCTACATGAGAACCGCCTGTTCGACCGCCTGCTGAACCCCTATCGGGTGATGGTGGCGTGATGCAGGCCGGGCGCCTAGACCAGCGCGTGACGCTGGAGAAATTCACCACCACCACGGACGGATGGGGCCAGCCTGTCCAAAGCTGGACACCCCTGGCCACCGTCTGGGCAGCAGCAGAGCCGCTGGTGGGCCGGGAGTTCATCGCAGCGCAGGCGGCGCAGTCCGAGGTGACGGCCCGCATCCGCATTCGCTGGCGTGGTGACGTGAACAGCCAGGTGCGCGTGGTGCATCGCGGCAAGACCTACGACGTGCAAAGCGTCATAGACCCGCGCAGCGAGCGCAAGGAGCTGATCCTGATGTGCAGGGGGTGAGAACGGATGGGCTTCCCAAATCATGGGGAACATCCTGGGGAACAGGCAAAAACTAAACGCTCAAAAGTGAGTGTTCATGCGGGTTTCATAGGATTGTTCTATTCCCATCACCCAAAGCCCTTTACAGCGCGGCGACAGGCTGCCCTTCAGTCCTGAAGCCGCCGCGTCGGCCCGCTGAACAGCGCATTCAGCTCCCCCCGCCAACCGCCTCGGCAAACCCATCGAACCTTCCCTGCTCGGCGAGCGTGCGCGCCGCCTGCATGAAGCCGCCCCAGGCCGCACGCGCCAGCGCTCCACCCACGCTCACGCGCCGCACCCCGAGGGTGGCCAAATCCTGCAGCGTCAGGTCACCGGCCCAGCCGATGAGCACGTTGACCGGCTTGGGCGCCACGGCTGCAACCACCGCGCTGATCTGCTCGCGCGTTCGGATACCCGGGGCGTACAGGCAGTCTGCACCCGCCTGCGCATAGGCCTGCAGACGCGCGATGGTGTCGTCCAGGTCGGGGCGGCCGACGAAGAAGTTCTCGGCCCGCCCGATCAGCAGCGTGTCGCCGCCGGCTTCGTCGATCGCAGCGCGCGCCGCACGCATGCGGCGGACGGCTTCGGCCCTGTCGCGCAGGGGCGCTTGCGGGTCGCCGGTGGAGTCTTCGATGGAAATACCGGCCACGCCGGTGTCGATGGCCATGCGTACGCTCTCGGCCACGCCCTCGGGTGTCTGTGCAAAGCCGCTTTCAAAATCCGCGTTGATGGGCAGGTCGGTAGCTGCGGCCATGTGGCGCAGGTGCGCAAGGGTCTCAACCCGGGACAGCTGCCCGTCCGCGCGGGCGCACGACCAGGCGTAGCCCGAGCCGGTGGTCGCCAGCGCCTTGAAGCCCAGCGCCGCCAGGGCGCTGGCGCTGCCTGCGTCCCAGGGGTTGGGCAGCACAAAGCAGCCCGACTGGTGCAGCGCGCGGAAGGCGGAGCGCTTCTGGCGGGCATGGGGGTGGGCCATGGGGTTCTCCTTGCCCGAACCGGGGTTGCGCTGCCGCCTTCAGGACAGGCCGGCCTTGTCCAGTCCGTAAGCCTTGTCGAGCGCGCCTGGCTCGCCGCGGAAGGCCACATTCAGTCTGTTCCAGGCGTTGATCGCCATGATCTGGAAGGTCAGGTCGGACAGCTCTTTCTCGCTGAAGTGCGCGCGCGCCTGCGCATAGGTCTCGTCGGACACGCCGTGCGGACTGAGCTGCGTCAGCGCCTCCGTCCAGGCCAGGGCAGCGCGCTCGCTGGGAGTGAACAGGGGCGACTCGCGCCAGATGGCCAGGTGGTGCAGGCGCAAGGGCCGCTCGCCGTGCATGGTGGCCTGCTTGACGTGCATGTCCAGGCAGAAGGCGCAGCCGTTGAGCTGCGAGGCCCGGACCTCGACCAGGTGGCGCAGGCCGGGCTCGGCGGCGGATTTGGCAAGGCAGTTGCTGAACTCCAGGAATTTGCCGAACAGCTCGGGGGACTGCGCCTGAGGATTGATGCGCTGGGCCATGGTGCAACCTTGTTCTCATTGGGACGTTAGATCGCCCCCCATGCCTGGACAAGGAGGGCGCCAGCCATTGCACTCCAGCGCGCTTTCCCCTGCGGTCGCCGCGGCCTTAGGGGCTGCTTCAAGCCTTTGCCAGGCCAGCCAGCGGCCGCAATCGCAGCCCGCTGGCGAATTGCCGATGCTGGCCCGTGACAGGGTCCTCGAAGGCCAGCGCCTGCGCCAGCAGCTGCAGGGGGCTGGAATAGTCCCCTGGCGCCGGGTCGTTGACCTCGGGGTACAGCGTATCGCCCACCAGGGGCAGCCCCAGCGCCGCCATCTGCACGCGCAGCTGGTGGCGGCGGCCGGTCACCGGCTCCAGCCGGTAGCGGGCGTAACCGCCCAGGCGCTCGATCATGTCGATGCGGGTGACGGCATTGGGCACGCCCGGCACCTCGTGCATGCGAAAGAAATGCCCGCTTTCCTCCAACCGGCTTTGCTGCACGCGCGGCAGTGGCAGGTCGTCGCGCCACGGCGCGATGGCTTCGTAGATCTTGCGCACCGTGCGCTCGCGAAACAGCGCCTGGTAGCGCCCGCGCGTGGCGCGCTGCACCGACAGCAGCACCAGCCCGGCCGTGCCGGCGTCGATGCGGTGCACGGGAGACAGCTCGGGCAGGTTCAGTCGCCTCCTCAGGCGCACCAGCAGCGTTTGCTGCAGGTAGCGGCCCGCCGGCACGACCGGCATGAAGTGGGGCTTGTCGGCGACGACGATGCGCTCGTCCTGGTACAGCACCGCCTCATCAAAGGGCAGCGGGGCCTCGTGCTCTAGCTCGCGGTAGTAGTAGTAGCGCAGCCCGGGCGTAAAAGGGGTAGTGGCGCTGGCGGGCAGGCCGTGTTCGTCCACCACGTCGCCGGCGGCCATGCGGCGCAGCCAGTCGGCGCGCGCCACGGCGGGCAGGCGGCTGGCCAGAAAGTCGAGTAGCGAACCAGTGCCGGTGGAAGGCAGCACCACGCAGCTGGGACTGACGCCTTCGCGCAGGGGCAGCACGCGCGGGTCATGGGGGTTGTGCATAGGGCCCGCATTGTAGAAAACGCGGCGGCCATCGCTATGCTTTTGCTAGCTGCTGGCGCTTGGCCGGCAAGCGCTGGAGCCCATTTTCATTGCAAACCGGTCTCAAATACGCCGGGCAGGGGCGGCTGGTGTTCGCTGCCCTCCAGGGCGACGTCGATGGCGTGCTTGATATGCGCCAGAGTGTGCAGGTCGCCCTCGGACTGCTCGACCGCGTCCCAGCGCACGGCGTCCAGATGTGCGGCGGCGTGGTCGGTCACGGCGGTCACGCTGGCCTGCACCGGCAGGGGCAGGATGCGCCCGCCGCTCTCGGGCACGGGGATGCGGATCAGAAAGCCCCGGTAGCCTTCTTCCAGGATGCGGATGGTCTGCTCTGCCATGGCTGCCTGCTGGTGTGCAGCGTCAAGCGCGCGAGGCGGGACGAAGGCCGGCGGCGGCGTCGGCCAGGCCGCGCAGCGCGTCTTCGCGCGATGGGAAATGATCGCGGCCCAGGGCGACAGGCTGGCCGTCCACCTGCGCTTGCGAGAAGAAGTAGCGCTTGCCATCGCCGCCCAGGCACAGCATGCCCGAATAGGTGGCGCCGTCGGCCACGCCAAAGATGGTTTCCTGGGTCAGTGCTTGGGCAATTTGCATGTTGTGCGGCCTTGGTGTGAACGAGTGAGTAAAGAGGACAGAGTGGCCAATAAACCGAATGTTTCGATTCTTGATGCAACAAATGCGCGCAACTCGTAGGCCAAGGGCCCGTACACCTGCCTGCCAAAGGCGACCCGGCCCTGCGCTGTAGGACGAGCGCGGCAAGCGCCCGCCGCCTACGCACAGCGCAACGCCTTGGCCCTAGCATGCGGACGCACATGCCCACGCCTGCAGACTCCCATCCCTCCAGCGCGCCCCAGCCTCGGCGCCATGCCCGTGCCCTGCGCTGGTTCCTGATCGCCCTTGCAGCCCTGCTGGGCGTGCTGGCGCTACTGATCGTGCTGGTGACCACCTTCGATTGGAACCGGGCCAAGCCGTGGGTCAACGAGAAGGTCAGCGAGGCCACGGGCCGGCGCTTCGCCATCGAGGGCGACCTGTCGGCCCGCTGGCACTGGCCTCAGCCGCTGGAAACCGGCTGGCGCCGATGGGTGCCTGGCGTGACGGTGCAGGCGCAGCAGCTGTCCATGGACAACCCGCAAGGCTTCGCCGTGGTCGAGGCCCCGGCCAAGGCTGCGCCCGACCTGCCTGCCCTCCCGGTCAAGCCATTGCCCGAGCCACGCGCCGACGACGGGGCTGGGGAAACAGCAGGCGACCAGGCGGACAAGGGAGGCAAAACAGACAAGGCCGCTCAGGCACGCAAGGCCAGTGCCGCACTACCCGCCAGCGACCCTGCCCTGCCTGCCTCGGATGCTGCCAAGGCCGAGCGCGCCCTGGCCCTGGAAGCGGGCCAGGACGCGCAGGCCGACGCCCCGCCCCGCCCGCCCCAGGGCATGGGCACCATCGAGAGCGCCAGTGCCACCATGCGTCTGCTGCCGCTGCTGTCGCGCAAGCTGGTGCTGGACACCGTGGTGTTGACGGCGCCCGACATCGCCTTGGCCCGCCGCCAGGATGGGCTCAACAACTGGACTTTCGCCAGCCGCCATCAGGGCGAGGAGCAGCCCGGGCGCGATACCCCCTGGGACCTGCGCGTGGACCAGCTGGTGATCCGCGGCGGCTGGCTGGGCTATGTGGACGGCATCAAGAACCTGGCGCTGCGCGCGCGGGTGGACACGCTGGCGCCGGGTGACGAGCAGACCGAAGACGGCCGCTACGGCGTCCACGTACTGCTGGCGGGCAACTACGGCAAGGCCGCTATCAGCGGCGAGGGCGTGGGTGGGCCAGTGCTGACGCTGCGCGATAAGAAAGTGCGCTATCCCCTGCGCCTGGTGGCGCGTTCGGGCAACGTGCAGGTGCAGACCGAAGGCGTGCTGGACAACCCGGCCGCGCTGTCGGGCATGGACTTGCAGGTGCAGCTGCGCGCGCCCAGCATGGCCGACCTGTTCCCGCTGACCGGCCTGGTGCTGCCCAACACACCGCCCTTTCAGGTCAAGGGCCGGCTGCTGGGCAGCCTGGCACCAGACAAGGCGGTGTGGGAGTACCGCGACTTCAATGGCATCGTGGGGGACAGCGACCTGCACGGCAGCGTGACCTATACCTCCGGCAAGCCCCGGCCCAAGCTGCAGGGGCACATGACGTCCAAGCAGCTTCGCCTGGCCGACCTGGGGCCCGTGCTGGGCGCACCCAGCGGCAAGCGCACGCAGGAAAAGGGTACCGACAAGCGGCCCGGCAAGGTGCTCCCGGATGCGCATTTCGCTGCCGACCGCTGGGGCGCGATGGATCTGGACCTGGCCTTTGCCGGCGAGAAGATCATCCGCCCCGAAGCGCTGCCGCTGGACCACCTGAGCGTGCGCGCCGTGCTGGACGATCGCCAGCTGCACCTCACCCCGCTGCGCTTTGGTTTCGCGCAGGGCCGCATCGACTCGGACGTGCTGCTGGACGGACGCGCCAAACCGCTGCAGGTCAAGCTGAAGGGCTCGGTCGAGGGGCTGCAGCTGTCGGCGCTGTTCCCGAAGGTGGAGTTGATGAAAAAGAGCTTTGGCCGACTGGATGGCTCGCTGCAGCTGGCCGGGCGCGGCGATTCCATCGCCCGCATGCTGGCCAGCAGCGATGGCGGCGCACGCCTGTACATCCGCAATGGCACTTTCAGCAAGGAGATGCTGGACCTGGCTGCCCTCAACCTGGGCAGCGTGGTGGTGGCCAAGCTGTTCGGCGAGAACGAAGAGGTCCGGCTGCGCTGCGCCGTGGCCGACTGGCGCGTCAAGGACGGCATGGCGGACGCCAACCGCGTGCGCCTGAACACCGAGGAAGCCATCGTGGACGTGACGGGCCTGGTGGACCTGGGCGACGAAACGATGAGCTTGCGCATTCGCCCGAAGTCGCTGGAGTGGAAATTCCTGTCGCTGCGCACGCCGCTGTACGTGCGCGGCACCTTTGCCCACCCCAAGGTGGGCGTGGAGCCCGGCCCGCTGCTGCTGCGCGCTGGCGCCGCCGTGGCCGCCGCTGCCATCGCCCCGGCGGCTCTGGCCCTGGTGCCCATCACCGTGCCCGGGGCCGAGGACGATGCCAGCTGCGCACAGCTGCTGGCACCGCAAGGCGGCAAGTAGCAGCCGGCAGCGACTGGGCGCCCAATCAGGCCCTGGCCCGCTCTGGCTTTGCGCCAGCAGCTATCAAAAATGAAGTGCGGGCTTGCAGCTCAGCCGACGGGTAGTGCGCTGGACAGCTCTACCGTCACCCCTCCTTCGGGGGCGCTGTGCAGTTGCAGCTGCGCCCCCAGGGCGTTGGCGCGCCGGCGCATGCCGTGCAGCCCCTGGCCGCCGCCTTCGCCCTGCAGCAACTGCGGTGCCAGGCCGCAGCCGTTATCAGCCACCTGCAGCCGCCATCTGCCCCCGCTGCCCTGCAGCGCCACCCGCAGCTCGGTGGCGCCCGAGTGCTGGATGGCGTTGCTGACCGCTTCTCGGACGATGGCCACGCACTCGCGCGCCGCCTGGCCGGCGGGCCACGCGGCGCCCGGCTCCAGCGCTACCTCCCAGCGCAGCGCAATGCCACGCCGGTCCAGGGCAGGCTGCAAGCGGTAGCGCAGGCGTGCCAGGCGCTCGGGCAGGCCATCGTCGTCGCCGTCCATGGAATCGACCAGCAGCCGCAGGTCCAGCAGGCATTGCTCCAGCGACTGCACCAGCGGCCGGGCGCCGGGGTCGCTCACATCCACCAGGGCCATGGCGGCCACGATCTGCGAGCCCACGTGGTCGTGCAAGTCATGGGCGATGCGCTGGCGCTCCTGCACCACCTCGGGCGGCGTGCGTTTGCTGCGCCGCGGGCGCCAGCGCAGGGCGCGCGGCAGCTGCATCAGCAGCAGAGTGCCCAGCAAGAGCGCAACCCCCAGATTGGCCGCACCCCACTGCCGACTGCCGTGCTCACCCCACTGCCCGCCCCACACCAGCAACGCCATGCCCATGACCAGCTGCACGAACCAGAGAAAAACGCAGGCAAGTGCAAAGGCCGGCGGGCGGGAAAAAAACAAGATGTCGCTCCCTGGCAGGTCCGTTGTGGTGCGGCCACCGCCTTGTGCTCTCTGCGGGATATGCCCCGCTACAGCAATCCGCGCACCGACGCAAAGCGCACAGCCTGGGCTCGCGTGCGCACCTGCAGCTTGCGGTAGATATTCTTGATGTGCGTATTCACGGTGAGGCCGCTGATGAGCAGCCGCGTGCCGATCTCTGCGCTGGTGTAGCCGCTGGCGACCATGCGCAGCACTTCCTTCTCGCGCTGGGACAGGCGCTCGTTTTCGGCCGGCACGCGCTGCGCCGGCTGCACGCCCGTATTGCCGCTGTCAAAACGCTGCAGCAGGCGCCGTGCCAGGTTGGGTGTGATGGAGGCGCCGCCATTGGCCACCTGCAAGACCGCCTGCGGGTAATTGCCGAACCAGGAGTTCTTCACCAGGTACCCCGTGGCCCCCAGCTCGAAGGCGCGCAACACCTGCTCGTCGCATTCCATGATGGAAACGATGATCGCCTCGGCCGAAGGGCGGGTGGACTTCATGTAGTCGATCAGCGTGAAGCCCTGGCCATCGCCCAGGTGCAGGTCCACCAGCATGACGTCGAACTCATGCTGCTTGATGGCCTTGCGGCCCTCGCGCACGCTCGCTGCCTGCCCTACCAACAGAGTGCGGGCGTCCGCCATCAACTCTTGCGCGATGACCCGGCGCATGTGTGCATCATCATCCACCAGCAGCACGCGCACGGGCTTTTCCAGCTGCCCGGCCAGGAATTCGGGCCATATGGACGGAGGGTTCTCATGCATGGCGAACTGCCCTCGGGGGCGTAGCTCAGCCGTGTCCTGGACTGGTCCTTCGAACGTCGCTGTACTGGCGTAGCGCATGGTGGCTCCCTAAAGTTCCCCCTGCAAAAGTCCGGTTGCGCCTGTTTCGCAATGAGGGTGGTTGGTGCAAGGGGAATTACACAAGACGATACACAGCTTTGCGCATTTTTGGTATGGAACTTACTTCGATCACATTTTGTTAATACCCAGCACTAGGGAGGCTGGTGGTACTGCCGAAAGCACCAAACAGGTTGCCATTAAGTATTTTTGAAATATCCGACATAAACGTTTTATGCAATAGGTTCTTACCTTGATAAACATGGGGTTCAGCGCTTGCAAAGCAGTGGTGTTCTTGGTCCACACATCTCGTTGTCCGGCATTGCTTTTTTTACAAAAGTTAACTACCGCCCAGAACTTCCTCTCTTTGCGCCGGCAAGCCATCTTCCTGCCTGTACGACGCGCCAGGCGAACGCCTCTCCGCACGAGAGCGCACACCGGCAAGCGGCTACCTTTTTGCGGCCATAGCTCTCTGCCTTCTGCAAACCGACACTGCAGCCAGGCAAGAGAGCTGTCAGACATCACCCCAAATCGTCTGTCTCCCAAGCACTCTTGCCCCCGTCAGCCGTAGTCCCGGTGGTTTATAGACAGCAGTCCGGGGAGCACGGTTCTTTCGAGTCGATCCAGGAGACACATCATGAAAGTTCTTGCCCTCTTTGCCGTGAGCGCCTTCGCTACCGCCGCCATGGCTGCGCAGCCCAGCACCATCGCGCTATCTGGTCCTTCCACCCAAATCACTAATTCCAATGGCTCGGCAGTGCTCAACACTTCCGCCACAGCCAGCGAAGCGCGGCAAAACATCGCGTCCAATGCGGGCCCCGTGACAGTCCACCAGTCGGGCAGTTCGGAGCAGACTGCCAACTTGAATGGCGCGACCGTGGCCAATGAGTCCAAGACCGTAGGCTCTATGGCACGCCAAAACTTGGCCAGCAATAACGGCGAGGTGGAAATCTACGCGGCTTCGCACCAGACAGCCAATGCCAATGGCGCGTACGTCGGCAACATGGCAGACGGCGCGGCAGCTAAGGCAACCCAGAACATTGCTTCCAACTATGGACATGTGCTCGTGGCTGCAGCTTCCAATCAGTTGGCCAACTTCAACGGCGGCGCCGTGGTCAACAAGGCCAACTCCTTGTCGGTTGCCGTGCAGAACATCTCTTCCAACGACGCCTGCGCGGAAGATCCGTGCCCCGGCGGCAACTGCGCCCGCTGACAGGCTTGGCACAGCAGCAACACCGGGCCCCGCCGCCCGGTGTTGCATTTCTCACCGCATTTCCTAGGAGATCTGCCATGAACTGCCATACATCCATTCGCGGGACTGCGATGGCGCTGGCGTGCCTGCTGGTCGTCGCAAGCCAGACAGCATCGGCCGCTCCCGGTGAAGACCCGATTGCATTGGAGAAAAAAGTCAACGTCCAGATGCAGCCGCTGCCGACGGCGGCGCGCTCCAGCTACATCTATTACGAGCAGGGAATTCCTGCATGGCAGCAGGCCCGCATCACCCGCTATGTCGCCAAGGCTTTCTCCTCAGACACCACCGGCATCTACACCGAAAAAGACGTGGTCCATGCCGTGGACACCAAAGGCTCGCAGGTCGTGTGCTCGCAGTCCGTGGGCAGCAACGTGGCAGCGGCAGGCAGCGCCAAGGGCAGCCCCGGCGTGAAGACCACAGGCGATCAGGTGGTGGTACTGCGCGGCGACCTGGTCAATATCTGCTGGTAACTCCCCAGACAGCCGCAGCTACAAAGGCCACATGCCGCCCTTGTCTGGCGGCTCTTTCACAACAACGACGAGGGGCGATCACCATGAACAGCGCATCCAGGCCCGCCCGGCCCACCCATCGCGGCCTGTGGCTGATGGTCGCCACCACGCTGCTGGCCGCCGGCTGCAGCACACCCATGGACCCTCGCAAGGACAGCCAGCTGCACAGCGCGGCCTACACCACCGACCGCCCCGTGGTGCGCCCCACGCGCTCGGTGTCGAGCTTTTCCGATTCGCTCATGTGCATGGACCACATGCTGCGCGCTGCCCAGCTGCCCACCACCTTGATCACCAGCAAGCAGGTGGTGGACTATTCCAGCCGCGTGCCGGTGGCCGTCAAGGACATGATCATCACGTCGCTGTCGCAGATGTCGCGGCTGTCGAACGCCTTTCGCTACGTGGACTACGAGGTGGACATCGTGCGCCAGGACACGGTGCAAAACCTCACCACCATCCTCCTGAACAACAACCAGATGCAGCTGCAGCGCCCGGCCTTGTACGTGTCGGGCGCTATTGCTTTTGTGGACCAGAACGTCGTCACCAACCGCTTCGGTGCCGGCACGTCCGCCAGCCGGCTGGACACAGGCTACAGCAGCAACCGCACGGCCACCGTAATCGGGCTGGAGATGCATCTGGGCGACTTTCGCACGCGCACGCTCATCCCCGGGCTGGATTCGGCCAACGAAGTCGTCATTGGCGGCGGTGGCCAGGGTCTGGACGTGGCCGGGCGCATCGGCAGCTACGGCGTGAACTTCAATGTCGGGCGCGACTACGCCCTGGGCACCGGGGGCGCCATGCGCACCCTGGTGGACCTGGCCACCGTCGAGCTGGTGGGCAAGTGGGCCCGCGTGCCCTACTGGCAGTGCCTGACGCTGGAGCAAAACCACCCCGACTTCCAGCGCCAGATGCGCGACTGGTTTGCCGAGAGCGGCGGCGTGGGCCAGGCGCGGCTGGTGCAAAGCTCGCTGATTGCCCAGGGCTACCTGCAGGCCGGCGCCGATGTGCTGGCCATGGACTCGCCCGCCCTGCGCACGGCACTGGCGCAGTTCCAGGTGGACAACCTGCTCGTGCCCACCGGCGTGCTGGACTTCAGCACCTACGAGCGCGCCATGCGCCACTTCGTCGCGCTGGCGGCCGATGGTTCGCTGCAGCGCGTGGGTTGGGGCCCATCCGGGCCCACCAGCACCCTGGCGCAGGCCGCGCCGGTGCGGGGTGCGGCCCGGGGCCTGGCACTGACCAGCACCGAGGGGCTGCCGCGGCGCATCGACATGCAGATTGAAAACACCCTGCCGCCCGGCGTGCCCCCGACCTTTGAAGTGGGCGAGCAGGTCTTTGCCTCGGTCACCGTCTCGCGCACCTCGCACCTGTACTGCTACTTCTCCGACCCGGCGGGCAACGTCATGCGCCTGACGCCGAACAACGTCAACACGCATTCGCTGGTCGGCGCCAACCAGGCCGTGCGTCTGCCCGACTGGATGGTTCCCAACCCGGCGTTCGTCATGGACGCGACCAGCCCGGGCGTGGAACGCGTGGCCTGCTATGCCTCTGACGACGATGCGCTGGCGCGCCTGCCCGCCCCGCTACAGGGCGCGGGCCTGGTCACGGTGCCGGGCTACCGTGGGCTGGAAGACATCGACCGCGCCTTCACCCAGGGCCTGGGCGAAGGCCGCTTCAGCCGCGCCGAGCTGAACTGGCAGGTGGTGCCCAGGAAAGCCCCGCCGCCGGCAGCCCCGCAGCCCGCCCCAGCCTCCGCCGCTCGCTGAGGCGGGCAGCGCCTCCCACCGGCACACGGCCATGGGCACTTGCCAGACCCGCCCCCGCGCGCGTCGCCACACGGACACCCTGCTATTGCTGGTCGCCACGGCAATCCTGCTGGCCGGCACGGCCACCACCGCCCCTGCACAACTGCTGGTGGCAACTGGCCCCGTAGCAGTCGATGAACCCCTGATAGCCGAGCGGCCAGGGCCCGTCCAGCCCGGCGACGTGCGCCCGCCCACGGGCACCATCGAGCTGTCGGGGCCCACCGGCAGCGGGCGTATCGAGCCCTCCGGCACGCCCCTGACGCCCAGCCTGCGCCTGCCGGCCGAGCCCGACGCCGCCGCGCAGCTGCGGCTGCAGCGCCTGCGCGGCGCGGCGACGGCCCCCGCGCGGCGCGGCAGCGCGGCCGAAAGATCTGCCGCCCATAGCGCCTGGGTGCTCGGACTGCTCTACCTGCACGGAGAAGGCGTGGCATTGGACCGGGCCCAGGCGCTGCGCTGGTTCGAGCGGGCCCAGGCCCATGGTGAGCCGCTGGCCAGCGCCGCAATCGCCTGGTGCCACATCGACGGCTGCCAGGGCCCACCCGACCCGGCCGCTGCCCGGCAGTGGATCGAGCGCCTGGCCCCCGTGGATGCCGGCCTGGCGCTGCTGCTGCAGTGGTGGGTGCAAGAGCGCCAGGCCCCGCTGCAGGCGCCCGCCGCATCGCCACGGGGCCGCCCCGCCACCGGCGACACCCGCACCGCGCTGCTGCAGCGCGCCGCCCGCGCCGGCAGCGCCAGCGCCATGAACGAGCTGGGCCTGATCGAGCTGACGGCTGCGCGCCCGCCCCAGGCGCTGGCGCTGTTTCGCCAGGCGGCGCTGCGCTCGCCCGCCGCCGCGGCCAATGCCGAGCTGCTGGCCGCGCGGCTGCAGCAGCAAGAACCGGCGCCCGCGTCCCGCTCCAGCACTGTCCAGCCGCCCACCCAGCGCAGTGCGCAGGACTGGCTGCAGCAGGCCCAGCGCTACCACCGCGGCGAGGGCGTGCCGTCCAACTACACCGAGGCCATCCGCCTGTACCAGATCGCCGCTGCAGGCGGCAGCCAGGAGGCGCGGCGCATGCTGGAGCTGATCTACTCGCGCCCCGCCCCCGACGGCGTGGTCAACGTCGCCTGGATGCGCCAGCTGGCCACCATGCAGGTCACGCCCGAGGGCGCCGTGCTGACCATGCAGGCGCCGCCCACCCCGCGCCTGTTCGTGCGCGACCCCACGCCGCTGTATGGCCTGATACCGCCGCAGTGGCGCACGGGCCCGCAGCTCGTCCGGCCCTGATCGCCAATGCATCAAAATTGATAGCTGCCCGCGCTTTACTGGCAAGGGCTGGAAGCCTATTTGACCAACAACTGCACTCCGCAGGCGCAGCCGTCATGGGCCCCGGCTTTCCTGCAGCCAGTCGCGCTGGCCGCCCGCATCCTCCAGCGCCAGCAGCGCGCGCTTGCGCGGCAGGCCGCCGCCAAAGCCGGTCAGGCGGCCGTCGCTGCCGATCACCCGGTGGCAGGGCACGACGATGGAGACCTTGTTGCTGCCGTTGGCCGCGGCCACCGCGCGCGTGGCCGTGGGCTGGCCGATGGCGCGCGCCTGGCTCGCGTAGCTGCGCGTCTGTCCGAAGGGGATGGCCAGCAACGCCTGCCAGGCGCGCAGCTGAAACGGCGTGCCCACCAGGTCCAGCGGCACGCCAAAGCACTGGCGCTGCCCGGCAAAGTATTCGCCCAGCTCGACGGCCACCTGCGCCAGCACGGCGCTGGCGCCCGGCTGCGCCGGCGCGCCGCCGCGCGCGGCCTGCACCTGGGCCAGCTCACGCTCCACGCCCTGCTGGCCGATGAACTCCAGCAAGCACAGGCCTTGCGGCGACGCGACGGCCAGCATGTCGCCCAGGGGCGTGGGGATGGAGCAGCTCAGCAGGGGCATGGCGGGCAGGAAAGGGCTCAGTCCTCGATGCCGCGCTGCGCCGGAATGCCGGCCTGGAAGGCGTGTTTGATGAGCTTCATCTCGGTCACCGTATCGGCCACCGCGATGAGCTCCTCGGGGCAGCGCCGCCCCGTCAGGCACACGTGCACGTCGCGAGGGCGCTGGGCCAGAGTGTCCAGCACGTCCTGCAGCGGCAGCCAGCCATAGATCAGCGGGTAGGTGACCTCGTCGAGCACGACGAGGAAGTATTCGCCCGACAAGATGGCCTCGCGCGCCTTGGCCCAGCCGTCGCGGGCCAGCTGGGCGGACTGCTCCAGGTCGCGGCTCTTCCACGAAAAGCCGTCGCCCAGCCCCTGGATGGGCAGGCCCACCTGGTCGGCCAGGCGGTGCTCGCCAAAGCGCGCGCTGGGCACCTTCATGAACTGGAACACCTTCACGGCCTTGCCGCGGCCCTTGGCGCGAAAGGCCAGCCCGAATGCCGCCGTGCTCTTGCCCTTGCCGTCGCCGGTGTTGACGATGACCAGCCCGCGGCGCTCGCCCTCGGGCTTCTCATAGGGCTTGACGCTGGGCGGGGCTTCGATCTGCATGGGAAAACCTTTCTGAAAAAACGGTCAGCCGCCCATGGCGCTGCGCGCCACCGGCGACGTATGAAACAGGCGCGCCCCAAGCCAGGGCAGCCGAGCAAGGGCCGCCCCGCAGCGAGGGCTGCGTCCCCTGCAGGCGATAGCGCCAGAAAGGGGGAAGGCACGAAGCGACTCAGGGGAGTGCGTGCGCATTCTCAAACACGCGGCAGCGCCATCCACATGCCGTCGATGTGGCGCACCCGGATGCGCTGGTCGAACACGCGCTCCAGCGCCGCGTGCGTGGCCGGGTCGGCGCAGGCGCCGTGGTGGGTCACCTGCCCGGCGGCCATGACGAGCAGGTCGTCGGCCTGCAGGGCAATGGAGATCTCGTGCAGCACGCTGACCACCGTGGCGCCGCCGCCCACCAGGGCGCGCACGGTGCGCAGCCAGTCGCTTTGGTGCGGCGGGTCCAGGTTGGCCAGGGGCTCGTCCATCAGCGTGACGGGCGCCTGCACCGCCAGCGCGCGCGCCAGCAGCACGCGCTGGCGCTCGCCGCCCGACAGCTGCGACAGCGGCCGCTCGCGCCAGTCCCAGGCCTGGGTGGTGTGCAGCGCGGCCTGCACGGCGGCATGGTCGGCCGCGCTGGGCGGGGCCATCCAGGCGCGGTGCGGCAGGCGGCCCAGCATGGCGATGTCGTAGGCCGGCAGGTCGTCGGCCGTGGCCTCGTTCTGGCCCAGCCAGGCCAGCTGGCGCGCCCGCTCGCGCGCGGGCAGCGCCGCCAGCGGCTGGCCCAGCAGCTGCACCTGGCCCTGCACGCGCGCATGGCGCAGCAGCCCGGCCAGGCACTTGAGCAGCGTGGACTTGCCCGCGCCGTTGGGCCCGACGATGCTGGTCCAGCGCGCGGCGGGCAGGTCCAGGTCGATGCCGCGCAATATGGGATTGTTTTGCACGCTGACGCTGATCTGGCGCGCGCTGACAGCTATCGGATTCATAGCGCGCCGCCCAGCGTGCGCCGGTGCATCAGCCACAGCAGGTAGCTGCCGCCCAGCGCCGCCGTGAGCACGCCCACGGGCAGCTCCTGCGGCGCTACCAGCCAGCGCGCCAGGATGTCCGCGGCCAGCAGCAGCACGCCGCCCATCAGGCTGGACAGCCACACCTGCCACGGGTGGGTGACGCGGGCGATGGAGCGCACCAGGTGCGGCGCGGCCAGGCCCACGAAGGCGATCAGCCCGGTGTGCGCCACCGCCGTGCCGGTGGCCAGCGCCAGCGCGGCGATCAGCCCCGCGCGCATCGGCGCCAGGGGCAGGCCCAGACTGGCGGCCGTGGCCTCGCCCAGCATCAGGCCGTCCAGCAGGCGCGACAGCGTCCAGGCCGTCAGCACGCAGACCAGCCAGCCGCCGGCCATCAGGGCGCAGGCCTGCCAGCCCACGAAGGCGGAGCTGCCCATGGTGAAGACCTGCATGGCCTCCAGGATGTTGGGGCGGGCCACCTGGATCAGGTCGCGCGCCGCGCTCAGCACCACGCCCACCACCACGCCCGCCAGCAGCAGGCGCAGCGTGTGCTGCACGCCGCGCGCCAGCACCAGCGTCAGCAGCACGGCGCCGGCCGCGCCGACAAAGGCGGCGCCCGTCACGCCCAGCCGGGCCAGCCAGCCGGCGGTGCTGGGCGACACGCCCAGCATGGCCATGGCCACGGCGCCGCCCAGCGCCGCGCCCGAGGCGCTGCCCAGCAGATACGGGTCGGCCAGCGGGTTGCGAAACAGGCCTTGCGAGACGGCCCCGGCCAGCCCCAGCAGGGCGCCGGCCAGCCACGCGCCCAGCGTGCGCGGCAGCCGGATGTCCCAGACGATCTGGCGCGCCAGCGCGTCCTGGCCCATGCGCAGCACGCTTTCAAAGCCGGTGCTGCCGACGCTGGCGCCCAGCAGCGCCAGCAGCGCGCTGGCGGCCACCAGCCAAGCCAGCACGACCACGGCGTGGCGCCGGCCGGCGGCAGGCACGTCAGCGGTCACGGTCGCGGGCTGCGGCAGCACGGCGCTCACCGGTATTTCTCGCTCAGGCAGGCGGCCATGATGCGGGCGGCCTCGGCCATGCGCGGGCCAGGGCGCACCAGCACGTCGGCCTGCTCGGGGCCGAAGACGCACACCCGCCCGGCCTTGACGGCCGCCATGCTCTGCCAGCCCGGGTACATGGCCACGGGCTGGCCGCTGCGGTTGGACACCATGATCACGTCCGGCTGCGCGCGCAGCACGTATTCGGGGCTGAGGCGCGGAAACGGCCCCAGGCTGGCCGGCACCACGTTGCGCACGCCCAGGCGCGCCAGCGTCTCGCCGATGAAGGACGGCTGGCCGGCCGCGTACGGCCCGCGGCTGACCTCGAAATACACCCGCGCGCCGCGCGCCTTGTCCGGCAGCGACTGCGCGGCGGCCATCACAGCCGCGTCGATCACGCGCCACAGCCGGTCCACGCCCTGCGCGCGCGGCACGGCAAACAGGTCGCCAATGGTGGTGAGCACCCGGCGCACGTCGCCCTGGGTCTTGGGCTCCAGCGCGACGACCTTCACGCCCAGCGACTCCAGCCGGTCGCTGACGCGGCTGCTCACCGACAGCAGCACCACGTCCGGGCGCAGGGCGACGATGGCCTCGATGTTCGGGTCCAGCCCGCCACCCACCTGGGGCAGGCGGCGCACCGAGGCGGGCCAGTTGGAATAGCGGTCCACGCCCACCAGGCGTTCGCACTGGCCCATCTCGCACAGGCTCTCGGTGCTGGAGGGCAGCAGGCTGACCACGCGCCGCGGCGGCTCGTCAAAGTGCAGCGTGCGGCCGCGGTCGTCGGTGATGGTGATGGCCGCCTGCGCGGCCGCGGCCGCACCGGCCAGGGCCAGTGCGCTGCAGACCAGGCGCAGAGCGCGCTGCCAGCGTGACTTCATGGCGTTGCCTCTTCGTCTTTCAGGGTCAGCGGCAGGCCGGCCGCCATCAGCGTGACGCGGCTGCAGGCCGCTGCCGCGCGCTGGTTGAGCGTGCCCAGGGCATCCACGAAGGCGCGCACCTCGCGCCCCAGGGGGATGACGCCCAGGCCGATCTCGTTGCCCACCATCACCACGGGGCCCGGGCACTGCGTCAGCGCTTCAAAAAAGTGAGCTGCCTGCGCTTGCCAGTCGTGGGTTTGAGGCTGTTTCGGCTCCAAACCCTGGGCCGGCGCGGGCACCGGTGCGGGCATCAGCCAGTGGGTGAGCCACAGGGTCAGGCAGTCCACCACCAGCAGCGTATCAGCGCGGCCGTGGCGCTCCAGTGCGCGGGCCAGGTCGCGGGGCTCCTCCAGCAGCTGCAGGCCGGGCACGCGCTCGGCGCGCTCGTGCTGGTGGCGGGCGATGCGCGCGTGCATCTCCGCGTCGTGGGCGGTGGCGGTGGCGATGAACACCCCGCGGTGGCCGGGCGACTGCGCCAGCCAGGCGCGCGCCAGCAGCTCGGCGCGGCGCGACTTGCCGCTTTTTTGCCCGCCCAGGATGAGTTCGCTGCGTGCCACCTGCATGTTCATCTCTGCATTCATGCCGGGTGCGCCGGCGCGCCGCCCAGCAGCTGCGCCACCGCCTGCGGGCTGGAGGCGAACCAGGCATGGAAGAAGCTGGCGTGGATGCTGCCGTGCCGGTACACGGCCTCGGCACCATCGGCGGCCGGCTGGCCGGCAACCGGGGGCCGCATGGCCTGCGCAGCCACGGGCGCTGGGCTGTCCACGGTGCTGTAGTGAAAGGTGTGCCCGCGCAGCGGCTCGCAGCCGGGCAGCTGCAGCTGGCGCGCGCCGATGGCCGCCAGGCGCGGCTGCATCGCCGCGTGGCCGGGCAGCAGGCCCCACAGGGGCAGGCGCTCGCCGCCCGCCAGGGTGACGGATTGCAGCAGCGCCAGCATGCCGCCGCACTCGGCCCAGACCGGGCGGCCCGCGGCTACGTGGGCCTGCAGCTGCTCGCGCAGCCGGTGCGCGCCGGCCAGCTGGCGCGCGTGCAGCTCGGGGTAGCCGCCAGGCAGCCACAGCGCGTTGCATGCCGGCAGCGGCTCGCCGCGCAGCGGCGAAAACCGCTGCACGCGCGCGCCCAGCGCCTGCAGCGCCTGCACGTTGCCTTCATAGACCAGGCAGAACGCCTCGTCCTGCGCCAGCGCGACGGTGCGCCCGGCCAGCAGCGGCCCGGGCGGGGGCGGCGAAGGAGGCGCAAAAAAAATCCACCGCCCAGCGCCGCAGGTCTGCCGCGTCCATGCGGCCCAGCGGCGTGGCGGCCAGGGCGTCGGCGGCGAGGTCCAGCCGGGCCAGGGCGTCGGGCAGCTCGCGCGCAGACACCAGGCCCAGGTGCCGCTCGGGCAGGAGCCCACCAAGCTTTCCCCTGCCCGAGCTGCCACTGCCCTGTGCGCCCGCTGCCAGGGGCGGCAGCGCCCCCAGCCAGTCGCGTTCGTCCTGCAACCCGTCCCGCAACATGCGCGCATGGCGCTCGCCAGCCACCCGATTGGCCAGCGCGCCGGCCCAGGGCAGGCCTGGGCGGTAGCTGCGCAGGCCATGCACCAGCGCGCCGAAAGTGCCGCCCATGGCGCTGGCGTCGATCACCGCCAGCACGGGAATGCCCAGGCGCTGCGCCAGCTCGGCCACGCTGTGCTCGCCGTCGAACAGGCCCATCACACCCTCGATGAGCAGCAGGTCGGCCTGCCGTGCGGCGGCGTGCAGCCGCTGGCGGCAGTCGCGCTCGCCGGTCATCCACAGGTCCAGCGGATGCACGGTGGCGCCGCTGGCCAGCTCGTGCCAGTGCGGGTCCAGGTAGTCCGGGCCGCACTTGAAGACCCGCACCCGCCGCCCCTGCCGCGCGTGCAGGCGCGCAAGCGCCGCCACCACCGTCGTCTTGCCCTGGCCGGAGGCCGGGGCGGCGACGATCAGGGCCGGGCAGCGGGCGGCTGTCATGCCCGCTCTTTCTTTATATGAAAACAGCCTGTAGCGCTTTCTGGACAAGCGCTGGCAGCTATCATTTTTGAATCAGCAGGCATCGGCACGCGCTCCGCCTTCAGTACTGCGGCGCCCACTTCAGGCCGACATAGAAGCTGCGCCCCGCCGTGGCGTAGTAGCGCGCCAGCTCGTAGTGCTTGTCGGTGGCGTTGTCCAGGCGGGCGACGACCTGCCAGTCGCGCGCCAGGCGGGTGCTGGCGTGCAGGTTGAACAGGGTGTAGCCGCCCAGCACGGTCTGGTTGGCCGCGTCGTCAAAGCGCCGGCCCGACAGCTGGGCTTCGCCGCCCACGGTCCACTGGGCCAGGCGCGTCTCGGCGCCCAGCGTGGCGTGGCGCTTGGTGCGACGCGCCAGCTGCTTGCCGCTGTCCAGGTTCTTGGGATCCTGCAGGTCGATGGAGCCATGCAGGCGCACGCCGGCGATCTGGTGCGACGCGGCCAGCGTCAGGCCCTGGTAGCGGGCCTTGCCCACGCTGGCGTAGCAGCCGGGGTAGGGCCCCGTGCCGCCCGGGCAGGGGCCGGGGCCGCCCACAAAGGTAATGACGTTGCTCACGTTGTTGCGGTAGGCGGTGGCCGAGAAGCTGCTGCCCCCGTCAAGCCATTTGATGCCGGCTTCGACGTTGCGGCCGGTCTCGGGGGTCAGGCTGGAGTCGCCATACATGCTGAAGCGCTGGTACAGCGACGGCGCCCGAAACGCCGTGCCGGCCGACGCCGTGGCCCGCCAGCGGGGCGCGAACTCATAGCCGTAGGACGCGCTGCCGGTGGTCTTGCCGCCGAATTCGCTGTCCTGGTCATGCCGCGCATTGAGCTGCACGGTGTGCGCGCCCTGGCGCAGGCCCCAGCCCAGGGCCAGGGCGTTTTGCGAGCGGGTGCGGTCCACGGGGGCGTTGACCAGGTGGTCCTCGCGGCGCTCCAGCGCTGCCGTGAGCTGGTGCGCGCCCAGGCGCCACTCGTTGTGAAACAGGTAGCCGCGCAGCTTGGTGTCGGTCAGGTAGGGCGACGGCGTGGTCTCGTAGCGGTCGGTCGAATCGGTGATGGACAGGCGGCTCTTGTAGTTTTCGCTCCATTGCGCCTGCCAGTGCAGGCCCAGGGCCTGCAGGCGGTGCAGGCTGCGGTCATCGAACTTGCTGGTGTCGTAGCCGCTGTTGGACTCGCTGTGCAGCAAGGTGCCTTCCAGGCGGTGCGCCGAATTGAGCTGCCAGCCCAGGCGCGCGTTGGCGGCCGTGCTGTGGTAGCCGTCGCGGTCGGGGTTGCTGCCCGGCTTGGTGTTGGCGTTGAAGCCCCGGCTGCCCTCGCGGTTCAGGCCCAGGGCATAGTCCACCGTGCCGCTGGCGCCGCTCACGCCGGCCTCGGTGCGCCAGGTGCGATAGCTGCCCAGTCCCAGGCCCACGTAGGGCGACACGCCCGCCTCGCCCTTCCTGGTGAAGATCTGCACCACGCCAGCCACCGCGTCCGAGCCATACACGGCTGCGGCCGGGCCGCGCAGCACCTCGATGCGCTCGATCTGCGACAGCGGAAGCGCCTCCCAGGTGGCGCCCCCGCTGCCGGCCTGCGAATCGACGCGCACGCCGTCCACATAGACGGCCGTGAAGCGCGTTTCCGCCCCGCGCATGAACAGGCTGGTGGTCGTGCTCGGCCCGCCATTGCGCACCATCTCGATGCCAGGCAGGCGCGCCAGCACGTCGGCCAGGCCGGTGGCGCCGCTTTTCTCGATGGTCTCGCGGTCCACGATGGAGACATCGGCCAGCACGTCGGTCAGCGGCTGGGCCGTGCGCGTGGCGGTCACAACCACTTCATTCATGGCCGGAGCGTGGAGGTTCTGGGCCACGAGGGTGGCGCCCTCCTGGGCGTGGGCGGCGCAGGCAGCAAGGGCCGCAAGGGCCAGGGCGTGGGGGTGCAGGCGCATGCGGCCAGGGGCGGCCATGCTCGCGCGCGACAGGGAAATCGACATGGGAAAACAAAAAAACAGCGAATGACCCGTGCCGGCCTCCCCGCCGGCATTGGGTGATATGGCCGCGCATCCCAGGACGGGAGCACGGCCTCCGTGTTGGCCGGTATCCGGGCTGGCGAAACACCTTCCAGCGCCTTCCCAGGCGCTTGTTCAAGGCACCCAGTGGCTTATGTGTGAAAGGGCAGCCGTCAAAAGGCGGCTGGTTCGCTGACCGTTGCGGGGGCAGCGCAGGCCCGGATGCGCTTCGTGGCGAAGGCTCCTTCCTGCTTCCCGTTGAACTGCCGCATGTGAACCATGCAGCGAGCACCAACCGCGCGATTTTATGCCGTGCTTCGGCCCGGTCCCTACAATTGCAGGCTTATGTCAGCGCCCTCGCCTTCCGCCCCCTCCACCATCGACCAGGTCGCCGAGCGCGTGGAGCGGCTTGTGCAGCAGCACGAGCAGCTCAGGCGCACCAACGCGCTGCTGGCCCAGCAGGTCATGGCGCTCACGCAGGAGCGTGACTCGCTCAAGTCCCGGCTGCAGGCGGCCCGCACCCGGGTGGACGCGCTGCTGGAGCGCCTGCCTTCGAATTCGCAATCCCAGGACGACACGCCATGAAGCAGATCGAGGTCCAGATCCTGCAGCAAAGCTACCTGCTGGCCTGCCCGGATGGCCAGGAGGCGCGCTTGCTGGACGCCGTGGAGCGCGTGGACACGGCCATGACCCAGATCCGCGACGCCGGCAAGGTGCGTGCGCGCGACCGCATTGCGGTGCTGGCTGCCTTGAACATGGCCTTCGAGGTGGCCGACCGCGACGCCGCGGCCGCGCAGAGCGCTCAGGCCCAGGCCACGCCCGCTGCCAACGGCGCAACCGAAGCACCCGCTACCGAGGAGCGCCTGGCCCAGCTGCTGCTGCGCCTGGACGCCGCCCTGGGTGACGGCGGGCGAGTGTCGTAAGCATTTGCGAGCATGCGCCCCGCGCCCTGCCCCCGGCCATTACAATGGGGCTGTCTGCGGTGCTGCCGGGCTTTATATTTCCTTGAACCAATGCTCACTGAGCACGGGCTTGGTACATTGCCTGGCAAGCGTGATCATCTCGCGTCAGATGAACCCAATGCCTGGTTGCCCTCGCCCCCCTGAACCCCCGGTTCAGGATGCCGGTCCGGCGGCATTCGCAGACACCTTTTCTCGGGCTGCCCGGCCTTAGTGCTCAAGGCGCTGCAGTACCAGGTCGCGCAGCTGCTGCCTGGGCAAGGCCGGTGCACACAGATACCCCTGATAGAACAGGCAGCCCATGGCGCGCAGGGCCTCGCGCTGCGCGCTGCCCTCAACGCCCTCTGCCACCACCTCCAGGCCCAGAGCCTGGCCCATTCGAATGATGGCCTGGACGATGGCAGCCTCGCCGCCTTCGCCCGGCAGGCCATCGATGAAGGACTTGTCCACCTTCAGCCGGTGTATGGGCAGGTTTTTCAAGTAAGCCAGGCTGGAGTAGCCGGTGCCGAAATCGTCGATGGACAGGCCGACGCCCATGCGCGCCAGGGCAGACAGCATCTGCTCCTTGTCTTGCGCATCTTGCAGCAGCACGCTCTCCGTCAGCTCCAGCTCCAGCTGGCGCGGCCGCAAGCCATGGTGCTCGACCAGCCCGGCCACCCGCTGCAAAAAGCCCGGCTGGCGAAACTCCAGCGCCGAGACGTTGACGGAAATGACCAGTGGCGTTTCGCTGTCCTGCCAGTACGCGGCCTCCCGGGCCGCCTGTTCCATCACCCATGCGCCCAGGGTCACGATATAGCCGGACTCTTCAGCCAGCGGGATGAAGGCCGCGGGCGAGACAGCACCCAGCTGCGGATCGCTCCAGCGCAGCAGTGCTTCGGCGCCCACGATACGCCCGCTGACCAGATCCACTTGGGGTTGGTAGTGCACGGCCATATGGCCCTGCCCCAGTGCTTGGCGCATGGCGTGTTCCATCTTCATGCGCGCCAGCAAGTTGGAGTTCATCTGGGGCTGGTAGAAGCCGTAGCTGCCCCGCCCGCGCTCCTTGGTGCGGTACATCGCCGTGTCGGCGTGCTTGATGAGATCGTCCAGGCAGCGTCCGTCCTGTGGATACAGGGCGATGCCGATGCTGCCCTGGATGGAAAAATGCATTTCGTCGAGCTGGAACGGCTGCAGCATTTCTTCGAGGATGCGCCGGGCCACGGCTTCAGCCACCTGCACGCCCGAGTCGGGCAGATGAACCAGGAATTCGTCGCCACCCAGCCGGCACAGCATGTCGGACTGGCGCAGGCAGCGCTGCAGCCGCTGCGCAACCAGTTTGAGCACCCGGTCGCCGAACGGATGGCCCAGGGAGTCGTTGACGATCTTGAAGCGGTCCAGATCGAGAAAGAGCACGGCGAATTCATCGTCCGTGCCCTGCGCGGCGTCGATGGCCGCCTGCACCCGCTCGTGCAGACGCAGCCGGTTGGGCAGGCCGGTCAGCGCATCCGTGAAGGCCAGCTCCTCGATGCGCCTTTGCGCTGCACGCTGCTGCGTCAGATCACGCATGAAGCCTATGCTCTGCACCACGGTCCCGCCCTCGTCGCGCAGCACGACCCAGGACAGGTGTATCGGGGAGCTGCCTGCGGCAAAGGCGTGGCGCAGCGTCACCTCTCCCTCCCAAAAGCCTTCCTGCCCCCAGCTGCGGGCCACCTGCGCGAGGAATGCCTCCTCGTCCATGCCCGCATCCACCAGCGCGGTGACCGCACTGCCCGCCAGCGGCGAACGGGTAACGCCGAGCAGCTGCTCGCATCCCGGGTTCACGCGCAGGATGACGTGCTGCTCATCGGCGATGAAGATGGCGTCCAGGCTGGACTCGAACACCTGCGCCGCCAAGCGCAGGCTGGCCTGCACCTCGGCCTGTCGGGAGATGTCACGAAAGGAATACACCCGCCCGGCCAGGCGCCCGTGCGTCAGCTGTGGCACGGAGCGCTGCTCAAGGATGACCCCATTGCCCAGCCGCACGACGTCGATGGCCTCCTGCATGGGACCCCCCGGAAAGCCGGCCATTCGCTCATCGCAGCCGGTGGGGTCGGCCAGCTGGCGGCGCATGTAGGCAAACACAGCGCCATCGTCGCGCCGGGACAGCAACGAGGCCGGCAGGCTCCACAGCTGCGCAAAGCGCTGGTTGAACGCACGTATGGCGCCCTGCAGGTCGCATACCAGCAGGCCGTCCGCGGCTGAATCCAGCGTGGCGCGCAGCTCGGCCAGCACCAGTTCGTGTTGCTGGCGCGAGTCCTCCTGCTCACTGCGGTCCAGCATCGTCAACAGCAGCAGGGGGGACTGCGATGCACCATTGCCCTCGGCGACCTGCACGGTCTGCACGCGACGCTCGACAGCCACTGCCCGGTTGCGGCCGGCGTTCCACACCTCGGTACAGGAGCAGATGCCCATCGCTATCTCAGACAGCGGGCGACTCCAGAAAATTTCGTCTTCAGGTGAAGCAACGAGCTCCTGCACGGGCCGGCCCACCATCTGCTCGGCACGGCGCCCCGTCAAATCCACGGCAGCCGCGTTGGCGAATAAAACCTGAAACGAATGCCCGTCCACCAGCCAGACGGCCTGTTGCAGCCCCTGGACAACGGCCTGCCAAGCTGCAGATGAGAGATGGGCCCCGTTCATTCGGGGCCTTCCACGTCCGGGTGGTTCGTCGTGCGCTCAAAGTAATAGCAAATCCGCTCCTGCGGAACCAGCGCCTGGAGCACCTGCGGCGGCAGTTGGGAGGGCCGCAAGCTGCGATGGATGCCCAGTTGCGGATGCAGGGCCAGGTCCAGCTCAAGCCCCGGCGCCTCTTCGTCATATACCTGCACCCAGGGCCGCAGCGGGTAAGAGGGCTCCACGCGAATCACTAATGCGTAGCGCCCGTCCACCAGCTGCACCAGAGACCCCGGGGGATACACGCCCATCATGCGAATGAAGGCTCCCAGGACCGCGCTGTCGAAGCAACTGCGCTGCTGCGAATACAGCTGCGAGACAGCTTCGTGGGGCGTCAAGGCAGCCTGGCCCTGCAAAGGGTTGCACAGGCGGTCATAGCGGTTCACGAGCGCAAGAATCTGCCCCTCACAGGTCAGATCTTCCGCTACCAGCCGCAAGGGATAGCCGCTGCCGTCGGCAAATTCGTGGTGGTGGGCGATGGCGATCAGCACGTCGCTGGGCAGGCCCATGCGCTGCCCCATGGCGACGGATTCGCCCACGTGGGCCTGGTAACGGTGCAGGTCGGCTGGGGCAAGCGGCGCTCCCGGTTGGGCGATATGCAGCGGCATCTCGACCTTGCCGATGTCATGAAGCAGCGCTGCCAAACCGACACGCTGCAGGCCCGGGGCGTCCTGGCCCAGCGCGCGCGCCAGCAGCAAGGCCAGAATCATGACGTTGACGGCATGCGCTGCAGCGCCCTCCTCCGCACGGCAGGCCAGCAGCCGAATGGCGCAGGGCTCCCGGCCCAGCAACTCCTGTACGCACGAGTGCACGAGGTCGTCGGCTTGCTCGCGCGCGTGCTGGGGCTGATGCACTGACCCGGCAGCCAGCCTGTCGTAGGCCAGGGCGGCCTCCCGATGACGTTTCATGCAGTGCCGCATGGAGGCAACGCGCTGCTCAATGGGGTCGCGCTCTTCGGACAGTGCCTCATCCTGTCCGGCCGGTGGAGAAGGCTGTCTCTTTTGGTCGCCCGGAACATCGTCCGTTTGTGCGGCCTGTTGCTGAAAGTCTTCCGCCAGAGTGCTCTTGGAGGGGATGTAACGCACGGACAGAATGCCTGAGTCGCGCAGCATGCGGATCTGCTCTGGCGTGGTTATTCGAAAGCTGCTGGTGGCAAAGGGGTGGCGTATCCAGTTCACGGAAAGCTGGATGAACATGCCCACACGGAGCTTTTCAATATCGATCAGGACGGAGTCGGTCACGGACAATGCGGCAGGGCGGGTGCCGTGTGGTATTCACTGACAGTGACGAATTATCACCACTTGAGAGCCGTTTTACATGCAAAAGCGATTGAGGTGATATCCGGATTCGGGGAGCACCCATCAGGTGATGCACCATGGAGCGGGTTGGTTGTGAACCACCTCCATCCACAGGGCGGCCCCCCCGAGCAGGCAGAGAATGCAACCTGCCAAGCGCGAACCCCATGAGCCTTCCACGGCATCAAACCGCTGGCGCAGCCACTGCCATGCCAGCGGGCCACCCACCAGCCATGCGCCACTGGCCAGACCAAACAACAGCATGCACAGCGCCCCGCGCGCCGCGCTACCGCTCAGCGCTGCCGTGAGCAGCGCGGTGTACAAGAGGCCGCAGGGCAGAAGGGCCCATGCCATGCCTGTCATGAACAGACCACCAGGGCGCGCCACCAGCGGTTGAATGCGCCTCCACGCCGCGCGGCCCGCCTGCTCTATCCACGCGGGCTGACGTGCCTGCAGCACCATCATCAGGCCCCAGGCAATCACCAGCACGTGCGTCAGCGTCCACACCGGCTTCAGGAGCGTGCTGTGCTGCCCCAACCAGGCCAGTTGTTCCATGGCCAACGCTACGACGGCCCCGGCTGCCGCATACCCGGTGAGGCGGCCCAGGTGGAAGGCCGCGGTACGGGCGACCGCAGGACGCCGCGGCGCCCAATGCACGGGAACCGCCCCGTCCTGCGCCCGCCCCGCCCCCGTCAGGGCCCCACAGGGCGCCGCGCACATCGCGAGGCAATGGGTGCCGCCCATCAATCCCATCAGAAAGACAGTGGTTGCCAGTGACAGGAACATTCCTCAGATGATCCGGGAAAAGCGAACCCGGTTTCGGTCGGCCTGGAGGTATTTGTCAAACACCATGGCCACGCCCCGCACAAAATACCACCCCATGGGCGTTACGGTAACCGCCTCGTCGCCGACCTCGACCAGGCCCTGCCTTGCCATCTCGCGCAGCTGCTCCAGTTCTGGTTCGAAATAGCTGCGAAAGTCGATCAGCCAGGACTCTTCCATGGGCTGGAACAGCACCTCGCCCTGGCACATCAGCGCCATGATGACGGCGCGGCGCACCAGGTCATCCTTCGTCAGGGCCAGACCGCGGACCACGGGCAGGTGGCCCTGGTTGATCGCGTCGTAGTATTCGTCCAGCGTCTTGACGTTCTGGCTGTAAGTGGCCCCTACTCGGCCGATGGCGGACACCCCAAGGCTGATCAGGTCACAGTCGGGCTGGGTGCTGTAGCCCTGGAAGTTGCGGTGCAGCCGCCCCTGCCGCTTGGCTACGGCGAGCGCGTCCTCCGGCAGCGCGAAATGGTCCATACCGACATAGACGTAACCGGCATTCTTGAAGATGTCCAGGCCCTGCGCCAGCATGGACACCTTGGCCGAAGCCATGGGCAGCTCCGCGGTGATGATGCGCCGCTGGGCCTTGAAGCGTTCCGGCAGGTGGGCATACGCATAGAGCGCGATGCGGTCGGGTCGCAGCTGCGCGACCTGGGTCAGCGTGCGCTCGAACGACTCGGGAGTCTGGCGCGGCAGGCCATAGATGAGGTCCACGTTAACCGATTGAAAACCCAGCCTGCGAGCGCTTTCCACCAGGGCGAAGACCTTCTCGGCCGGCTGCACGCGGTGCACCGCCTTCTGCACTTCGGGGTCGAAGTCCTGGACGCCAAAGCTCAGCCGGTTGAAGCCCAGCTCGGCCAACAGCGCCAGGCGCTGTTCATCCACGGTGCGGGGGTCCACCTCAATCGAATATTCGCCGCCCGGCACCAGCGTGAAGCTGCGCCGTATCATGGACATCAGGTCGCGCAGCCCTTCATCAGACAGGAAGGTGGGCGTGCCTCCGCCCAGGTGCAACTGGCTGACGTGCTGACCAACGCCGCAATGGGCTGTATGCAGGTCGATTTCCCGGCTCAGGTAGCGCAGATAGACCTCGGCGCGTTCCGGATGGCGCGTGATGATCTTGTTGCAGGCACAGTAGTAGCACAGCGACTCGCAAAAAGGGATGTGGACATAAAGCGACAGAGGTGTCGCCTTGCCCACAGAGCCCAGGCGTCGCTGCTGCAACGCCAATACATATTCCTGTTCGCCAAATGCTTCCACGAAGCGATCGGCCGTGGGGTAGGAGGTGTAGCGCGGGCCGGAAACGTCAAAGCGGCGCAACAACTCAGTGGTGACAACGGTCATACAGACAAAATCCTCGCGGTATGCGAGCCACTGTGCACGAGAAGCGGTCAGAGTGTCCTTGATTTCGATCAAGAGCCGCCATCGTCCAGGCAAAGACAATTGATCGCAAGTCAATGTCTCTCGCCTTTCTGCGGCTTTCGCGGCCGTTGTTACTTCGAAGGTAAGCTAGCGCCATGAACCGGGCCTCCACGCACCCCCAACTCCAGTCCATCAAGGTCGCATGTTCCAACTGCAACCTGCGCGAGCTGTGCATGCCCGTGGGCTTGGACGAGCAGCAGCTCAAACGCATCGACGAGGTCGTCGCAGTTCGTCGCAAGGTCAAGCGCGGGAGCACCTTGTTTCGCAACGGGGAGCCGTTCACTTCCCTGTTTGCCATTCGTACCGGCTTCTTCAAGACCTGCGTGGCCACTGAAGACGGCCGCGATCAGGTCACCGGTTTTCAGATGGCGGGCGAAATCATCGGGCTGGATGGGATCGTGCATGACCACCATACCTGCGACGCCGTGGCCCTGGAAGATGCCGAAGTCTGCGTCATGCCTTTCGACCGCATCGAAGAGCTGTCGCGCGAAGTGGCAGCATTGCAGCAGCACGTGCACAAGATCATGAGCCGCGAGATCGTGCGCGAGCACGGCGTCATGCTGCTGCTGGGCAGCATGCGTGCAGAGGAGCGCCTGGCAGCCTTCCTGCTGAATCTGGTGCAGCGTCTGCACGCGCGCGGCTTTTCGCAATCCGAACTGGTGCTGCGCATGACGCGCGAGGAGATCGGCAGCTATCTCGGGCTCAAGCTAGAGACCGTGAGCCGAACGTTCTCCAAGTTTGTCGAAGAAGGCATCGTGGAGGTCAAGCAGCGCCACGTACGGATTGTGGACACGGCAGCGCTCAAACGCATCGTCAACAGCCAGCAAGGCAGCCACTGACCGACAAAGCGGTTTTCTAAGATTCACTGTAAAAAAAGGCAATGCGCCGTTCACGCATCGCCTTTTTCATTTCGGATGAATCAAGGGCGGCAGATCAACAGACCTGCCGCCCCGCCGTCAAATCTTTCAGTTCATCGGCGTCTTCTTGCCATCGGGGTAGGTGTACAAGGTGATGGCAGGGTTCTTCATCTCGCCGTTGGGCTCAAAGGCGATGTTGGCCGTCACGCCCTTGTAGTTGGACTTGAGCAGTTCGGGGATATAGACCTTCGGGTCCCACGAGCCTGCACGCTTCATGGCATCGGCCAGCAGCATGGTCGCGTCATAGGTATAGGGGCTATAGACCTGGAACTGGTTGGGATACTTGGCGTCGTACCTGGCTTTCCAGGCGGCGCCGCCAGGCATCTTGGTCAGGGACGCGCCGCCCTCGGCGCAGATGACGTTGCCCAGCGTCTTGGCGCCCGCAGCCAGCTTGGAGATCTCATGCGTGCAGACGCCGTCGCCGCCGAAGAACTTCACGTTCGCCATGCCCAACTGCTCCATCTGGCGCAGCATGGGGCCTGCCTGTGGGTCCATGCCGCCGTAGAAGATGGCATCAGGATTTTTGGACTTGATGGCCGTGAGGATGGCCATGAAGTCGGTTGCCTTGTCGGTCGTGAACTGCTCGTCCACCACTTTCATGCCCTTTTCGGCAGCCACCTTCTTGAACACGTTGGCCACGCCCTGGCCATAGGCCGTGCGGTCATCGACGATGGCGACGGTTTTGAGCTTCAGCGTCTCGGCAGCATAGGACGCCAGACCAGCGCCCAGCGCGTTGTCGTTGGCGATGATGCGGAAAGTAGTCTTGTAGCCAGGCTTGGTCAGGTTCGGGTTGGTTGCAGCGCCGGTGACGTGCGGAATGCCGCAGTCGTTGTACACCTTGGCAGCAGGAATGGTGGTGCCGGAGTTCAGATGGCCCACCACGCCGGCAACCTTGGCGTCGCACAGCTTCTGGGCTGCGGCGGTGCCCTGCTTGGGATCGGCCGCGTCGTCTTCGGCCAGCAGCTCGAACTTGATCTTCTTGCCGCCGATCGTCGGGTTCTGGGCGTTCAGATCCTCGATGGCCATGCGCGCGCCATTTTCGTTGTCCTTACCGTAGTGCGCCTGGGCGCCGGATACGGGCGCCACGTGACCGATCTTCACCACCTCTTGAGCAGCAGCCACACTGGCAACAGCTGCGATAGCAGCGGCCACGGTCAATTTCAACTTCAATTGCATATGTGTCTCCAATAAAAAGCGCTGAAATGATGTTGTCTAACAACGCTGGGAAACATATCGCAATCGCCCTGGGGCAACACTAGGGAACACGAGAAAGTCACGCCGATACCACACGGGGATATACCCTGTTATCGCATCAGTGACTACCGCGATCGGGCAGCGCCAGCTCTTGCGCAACGGCCTCGTACACGGCGTGGCGCACGACCGACTCCACCTCTTCGCGCAGGCGCGGCACCATGGATCGGGTCTGCTCTTCGATCACCAGGGCGATGGCCTCGCTCAGCTGGCGCTCCAAAATGCCGTCCACCCGCTGCATGACACGGTGCACTACATATTCTTCGAAGCCCGGCGGAACAGGCGGGACTGCAGGCGGCGGCGGTGCACCCGCCTCAGGTGCGGGCGGCGCTGGCGGCGCCTGCTGTGCATGTGCCTGGCCATGCACCACTTCGGTCAGCGTGGGCACGAAGCGTGGCGGGGTCCGGGGTGGCTGGCTCACTCGCTCCCCTCCCTGGCCACCAGGTCATGCCGCACGATGGCATAGCCCTGTGCGGCGTATTCGCGCCAGCGCCCGCGTGCCGCAGCCCGGTCACCGTCGTCCCGGCCCACCACCTCGACCACCCTGTCGAACTCGGCGAAAGACGCAGGCACCACGTCGCCCAGGTTGAGCAGCATCTGGCGATGGGGGCACAGCCTCAAGTCATGGGTCAGAACGGCGGGCGACGCCTCCACCAGCTCGGGCGTAGCGCTGCCCAGGCAGTGCGCCACGAAATCGGTCGGCGCCATGTCCCACAGCATGCGGTCAAGGCGCTCCAGGTCTGCAGGCGCTGCCACGACGGCCAGCCGCATGTCGCGCCGCAGGGCCTTGCGCACGAAGCGGCAGGCGTATTCCAGCTTGTCCGGCGCATTGAAGTGAAACGCCACTTCGGTCATATATATGCGCAGCCTTCAGCGCCCGCGTGCCGCGGCCTTGCCGGGCGTGCCGGCCGCACGGGCCAGCAGGTAATGCACAAGCAGCCCCACCGGCCGGCCGGTGGCACCCTTGGAGGCACCTCCCTTCCAGGCCGTGCCGGCAATGTCCAGGTGCGCCCAGGGCATGTCGCCAACGAAACGTTGCAGGAACTTGGCAGCCGTGATGGACCCTGCCGGCCGTCCACCTACATTGCCCACGTCTGCGAAGTTGCTCTTGAGGCCTTCCGCATAGTCGTCGTCCAGCGGCATGCGCCAGCACGGATCCAGCGCCGCATCACCCGCATCCTGCAGCTGCACGGCCAGGGCATCGTCGGTCGCGAACAGGCCGCTGCGCAGGCCGCCCAGGGCAATCACGCAGGCGCCCGTGAGCGTGGCCACATCGATGACCGCCGCGGGCTTGAAGCGGGCCGCATAGGTCAGCGCGTCGCACAGCACCAGCCGTCCTTCGGCATCGGTGTTGAGGACTTCGATGGTCTGCCCACTCATGCTGGTGACCACGTCGCCCGGCTTGACGGCGCGCCCGTCGGGCATGTTCTCGCAGGCGGGGATCAGGCCGACCACGTTCAGGGCGGGCTTCAGTTCAGCGAGGGCTCGAAACACGCCCAGGACGCTGGCTGCGCCGCCCATGTCGAACTTCATCTCGTCCATCTCGGCGGCAGGCTTGAGAGAGATGCCGCCGGTGTCGAAGGTGATCCCCTTGCCCACCAGCACCACGGGCGCCTGCGACTTGGCCGCGCCGCTGTAGCGCAGCTCGATGAAGCGCAGAGGCTGCTCCGAGCCTTGGGCCACGGCCAGGAAGGCCCCCATGCCCAGCTTGGCGACTTCGGCTGGGCCGTAAACGGTGCACTGGATGCCGGGCAGCTTGGCCAGTGCCTTTGCCGCATTGCCCAGCAGCGTGGGCGTGGCATGGTTGGCAGGCCGGTTGGCCCATTCGCGGGCGAACTCGATGCCGGCAGCCAGGCCCTGCCCGGCGGCGAAGTCTTCGCGGGCCGCGGCGGCATCCGCCACGCCGATGGTGACGCGCTCCAGCGCCCGGGGCTCGGCCTTGCTTTTGGTCGTGGTGTACACATAGCTGGCGTCGGCCACGGCGCACACCGCTGCACGCACGGACTGCGGCTGAACCTGCCCGGGCAGTACCAGGGCCATGCGACGTACACCGGGGATCTTCAGCGCCGGTGCCAGCGCCAGCACAGCCTGGCGCACGGCCTTGGCGCTGGCGTCGCCGCAGCCGACCAGGACCACGCGGCGCGCCACCACGCCCGCGGGCGCATACCACTGCAGCAGCTTGCCGGGCTTGGCCTCCAGATCGCGCTCCTTGAGCGCGCGGGCAGCCAAGGCCGAGAGCTCGTCCGGCTCCGTGGCAAAGCCTTCAGGGATCAAAACCACCAGCAGGTCGCATTTGTGGCGGCACGCGGCGGCCAGTGAAAGCGTCTTGAGTTCGAAGTTCATAATCGGCGTTTTCCTTCCAACCAATGTTATTCGATTCGTCCATCCGCAAGGAGCTGGCGCGCTCGTTCGGCGCCACCCTGGTGGTGCTGATCACCGTGGTCATGACCATGATGCTGATCCGCACGCTGGGCCAGGCTTCGCGCGGCAGCGTGGCGCCGACCGACGTGCTGCTGGTCATGGGCTTCACCGTGCTGGGCCAGCTGCCCACCATCCTCAGCCTGAGCCTGTTCGTCGCGGTGGTCAGCGTGCTCTCGCGCATGTACCGCGACAGCGAAATGGTGATCTGGTTTTCCGCGGGCCGCGGCCTGGTCAGCCTGCTGGCGCCGCTGCTGCGCTTTGCCTGGCCCGTGATGCTGGCCGTGGGCGTGCTGGCGCTGGTGGCCTGGCCCTGGGCCAACCGGCAGATCCAGGACCTCAAGACCCAGTACGAGCAGCGCAGCGACGTGGACCGCATCGCGCCCGGCGAATTTCAGGAGTCGGCCGGCGGCTCGCGCGTGTTTTTTATCGACAAGGACACACCCGGCGCCAACGCCGCCAGCAATGTCTTCATTGCCACCACCGAGCCCACGCGCGAGACCGTCACCTCTGCGCAGGGAGCGCGGCTGAAGGTCGAGCAGGGCGAGCGCATCGCCGTGCTCAGCCGCGGCCAGCGGCTGGAGACCGCGCTGGATAAGCCAGGCCTGCGCCTGAGCGAGTTTGCGGAATACGGCACGCGCATTGGCGCCGCCTCCAGCAGCAGTCCCGAAGAAGCCGCCGTAAAGACGCGCGACACCCACGAGCTGGCCCTGAACCCGCAGCCCGTCTACCGTGCAGAGCTGGCCTGGCGCCTGGGCCTGGTGATGGCGGTGCTCAACTTCGTGGTGCTGGGGCTGGCCCTGGCAGTGGTCAACCCGCGCGCCGGGCGCAGCGCTAGCATGCTGCTGGCCCTGTTCGCCTTCATCATCTACTACAACCTCATGACCGTCGGACAAAGCTGGATCGCCAGCGGCCGCCTGGGCCTGCTGCCGTTCATGGCAGGCCTGCACGGCGGCACGCTGGCGCTGGGCCTGGTGCTGCTGGCCGCACGCCACAACCAGTGGTCGCTGCGCGGCACGCTGCGCAGGGCGGGTGGGCGATGAACACGCTGCGCCGCTTCATCTACCGCGAGGTCGCGATCAGCGTCGGCTTCGTGACGCTGGCCTTTCTGGCCCTGTTCTTCTTCTTTGACCTGGTGGACGAGCTGCGCTGGGTAGGCCGCAGCGGGCCTGGCGGCTACCAACTCTCGCAAGCCCTGCTGTATGTCATGCTCAGCCTGCCGCAGCACCTGTATGAGCTGCTGCCCATCACGGTGCTGATAGGCACCATCTTCGTGATGGCACGGCTGGCCCAGAGCTCGGAATTCACCATCATGCGCACCAGCGGCATGGGACCGGGCCGCGCCCTGGGCACGCTCTTGATGCTGGGTGGCGCCTTCGTGGTGCTGACCTTTGCCGTGGGCGACTACATCGCCCCGGCCAGCGAGCGGGCGGCGCAGCTGGTGGGCGCGCGGCATCTGGGCCAGTTGAGCACCGGCGCCACGGGCGCCTGGCTCAAGGAGCGCCACAACGGCCATTCGCGCGCCATCAACGTGCGCGCCCTGGGCACGGACGGGCGCATGCGCGGCATCCGCGTCTTCGAGTTCGACGAACAGGGCCGCGTGGCCGCCACCTTGTCGGCCGAGCTGGGCGACTTCGACGACGGCGGCGATGCCTGGAACCTGCAACAGGTGCGCAGCAGCAACTTCGAACACGGCACGGATGAGCAGTTGCACGTGCAGCGCGCAACACAGGAGCAGCTGCGCTGGAACACGCGCATCACCCCCAGCATGGTCGGCGCCTCGCTGCTCAAACCGGACAAGATGGCCACCATCGAGCTCTTCCGGTATGTACGGCACCTGCAAGCCAACGGCCAGTCGGCACAGCGCTACGAGATCGAGTTCTGGCGCAAGGTGTTCTACCCCTTGAGCTGCCTGGTCATGGTGGTGCTGTCGCTGCCGTTCGCCTATCTGCACTTTCGCTCCGGCGGCATCGCAGGCTATGTGTTCGGCGGGGTGATGGCCGGCATTAGCTTCTTCCTGCTGAACAACCTGTTCGGCTTTGCCGGCAACCTGCAGCACTGGTCGCCCTGGCTCACGGCGGCCGCACCAGGGCTGATCTACAGCGCAGTATCACTGGCGGCATTTGGCTGGCTGGTGCTCAGGAGATAAGTATGGTCGGCGGCGTCATCCTTTTTGCCCACGGCTCGCGCGACCCGCTGTGGCGCGCGCCCATGGAAGCTGTACGGGCGCGCCTGCAGGCGGCCCAGCCCCGGCTGCTGTGCCACTGCGCCTATCTGGAGCTGTGCGAGCCCTCGCTGCAGGCAGCCGTGGCCGAACTGGCGGGCCTGCAGGTGGCGCACATCGCCGTCGTGCCCATGTTCCTGGGCGCCGGGCGCCACGTGCGCGAGGATCTTCCTGGCATCGTGGCGGCCCTGCGCGACTGCCACCCCGAACTGCGCATCACCTTGAGGCCACCCATTGGCGAGGACGCGCGCATGCTTGCCCTCATGGCGGACATCGCGTCAGAAGCCATTTCTTTAGACGATTGAAGCATAATAGTCAGGTTCTATATAACAATTAAGCCATGAACCTGCATCAATTCCGCTTCGTCCAGGAAGCGTCGCGTCGCAACCTCAACCTGACTGAGGCCGCCAAGGCGCTGCACACCTCGCAGCCCGGCGTCTCCAAGGCCATCATCGAGCTGGAAGACGAGCTGGGGGTGGACATCTTCGCGCGCCACGGCAAGCGCCTCAAGCGCGTGACCGAACCTGGCCTGCACGTGCTCAAGAGCATCGAGATCATCATGCGCGAGGTGGGCAACCTCAAGCGCATTGGCGAGCAGTACAGCCAGCAGGACAGCGGCACCCTGTCCATCGCGACCACCCACACCCAGGCGCGCTACGTGCTGCCGTTGCCGGTGGCCAAGCTGCGCGACCAGTACCCCAAGGTCAACATCAGCCTGCACCAGGCTACGCCGCACGAGGTGGCACGCATGGTGATCGACGAAGTGGCCGAGATCGGCATGGCCACCGAGTCGCTGGCCGACTACCCCGACCTCGTCACCCTGCCCTGCTATGAATGGCAGCACGTGCTGGTGCTGCCTGCCGGCCACCCGCTGGCGCAAAAAGACCGTGTGGGCCTGGACGACCTGGCACACGAATCGCTCATCACCTACCACCCTTCGTTCACCGGCCGGGGCAAGATCGACCAGGCGTTCGCCACGCGCAAGCTGCAGCCGCGCATCGTGCTGGAGGCCATCGACTCGGACGTCATCAAGACCTACGTGCGCCTGGGGCTGGGCATCGGCATCGTGGCCGAGATGGCGATGCGCGACGACCCGCTGGGCGACCTGATGGTGCGCCCGATGGGCCATCTGTTTGGCCAGAGCGTGGCACGCGTGGCCTTCAAGCGCGGCGCCTACCTGCGCAACTTCGTGTACCGCTTTGCCGAGCTGCTCAGCGACCGCCTGAGCCGCGACCTGATTGCCCGCGCCATGACGGGACATGTCCATGACTACGAACTCTGACTCCCCCTGAGACGCTTGCGCGCCCTCCCCCGAGGGAGAGGCGCCCGTAGCCGGGCAAAGGCCCGGTCCGCGGCGCCTGCTTGCATGGCCCGCTCCGCTGCCTCGAAATGCTCGAGTGCGGCGCTTGATGATCTTTCTCCCATGACCACTCCCCACTTTCCCAGCCGCCTGCCCGACGTGGGCACCACCATCTTCGCCACCATGTCGGCGCTGGCCGCCGAGCACGGCGCCGTCAACCTGGGCCAGGGGTTTCCCGACTTTGCCTGCGATCCGGCCCTGGTGGCCGGCGTGACGCAGGCCATGCAGGCCGGGCACAACCAGTACCCGCCCATGCCCGGCATCCCCGCCCTGCGCGCGGCGGTTGCCAGCAAAATCGAAGCGCTGCACGCTCGCCGGTACTGCGCGGAGCGCGAAATCACCATCACGGCGGGCGCCACACAGGCCATCCTCACCGCCCTGCTGGCCTGCGTGCAGCCGGGCGACGAAGTCATCGTGCTGGAGCCGTGCTACGACAGCTACGTGCCGGGCATCGAGCTGGCGGGCGGCAAGGTGGTGCGCGTGCCGCTGACGCCCGGCAGCTTTCGGCCCGACTTCGGCAAGATTGCCGCCGCCCTGACGCCGCGCACCCGCCTGCTGATCCTCAACACGCCGCACAACCCCAGCGCCACCGTCTGGAGCGAGGCCGACATGCGCCAGCTCGAAGACCTGCTGGCCCCCACCGACGTGCTGTTGGTGAGCGACGAGGTCTATGAGCACATGGTCTTCGACGGGCAGCAGCACCAGAGCGCGGCGCGCTTTGCCGGCTTGGCCGAGCGGGCCTTCATCGTCTCCAGCTTCGGCAAGACCTTCCACGTGACGGGCTGGAAGGTAGGCACGGTGGCCGCACCTGCGCCGCTGATGGCGGAGTTTCGCAAGGTGCACCAGTTCAACGTGTTCACCGTGAACACGCCCATGCAGCACGGGCTGGCGCAGTACCTGCAGCAGCCGGCGCATTACCTGGGCCTGCCGGCCTTCTACCAAGCCAAGCGCGACCTGTTCCGCCAGGGCCTGCAGGGCTCGCGCCTGCGCCTGCTGCCCAGCAGCGGCAGCTATTTCCAGTGCGTGGACTACTCCGCCGTGAGCGACCTGACCGAGATGCAGTTCTGCGAATGGCTGGTGCGCGAGATCGGGGTGGCCGGCATTCCCGTGTCGGCCTTCTACGGCGATGGGTTCAACCAGCGCTTGGTGCGCTTTTGCTTTGCCAAGCAGGACGAGACGCTGCACACGGCGCTGCAACGCCTGCGCCGGCTGTAGCGTGCTGCTTTAGTGATCAAAAACGGCCCAAATCGGCGCTGCTTAGGCGGTAGTAGCTATTAATTTGATAGCATCAGCCATGGCTTGGCCGGGCCGCTACAGCAGCACGATGTCGTACTGCTCCTGCCCCATGCCGCCCTCGGCCTGCAGCGAGATCGGCTTGCCGATGAAGTCCGACAGGCCGGCCAAGTGCTGGCTTTCCTCGTCCAGGAACAGCTCCACCACCTTCGGGGACGCCACCACGCGGAACTCGCGCGGGTTGAACTGGCGCGCCTCCCGCAGCACCTCGCGCAGGATGTCGTAGCACACGCTGCGCGCGGTCTTGACCTCGCCCACGCCGGCGCAGACCGGGCAGGGCTCGCACAGCATGTGCGCCAGCGACTCGCGCGTTCTCTTGCGCGTCATCTCCACCAGGCCCAGCTGCGAGAAGCCCCCCACCATGGTTTTCACGCGGTCACGCGCCAGCTGCTTCTTGAACTCCGCCAGCACCGCCGTGCGGTGGTCCTCGGGCACCATGTCGATGAAGTCGGCAATCACGATGCCGCCCAGGTTGCGCAGGCGCAGCTGGCGGGCAATCGCCCCGGCCGCTTCCAGGTTGGTCTTGAAGATGGTGTCGTCGAAGTTGCGCGCGCCCACGTAGCCGCCGGTATTCACGTCGATGGTGGTGAGCGCCTCGGTCTGGTCCACGATCAGGTAGCCGCCGGACTTGAGCTGCACGCGCCGGCCCAGGGCCAGGGCCACTTCCTCGTCGATGGCGTACAGGTCGAAGATCGGCCGCTCGCCCTTGTACAGCTGCAGCTTGGGGACCGCCGTGGGCATGAACTCGCGCCCGAACTCCTCCAGTAGCGCGAATTGCTCGCGCGAATCGATGCGGATGGACTGCGTCTGCTCGCCCGTCAGGTCGCGCAGCACACGCTGCAGCAGGTTCAGGTCCTGGTGCAAAAGCGAGCCGGCCGGCAGCGTGGTGGCCGCCTGGCGGATGCGGCCCCAGGTCTTGCGCAGGTAGGCGATGTCCTCGGCCAGCTCCTCGTCGCTGGCGTCCTCGCCGTTGGTGCGCAGGATGAAGCCGCCCCCGCCGCCGGTGGCCTTGTCGCCCACCAGCGCCTGCAGGCGGGCGCGCAGCGTGTCGCGCTCGGCCGCCGGGATCTTTTGCGAGATGCCGATGTGCTCGTCCTGCGGCAGGAAGACCAGCAGCCGCCCGGCGATGCTGATCTGCGTGGACAGGCGCGCGCCCTTGGTGCCGATGGGGTCCTTGATGACCTGCACCATGAGCGGCTGGCCCTCGAAAACCTGGCGCTCGATGGGCACCGGCGGCTCGCCCTTGCGCGCAAACATCGGCGCCTCGCCGCCCTCCTGGCGGTGCCACACGTCGGCCACATGCAGGAAGGCCGCGCGCTCCAGGCCGATGTCGATGAAGGCCGACTGCATGCCCGGCAGCACGCGGGCGACCTTGCCCAGGTACACGTTGCCCACCAGGCCGCGCTCGAGCGTGCGCTCCACGTGCAGCTCCTGCACGGCGCCGTTTTCCACCACGGCGACGCGCGTCTCCTGGGGCGACCAGTTGATGAGGATGTCTTGTTGCATGAGGCTTTCATGATGCCTGAAAGCCGCATGCGCCCTGCGCTACAGGGCCGGCATGCGCAGGCCGCGGTAGATGTGCGGCTGCAGCGCCACCACATGGCCGATGACGATCAGCGCCGGCGCCCGCACGGCATGCGCGGCCGCCAGCGCGGGCAGCTCGGCCAGCGTGCCGCTGATACAGCGCTGGCCGGGCAGCGTGGCCTGCTCCACCAGCGCGGCCGGCGTATCGCCCGGCAGGCCGTGGGCCTGCAGCTCGCGGCTGATGATGGGCAGCGTGGCCAGGCCCATGTAGATGACTACCGTCTGCCGCGGGCGGGCCAGGGCCGCCCAGTCCAGCGCCACCTCGTCGCGGCTGCACAGGTGGCCGGTGGCCAGCACCAAGGTGCCGGCGTGGTCGCGGTGGGTCAGCGGAATGCCCGCGTAGGCGCCCGCGCCCTGCGCCGAAGTGATGCCCGGCACGATGTCATAGGCGATGCCCTGCTCGGCCAGGGCCAGGGCCTCCTCGCCGCCACGGCCAAAGACGAAGCAGTCGCCGCCCTTCAGGCGCACCAGGCTGCGCCCGCTGCGCGCCAGGCGCACCATCAGGTCGATGATGGATTCCTGCGCCAGCGTGTGGTGCGCGGCTTGCTTGCCCACATAGATCAGGTCCGCGTCCTCGGCCACGTACTGCAGCACCTCCTTGCCAACCAGGTGGTCGTACAGCACCAGGCGGGCACCCCGCAGCGCCTTGACGGCCCGCAGCGTGAGCAATTCCGGGTCGCCCGGGCCGGCGCCCACCAGCGTCACCCGCCCGGGCGGCACGGGGGCCGCCATCACCGGCGGCGGCGCAAACCAGCGCGCATGTTCCACAAAGCTCATGTCCTGCCTTTCCTCGGGCTGTGCCCTCATGCTGGGGTTGCACCGGATTGTTCTCAGCGCGACTTCATGCGTCCTTGAACCAGTTCAAGGACAGCGCGCGCGGCGCACGCGAGCATGCGTGCACTCGCAACGAGAGGGACTGGACAGCGACCTCACGCGAGGGGCCAGGGCAGCTGCCCGCACCCACCCAAGCGCTGATCCGTGACGCAGAGGAACCCACAATGACCGCAAAGAGGACCGCCAGGTTGATCGCGCTTGCCGCCGCCGCCCTGGTGTCGGCTGGCGCCATGGCCCAACACGAGAAGGACGTCTCCAAGACGGAGCTGAACTACCAGGCCGGCACCTCGCCGCTGGCGGACGTGCCCATGTACCAGAGCACGAACCCCAAGGCGCCCAAGATGTCGCAGGCCGAGTTCGACCGCGCCCGCCAGATCTACTTCGAGCGCTGCGCGGGCTGCCATGGCGTGCTGCGCAAGGGCGCCACCGGCAAGCCGCTCACCCCTGACGTCACGCTGCCCAAGGGCACGGACTACCTGAAGGTGTTCATCGCCTACGGCTCGCCGGCCGGCATGCCCAACTGGCAAACCTCGGGTGAAATGGACGAGGCCACGGTGGACATGATGGCCCGCTACATCCAGCAAGACCCTCCCACACCGCCCGAGTGGGGCCTGGCGGACGCCAAGAACACCTGGAAGGTGATCGTGCCGCCCGAGGCGCGCCCGAAGAAGAAGATGAACAGCTACAACCTGGACAACATCTTCTCCACCACGCTGCGCGACACCGGCGAGGTGGCGCTGATCGACGGCGACACCAAGGAGATCATCAACATCGTCAAGACCGGCTATGCGGTGCACATCTCGCGCATGTCGGCCTCGGGGCGCTACCTGTTCGTGATCGGGCGCGACGCCAAGATCAACATGATCGACCTGTGGATGGAAAAGCCCGACAACGTGGCTGAAATCCGCGTGGGCCTGGAGGCCCGCTCGGTGGACACCTCCAAGTTCAAGGGCTACGAGGACAAGCTGGCGATTGCCGGCGCCTACTGGCCGCCGCAGTACACCATCATGGACGGCGCCACTCTGGAGCCCCTGAAGATCGTCTCCACCCGCGGCAACGTGGTGGGCACGCAGGAGTACCACCCCGAGCCGCGCGTGGCCTCCATCGTGGCCTCGCACTACAAGCCGGAGTTCCTGGTCAACGTGAAGGAAACCGGCAAGACCATGCTGGTGGACTACTCCAACCTGAACGCGCTCAAGACCACCGAGATCGGCTCGGCCCCCTTCCTGCATGACGGCGGCTGGGATTCGAGCAAGCGCTACTTCATGGTGGCGGCCAACAACAGCAACAAGATTGCGGCCATCGACGCCAAGGACGGCAAGCTGGCCGGCCTGACCGATGTCGGCAAGATCCCGCACCCGGGCCGCGGCGCCAACTTCACCCACCCCACCTACGGCCCGGTCTGGGCCACGGGCCACCTGGGCGACGAAACCATCTCGCTGATCGGCACCGACCCCAAGAAGCACGGCCAGTACGCCTTCAAGGAAGTGGCCAAGCTCAAGGGCCCGGGCGGCGGCGCGCTGTTCATCAAGACCCACCCCAAGTCCAGCAACCTGTGGTCCGACGCTCCGCTGAACCCCGACCCGAAGGTGTCGCAGTCGGTGGTGGTGTTCGACATCAAGAACCTGGACAAGGGCTACCAGACGCTGCCGATCGCCGAGTGGGCCGGCTTGGCCGACGACGGCGGCGCCAAGCGCGTGACCCAGCCCGAGTACAACAAGGCGGGCGACGAAGTCTGGTTCGCCGTGTGGTCGGCCAAGGACAAGCAAAGCGCCCTGGTCGTGGTGGATGACAAGACGCTCAAGCTCAAGAAGGTCATCAAGGACCCGCGCCTGATCACCCCCACCGGCCACTTCAACGTCTACAACACGCAGCACGACGTGTACTGACGCGGCAGGAGAGATGAAACGACACCCCCCTGAGCCGCTGCGCGGCTTCCCCCCGCTCTCGCATGGCTACGCCACGCGGGCAGGGGGACGCAGCCAGCGCGGCGGGGCGGCCCTTGCGCGGCTGCCCTGGCCGGGGCCGCGTCAGTTTCATACGACGCGGGTGATGCGCAGCATCGTGGAGGCCTGACATGGTACGAACCGCTCTCCTGTCCCTGGCCTGCGCGCTGCTGGCGACCGCCGCTGGCGCGCAGACCGCGCCCGAGCCCACGCCCGAGCGCGCCGCGCAGCTGGTGCGCATGGTGCGGCAGGACTGCGGTTCGTGCCATGGCATGCGCCTGACCGGCGGCCTGGGCCCCGCCCTCACCCGCGAGGCCCTGGCCGCCAAACCGCCCGAGTACCTGGCCGCCGTCATCACCCACGGCATCCCTGGCACGCCCATGCCGCCCTGGAGCGCGCTGCTCCAGGGCAGCGAGGCGCTGTGGATCGCCCGGCAGCTGGCCGGCGGCTTTCCCAACGAAACGAACAGGAGCCCTGCCCCATGAAACCCATGCAACGGCGCGCCCTGCTGTCCCTGTCCGCCGCCGCGCCCCTGCTTGCCACGGGCTGCGCGCTGGCGCCCTCTTCTTCCACCACCCCAACCGCTTCGCCCACGCCTGCCGCCGCCGCCCCTGGCGCCCTGCAGGGCACGGGCGACCTGGGCGTGGTCATCGAGCGCGCCCGCGGCGCGCTCACCCTGGTCAACACCAGCCGGCGCGAGGCCATCGACCGCATCGAAGGCCTGGGCGATCTGTCGCACGCGTCGGTGGTGTTCTCGCGCGATGAGCGCTTTGCCTACGTGTTCGGGCGCGACGGCGGCCTGACCCGCGTGGACCTGCTCGAGCGGCGCATCGCCGGGCGCGTCATGCAGGCCGGCAACTCCATCGGCGGCGCCATCAGCGCCGACGGCACGCTGGTGGTGGCCCAGAACTACCAGCCCGGCGGCATCAAGATCTTCGACGCCCACACGCTGGAGCTGCTGGCCGACGTGCCGGCGCTCAACAGCAGCGGCGAGCGCTCGCGCGTCGTCGGCCTAGCCGACCTGCCGCAGCGGCGCTTCATCTACAGCCTGTTCGATGCCGAAGCCATCTGCATCGCCGATTGCAGCGACCCGCGCCAGCCGCGCATCACCACCTTGAACGGCATCGGCCGCCAGCCCTACGACGCGCTGCTGTCGCCCAGCGGGCGCCACTACATCGCCGGCCTGTTTGGCGAGGACGGTCTGGCCATGGTGGACCTGTGGGAGGACGCGCCCCGCGCGCGCCGCATCCTGGCCGGCTACGGCCGCGGCCAGCAGCCCCTGCCCGTGTACAAGATGCCCCACCTGCGCGGCTGGGCCGTGGCCGGTCGCCACGCCTACCTGCCGGCCATCGGCCGCCACGAGGTGCTGGTGGTGGACACGCACAGCTGGCAGGAAGTCGGCCGCATCCCCGTTGCCGGCCAGCCGGTGTTCGTCATGGCGCGGCCCGACGGGCGCCAGGTCTGGGTGAACTTTTCGGTGCCCGACTACCACCGCGTGCAGGTCATCGACACGCCCAGCCAGCAGGTGGTGCAGACCATCGAGCCCGGCCGCGCCGTGCTGCACATGGAGTTCACCCCGCGCGGCGAGGCCGTGTGGATCAGCTGCCGCGACGACAACCGCGTGCAGGTCTATGACACCCACACCCGCCAGCGGCAGGCCAGCCTGGCGGTGGACGCGCCCAGCGGCATCTTCTTCACCGCGCGCGCGCAGCGCATGGGGTTCTGACCATGCCCGCGCAGCACCCGGCCGACATGGCGCTGCTCAACACCTGGCAGCGCGGCTTTCCGCTGTGCCCGCGGCCCTTTGCGGCCATCGGCGCGGCGCTTGCGCTGGGTGAAGGCGAGGTGCTGCGCCGCTACGCCCGCCTGCAGCAGGCCGGGGCGCTCAGCCGCATCGGCGCGGTGTTCGCGCCCGGCGCGGGCGGCGCATCCACGCTGGCGGCCATGGCCGTGCCGCCCGCGCGGCTGCAACAGGTGGCCGCGCAGGTGTCCGCCCACCCGGGCGTGAACCACAACTACGCACGCGAGCACCGCGTCAACCTGTGGTTCGTCGCCACCGGGCGCGACGCCGCCCAGGTCGAGGCGCTGCTGCAAGCGATCGAGCAAAACGCCGCCCTGCCCGTGCTGCGCCTGCCCATGCTGCAGCCCTACCGCATCGACACCGCCTTCGACCTGGGCCACGGCCCGCAGCAGGCCCGCCCCACGCGCGCCGCCGCCGCGGCGCTCGACCCCGCAGACTGGCCGCTGGCGGCGCTGGCCGAGCAGGGCCTGGCGTTGAACGAGCGCCCCTACGGCGACTGGGCCGCGCGCCTGGGCATGGAGGTGCACACCGTGCTGGAGACGCTCGGCCGCTGGTGCGCGCAGGGCGCGCTCGCGCGCTTTGGCGTGGTGGTGCGCCACCACGAGCTGGGCTACGCCGCCAACGCCATGGCGGTCTTCGACGTGCCCGACGGCGAGGCCGACGCCCTGGGCCGGGCACTGGCGCACCAGCGCGGCGTGACGCTGGCCTACCGCCGCGCCCGCGCGCCCGGCTGGCCGTACAGCCTGTACTGCATGGTGCACGGGCGCGACCGCGCCTCGGTGCTGGCGCACGTGCACGCCGCGCGCCGCACGGCGGGGCTGGAGGGCTTTGCCCACGCCGTGCTGTTTTCCACCCAGCGCTTCAAGCAGACCGGTGCGCGCCGCTTCGCGCAGCACGCACCTGCCGCAGAGGACCGCCATGCACTCACAATTTGATAGCTTCTTGCGCTTGACCAGCAAGGGCTGGAGGCCGATTTTGCTTGAAAACATTCGCGGAGCCCGCCATGCTCACCACTGAAGACGCCCGCCTCATCGACCACCTGCACGGCGGCTTTCCGCTCGCCGACCGGCCGTTCGCCGCCGTCGGCCAGGCGCTGGGCTGGAGCGAGGAACGCGTGATCGAGCGGCTGCACCAGCTGCTGGCGCAGGGCGTGCTGACGCGCTTCGGGCCGCTGTTTCAGATCGAGCGCGCGGGCGGGCAGTTCGTGCTGGCGGCCATCGCCGTGCCCGAGGAGCGCTTCGAAGCCGTTGCCGCCCAGGTCAACGCCTTTGCCGAGGTGGCGCACAACTACCGGCGCTCGCACGCGCTGAACATGTGGTTCGTCGTCGCGGCCGAGTCGCCCGCGCTGGCGCAGGACGCCCTGGCGCGTATCGAGGCCGCCACCGGCCTGGCCGTTCTGGCCTTCCCGAAAGAAGAAGAATATTTCGTCGAGCTGCGCCTGCCCGCCCTGCGCCAGCCCGGCGCCCCGGCCGGAGGCACGCCATGGCACTGAGCGCCTTCGACCGCGCCCTGATCGCCGCCACCCAGGGCGGCCTGCCGCTGGTCGCGCGCCCCTACGAGGCCGTGGGCGCCATGCTGGGCGCCAGCGGAGAACAGGTGCAAGAGCGCCTGGCGCAGATGCTGCAGGACGGCCTGATCCGCCGCATCGGCGCCGTGCCCAACCACTACCGCCTGGGCTACACCGCCAACGGCATGAGCGTGTGGGACGTGTGCGACGAACAGGCCGCCGAGCTGGGCCCGCGCGTGGCCGCCCTGCCATTCGTCTCGCACTGCTACCGCCGCCCGCGCCACCTGCCGGGCTGGCCCTACAACCTGTTCGCCATGCTGCACGGCACCAGCCGCGCGGCGGTGGCCGCGCAGGCCGCCGAGGTGGCCGCGCTGCTGGGCCAAGCCTGCCGCAGCCACGACATCCTGTACTCCACGGCCATCCTGAAAAAGACCGGCCTGCGCCTGAAGGACTAAGCGACCATGTTTCGCATCAGCCAATACCTGCGCGAGCTGGCGCAGGCCGAAGCCACCGGCAGCTACCCCGCTGTGCGCGAGCGCGGCGCGCGCGGCCCCGTGGTCATCTGGAACCTGATCCGCCGCTGCAACCTGACGTGCAAGCACTGCTACGCCCTGTCGGCCGACCACGACTACGCGGGCGAGCTGTCGCTGCCTGAGGTGTTCACGGTGATGGACGACCTCAAGGCCTTTGGCGTGCCGGCGCTCATCCTCTCGGGCGGCGAGCCGCTGCTGCGGCCCGACCTCTTCGAGATCGCCGCACGCGCGCGCCAGCGGGGCTTTTATACCGGCCTGTCCACCAACGGCACGCTGATCGACGCGCCCATGGCCGCGCGCATCGCGCAGGCGGGCTTTGACTACGTCGGCATCAGCCTGGACGGCCTGCGCGCCACGCACGACAAGTTCCGCCGGCTCGAGGGCGCCTTCGACCGCAGCCTGGCCGCCATCGGCCACCTGGGCCAGGTGGGCGTGAAGGTGGGCCTGCGCTACACCATGACGGCCATGAACGGCCACGACCTGCCCGCCCTGCTGGCGCTGATGCAGGAGGTGGGCGCGCACAAGTTCTACTTCTCGCACCTGAACTACGCCGGGCGCGGCAACATCCACCGCGACAAGGACGCGCACCACCAGTCCACCCGCGCGGCCATGGACCTGCTGTTCGACCACGCCTGGGCCGCCGCCCGCGCCGGCAGCCTGGACGACTACGTGAGCGGCAACAACGACGCCGACGGGCCCTATCTGCTGCAGTGGGTGCGCCAGCGCCTGCCGCAGTGGGAGGGCGCGCTGCGCCAGCGCCTGGTGGCCTGGGGCGGCAACGCCAGCGGCCAGATGGTGGCCAACATCGACAACCTGGGCCACGTGCACCCCGACACCATGTGGTGGCACCACGACCTGGGCAGCGTGCGCGAGCGGCCCTTCTCGCAGATCTGGAACGACACCAGCGACCCGATGATGGCGGGCCTGAAGCAGCACCCCCGCCCCGTGCAGGGCCGCTGCGCGTCGTGCCAATACCTGGCGATCTGCAACGGCAACACCCGCGTGCGCGCCCAGCAGCTCACGGGCAACCCCTGGTTCGAGGACCCGGGCTGCTACCTCAGCGACGCCGAGGTGGGCGCTGCCAGCACGCCGTTCGAATCCCCTGCGAAAAAGGGCACGCGCCGTACCATTGAGATCGCCCATGCATGACTTCCAACAACCCCCTGAGCGGCTGCGCCGCTTCCCCCTTCTCTGCGCTATCGCGGGCAAGGGAGACACCGCCAGCGCGGCGGGGCGGCCCTCGCGCGGCGGTCGCTGGCCCCGGTTGGGCCAGTACCTGATCGCCATGGGCTTGATGTGGCTTGCCGCTGCACATGCGCAGCCCCCCGCCGCACCTGCCCTGTACCAGCAGCACTGCGCCAGCTGCCACGGCGCGCAGCGCACCGGCCTGATGGGCCCGGCCCTGCTGCCCGAGAGCCTGGAGCGCACCCGCCCCGCCGAGGTGCTGCGCGTAATCCGCGAAGGCCGCCAGGCCACGCAGATGCCGGGTTTTGCGGACACGCTGGCCGCAGACGAGATTCAGGCACTGGCCGACTGGGTGCGCAGCCCCGTGCAGCCCGCACCGCGCTGGGGCGAGGACGACATCCGCGCCTCGCGCAGCTTCACGCCGCTGCCGGAGGGCGAGCCCAACCGCCCGAAGTGGAACGCCGACCCGATGAACCTGTTCGTCGTCGTCGAGGGCGGCGACCACCACATCTCGCTGCTGGACGGCGACCGCTTCGAGGTCATCGCCCGCTTTGCCAGCCGCTACGCGCTGCACGGCGGCCCGAAGTTCACGCCCGACGGGCGCTACGTGTTCTTCGGCTCGCGCGACGGCTGGATCACCAAGTACGACCTGTGGCGCCTGGCCGTGGTGGCCGAGGTGCGCGCCGGGCTGAACATGCGCAACGTGGCGGTGAGCGGCGACGGCCGCTGGGTGATGGCGGCCAACTACCTGCCGCACACGCTGGCGCTGTTCGATGCCGACTTGAATCTGGTCAAGACCTATGCCGCCGCCACGCTGGACGGCAAGGCCACCTCGCGCGTGTCGGCGGTGTATGACGCCGCCCCGCGCAGCAGCTTCGTGGTGGCGCTCAAGGACATTCCCGAGATCTGGGAGATCTCGTATGACCAGGGCGCCGCGCCCATCCACGACGGCCTGGTGCACGACTACAAGATGGGCGAGGCCATTGCCAAACCCGGCTACCTGGGCGTGCGCCGCACGCCCCTGAGCGAGCCGCTGGACGATTTCTTCTTCGACCAGAGCTACCGCCACGTGCTGGGCGCCACGCGCCCCAAGAGCGGCGGCGACGAGCGCGCCAGCGCCCAGGTGGTGAACCTAGACGCGCGCATCAAGGTGGCCGACCTGCCGATCGCCGGCATGCCGCACCTGGGCTCGGGCATCACCTTCGCGTGGAACGGCACCACCGTGCTGGCCAGTCCCAACCTGGGCGGCGCGAACCAGGGCGGCATGGTGGATGTGATCGACATGCAGAACTGGAAGAACGTGCGCACGCTGAAGACGCCCGGCCCGGGCTTTTTCATGCGCAGCCACGAGGCCACGCCCTACGCCTGGACCGACTCCATGATGAGCCCGCAGGCCAAAGACACACTCACCATCATCGACAAGCGCACTCTTGAGACGGTGGCCCAGGTGCGCGAGCCGGGCAAGACGCTGGCGCACATCGAGTTCACCCGCGACGGCCGCTACGCGCTGGCCAGCGTCTGGGAGATGGACGGCGCCATCGTGGTCTATGACGCGCAGAGCTTCAAGGAGGTCAAGCGCCTGCCCATGAAGAAGCCCGTGGGCAAATACAACGTCTGGAACAAGATCACCCGCAGCGAGGGCACATCGCATTGAGACATTGACCTCCGTCAGGGTGAGCCCTCGGGACTTTCCCTGTAATGGCGGCATGGATACCTCGCTGTTCGACATCCCGCGCTACCTGACCGCGCTGCCGCTGTTCCAGGAGATGACCCAGGCCGAGCTGCAGCGCCTGGCCACCGGCTGCCGGCTGCGTGAATACGCCCGCGGCGACAGCGTCTTTCACGTGGGCATGCCCTGCGAGGAATTCCACGTCACCGTGACGGGCCAGGTCAAGCTGTTTGCCCTGTCGAGCGCGGGCCAGGAAAAGGTCATCGAGCTGGCCGGCCCGGGCATCAGCTTTGCCGAGGCGCTGATGTTCACCGAGCGCCCCTACATCGTCAGCGCCCAGGCGCTGACCGACAGCCTGGTGCTGTCCGTGGGCAAGGCGGCCGTGGTGCGCGAGATCGAGAGCGAGCCGCGCTTTGCCATGCGCATGCTGGCGGGCATTTCGCGGCGCCTGCATGGCCTGGTGCACGACGTGCAGGCCTACACGCTGCACAGCGGCACGCAGCGCGTCATCGGCTACCTGCTCAACGCCTTGCCCGAGGATGACCTGCCGGGCTGCGGCGGCGTGCCCGCCGGGGCGGCGCAGCCGCGCAGCATCTCGCTGCCGGTGAGCAAGGCCACCATCGCCTCGCGCCTGTCGATCACGCCGGAGTACTTTTCGCGCGTGCTGCACGAGCTGGCCGACGCCGGTCTGATCCACATGGACCGGCGCAACATCCACATCCCCGACACCGGGCGGCTGGCCAGCCACCCGCTGTAGCGCCCCGCTGGCGGCGGCCTACTCGAAGGCCACGCCGGCGGCGCGCAGCAGTGCCGCCGTCTCATAGAGCGGCAGGCCCATGACCCCGGAATAGCTGCCCCCCATGTGCTGCACCCAGGCCGCCGCGCGGCCCTGGATGCCGTAGGCGCCGGCCTTGCCCAGCGGCTCGCCGCTGGCCACGTAGGCCTCGATCTGCCCGTCGGTCATGGGCGCAAAGCGCACCTGCGACACCGACAGCGCCGCGTGCCTGTGCCCGCCCGCCCACAGCGCCACGGCGGTAAGCACGCTGTGCTCGCGCCCGGCCAGCAGCGCCAGCATGCGGGCGGCGTCGCGCGCGTCCTCGGGCTTGCCCAGGATGGTGTCGCCCAGCGCCACCGTGGTGTCGGAGCACAGGATGGGCGCTGCGGCCAGCCCCCGGCGTGCGTGGCGCACCACGGCGGCGTCCAGCTTGCAGGCCGTCACGCGCTGCACGTAGGCGGTGGGGTGCTCGCCGGGCAGCATGGCCTCCAGCCCTTCCGCGTCCTCGGGCATGTCGCCCGCGGCGTTGGGCAGCAGCAATTCATGGCGCACGCCGATCTGCGTCAGCAGCTGGCTGCGGCGCGGGCTTTGCGAGGCGAGGTAGATGAAGCCGGGCATTTTTGAATGAAATCGGCTTCCAGCGCCCATCCATCAAGCGCTGGCAGCTATGAAATTAGGAGTTGCCGCGGCTCCCCGCGGTCACTATTCGCGGTGATAAGGGTGACCGGCGTTCACCGACCAGGCGCGGTACAGCTGCTCGATGAGCAGCACCCGCACCATGGCGTGGGGCAGCGTCAGGTCGGACAGGCGGATGCGCTCGTGCGCCGCCTGGCGCAGGGCCGGGTCCAGCCCGTCCGGCCCGCCGATCAGCAGGGCCACGTCGTCGCCCTCCAGCTGCCAGCCCTGCAGGCGCGCGGCCAGCGCCTTGGTGGTCAAGCTGGTGCCGCGCTCGTCCAGCGCCACCACGCGGGCGCCACGTGGGATGGCCGCCTCGATGCGCTCGCGCTCAGCGGCGTACAGCGTCTCCAGCGTCTTGGAGCCGCGCGGCTCGGTCTTGACGGCCTTGAGCTCGACTTTCAGCTCCGGCGGGAAGCGCTTGGCGTAGTCGTCGTAGGCCGTTTGCGCCCAGTCGGGCACGCGCTGGCCCACGGCCACGATCAGCAGCTTCATCGCCAGTGAGCGGCTCAGGCCTTTCTGGCCGGCGCCTTCCTGGCGGCAGCCTTCTTCGCAGGCGCTGCCCTCTTGGCGGGCGCAGCGGCAGCCTTCTTGGCCGGCGCCGCCTTGCGTGCGGTCGGCTGGCCCACCTTCACGGTCTTGACGGGCGCCTGGGCGGACGCCTTCTTGGCCGCGGGCCGTTTGGCGGCGGCGGTGGCGGTCTTGGCGGCCGGGGCTCTGGTGGCGGCGGTGGTGGCAGCGGACCTGGCCGGCGCCTTTTTCGCGGCCGCCTTCTTGGCCGCCGGGGCCTTGGCAGCCGCCTTGGCCGGCGCGGCGGCGGTGGTCTTGGCGGCAGCCTTCTTGGCCGGCGCCTTCTTTGCCGCGGCCTTCTTGGCCGGGGCCGATGCGTCTTCGGAGGCGGTGGTCTTGCGCGGCTTGGCGGCACCCAGCTTCATGCGCACCGGCTTGTCGCCCCAGATCTCCTCCAGCCGGTAGTACTGGCGGATGGCGGGCTGCATGACGTGCACCACAGCCGGGCCGCAGTCCACGATGATCCACTCGCCGTTGTCCTCGCCCTCGGTGCGGGGCTTGGGGAAGCCGGCTTCGCGCACCGCGTCGCGCACGCTGGCGGCCAGTGCCTTGGTCTGGCGGTTGGAGCTGCCGGTGGCCACCATCACGCGCTCGAACAGCGGCGACAGATGCTCGGTGTCAAAGACCTGGATGTCTTGCGCCTTGACGTCCTCCAGGCCATCGACGATGGCGCGCTGGAGCTTGGTGACGTCTTTCTTGGCGGCGGTTTCCGATTGTTTGGAAGTGGTCATCGGGCGGTCTGGTTGTCTGGAAAAAGATGGTTGCCAATATAGCCTAAGCACAAAATAGTGCTGTAGGCCTTGTCCTGCCTGCGCAGGCAGCTATGAAAAAGTGAGTCAGACCCAGTCGCGGCGCTGCAGGAAGCGCTCGGTGAGCTGCGCCTCGGGCGAGCCGGGCGGGTCTTCGCGGCGGTAGCTCCAGGCCACCTGGGGCGGCATGGACAGCAAGATGGACTCGGTGCGCCCGCCCGACTGCAGGCCGAAGTGCGTGCCCCGGTCCCACACCAGGTTGAACTCCACATAGCGCCCGCGGCGGTACAGCTGGAAGTCGCGCTCGCGCCCGCCCCAGGGCAGGTCCATGCGCCGCTGAACGATGGGCTCGTAGGCGGCCAGGAAGGCGTCGCCCACGCTTTGCGTCATGGCCTGGCTGCGCGCAAAGCCCAGCTCGGAGAAGTCGTCGAAAAAGACGCCGCCCACGCCGCGCTGCTCCTCGCGGTGCTTCAGGTAGAAGTACTCGTCGCACCACTGCTTGAAGCGCGGATACAGCGGCTCGCCGAAGGGATGGAGCGCATCACGGCAGGTGCGGTGAAAGTGCACCGCATCCTCGTCGAAGCCATAGAACGGCGTCAGGTCCATGCCGCCGCCGAACCAGCACACCGGCTCGCTGCCCGGCTGCGCGGCGGCGATCATGCGCACGTTCATGTGTACCGTGGGCACATAGGGGTTGCGCGGGTGGAAGACCAGCGACACGCCCATGGCCTGGAACGGCGCGCCCGCCAGCTCGGGCCGGTGCTGGGTGGCAGACGGCGGCAGCTGCGGGCCGCTCACATGAGAAAAGCCGCAGCCGGCGCGCTCGAACACGCGCCCGCCCTCCAGGATGCGGGTGATGCCGTCGCCCTTCAGGGGCGATTCGGCCGGACGCTGCCAAGCGTCGGCGCGAAAGCGCGCCCCGCCCTCGCCCTCGACGGCCTCGATGGCGTGCGTGATGCGCTCTTGCAGGCTCAAAAGGTAGCTACGAAATTCACTCATGGCTGCAGCCTTCGATCATTCAGGGCGTTGCGCATGAAGCCGCGCCGCGCCAGCCCAGCGGACGCCGCGGATCTGGCTTTGCCAGGCCGCCAGCGTCGTCCCCCTTCCAAGCAAAGCGCCAGAGAGGCGGCGAGCCGCGCAGCGGCTCAGGGGGTTGTTCCTCATCTCACCGCCCGGTGGCCGATGTCGCGCCGGTACTGCGCGCCGTCGAAGTGGATGCCGCGCGCCACGTCGTAGGCGCGCTGCTGGGCCTGGCGCACGCTGTCGGCCAGAGCCGTCACGCACAGCACGCGCCCGCCGGTTACGCGCGGCGTGCCGTCCGCGTCCAGCTGCGTGCCGGCGTGAAAGACCATGGCGTCGTCGGCTTCCGCCGGCAGCCCGGTGATGGCGTCGCCCTTGCGCGGCTGCGCGGGATAGCCGTGCGCGGCCATCACAACGCCCAGGGCGGTGCGGCGGTCCCACTGCAGCTCGACCTGTTCGAGCCTGGCGTCCACGGCGGCGGTGAGCAAGTCCACCAGATCGCTTTTCAAGCGCATCAGGATGGGCTGCGTCTCCGGGTCGCCCATGCGGCAGTTGAACTCCAGCGTCTTGGGGTAGCCGCTGTCGTCGATCATCAGGCCGGCGTACAAAAAGCCGGTGTAGGGGATGCCGTCCTTTTCCATGCCGCGCACGGTGGGCAGGATGACCTCGCGCATGGCGCGGGCGTGCACGTCGGCAGTAACCACCGGCGCGGGCGAATAGGCGCCCATGCCGCCCGTGTTGGGGCCCTCGTCGCCGTCCTTCAGGCGCTTGTGGTCCTGGCTGGTGGCCAGGGCGACGACGTCACGGCCGTCGCACAGCACGATGAAGCTGGCTTCCTCGCCCTCCAGGAACTGCTCGATCACCACCCGCGCGCCGCCCTCGTTGTGCGCCACGCCCAGGGTGTTGCCCTGCAGCATGTCGTCGATGGCGGCGTGGGCTTCCTCCAGCGCGGTGGCCACCACCACGCCCTTGCCGGCGGCCAGGCCGTCGGCCTTGATGACGATGGGCACGCCCACGCGGTTGACGAAGGCGTGGGCCGCGTCGGCGTCCGTGAAGGTGTCGTAGTCGGCCGTGGGAATGCCGTGGCGGCGCATGAAGGCCTTGGAGAAGGCCTTGGAGCTTTCCAGCTGCGCGGCGGCCCTCGTGGGCCCAAAGATGCGCAGGCCGTGGGCGCGGAACTCGTCCACCACGCCGGCGGCCAGCGGCGCCTCGGGGCCGACCACGGTCAGGCCGATCTTGTGCTCCTGCGCCCACTCGCGCAGTTCGCGCACGTCGGTCAGGGGCAGGTTTTCCAGTTTGGGGCTGAGGGCCGTGCCCCCGTTGCCCGGCGCCACATACACCCGCGTGGCCTTGGGCGACTGGGCGATCTTCCAGGCCAGGGCGTGCTCGCGGCCGCCGCCGCCGATGACAAGAATCTTCATGGGGTCACAGCTCGGCGTTGTGATAGACCGCCTGCACGTCGTCGAGGTCTTCGATCACGTCCAGGAGCTTTTGCATGCGGGCAGCGTCGTCGCCCTCCAGCGCGATGGTGTTCTCGGCGCGCATGGTGACCTCGGCCAGCTCGGGCGCCAGGCCCGCTGCGGCCAGCGCATCCTTCACGGCCTCGAAGTCGCCGGGCGCCGTGAGCACCTCGATGGCGCCTTCGTCATCGGTGATGACGTCCTCGGCGCCGGCCTCCAGCGCCAGCTCCATGACCCGGTCCTCATCGGTGCCGGGAGCGAAGACCAGCTGGCCCACATGCTTGAACTGGAAGGCCACAGAGCCTTCGGTGCCCATGTTGCCGCCGTGCTTGGAAAACGCGTGGCGCACCTCGGCCACGGTGCGCACGCGGTTGTCGGTCATGGTGTCCACGATGATGGCCGCGCCGCCCAGCCCATAGCCCTCGTAGCGGATCTCCTCGTAGGTCACGCCTTCCAGGTTGCCCGTGGCCTTGTCGATGTTGCGCTTGATGTTGTCGGCCGGCATGTTGGCGGCCTTGGCCTTGTCCACGGCAAGGCGCAGACGCGGGTTGGTGGCGATGTCGCCGCCGCCCTGGCGCGCGGCCACCATGATTTCGCGAATGATGCGGGTCCAGATCTTGCCGCGCTTTTCATCCTGGCGGCCCTTGCGGTGCTGGATGTTGGCCCATTTGCTGTGTCCTGCCACTGCAGCGTCCTTCTTGTCTATGCGATTGATTTAACCTAGCGGCCGATTTTACGTTTGACGCCCTTGTCCCTTTACCGCCATGGCCCCTGCCCTGCTCCTTGCCCAGAACGACCACACCACCTGCCAGCTGCTGCCGCAGCTGGCCAACCGCCACGGCCTGATCACCGGCGCCACCGGCACCGGCAAGACCGTCACGCTGCAGGCCTTGGCCGAGCAGTTCTCGCGCATCGGCGTGCCGGTCTTCATGGCCGACGTCAAGGGCGACCTCACGGGCATCAGCCAGCGCGGCAGCATCGGCGAGAAGATGGCCGCCGTGCTGGCCGAGCGCGGCGTGGCACCGCCCGAGCCCATGGCCTGCCCCACCACGCTGTGGGATGTCTTCGGCGCCCAGGGCCACCCGGTGCGCGCCACCATCTCCGACATGGGCCCGCTGCTGCTGGGCCGCATGCTGGCGCTGAACGAGACGCAGATGGGCGTCCTGAGTCTGGTGTTCAAGATCGCCGACGACCAGGGCCTGCTGCTGCTGGACCTGAAAGACCTGCGCGCCCTGGTGCAGCACGTGGGCGACAACGCGAAACAGTTCACCACCGAATACGGCAACGTCAGCACGGCCAGCATCGGCGCCATCCAGCGCGCGCTGCTGACCATCGACAGCCAAGGCGGCGACCAGTTCTTTGGCGAGCCCATGCTGAACATCGACGATCTGCTGCAGACGAAAGGCGGCATGGGCGTGATCAACATCTTGGCGGCCGACCGGCTGATGAACGCCCCGCGGCTGTACGCCACCTTCTTGCTGTGGCTGCTGTCCGAACTGTTCGAGCGCCTGCCCGAGATCGGCGACCCCGAAAAACCGAAGCTCGTCTTCTTCTTCGACGAGGCCCACCTGCTGTTCACCGACGCGCCCAAGGTGCTCGTCGAGCGCATCGAGCTGGTGGTGCGCCTGGTGCGCTCCAAGGGCGTGGGCGTTTACTTCGTCACGCAAAACCCGGTGGACATCCCCGACAGCGTGCTGGCCCAGCTGGGCAACCGCGTGCAGCATGCGCTGCGGGCCTTCACCCCGCGCGACCAAAAAGCCGTCAAGGCCACGGCCAGCACCATGCGGCCCAAGGCGGGCCTGGACATCGAAGCCGCCATCACCGAGCTGGCCGTGGGCGAGGCCCTGGTCAGCCTGCTGGACGCCAAGGGCCGCCCCAGCGAGACCGAGCGCGCCTGGGTCATCCCGCCGGGCAGCCAGATCGGCCCCATCACCGACGCCCAGCGCCGCGCACTGATCGCCGGTTCGCTGGTGGCCGGCACCTACGACACGCCGGTGGACCGCGAGTCGGCCTATGAAATCCTGCGGGCGCGCGCCGACAGCTCTGCCGCGCAGGCGCCTGGGGCGGGCGGCGCCGCTGCCCCGGCCGGGGCCGGCGGCGTGCTGAACGACCTGCTGTTTGGCACCACCGGCCCGCGCGGCGGCAAGAAGGACGGACTGGTGCAGACCATGGCCAAGTCCGCCATCCGCACCATGGGCACGGGCCTGGGCCGCGAGATCCTGCGCGGCGTGCTGGGCGGGCTGCTGGGCGGCGGCAAGAAGCGCTGAAAATTTCAAGCTAAATACCGCTTTAGCGCTTGTCCGGCAAGCCCGAGTAGCTATATTTTTGAGAGCAATTCTATGGTCGCCAGGCCACGGGTGTTTTGCCTATGATGGCCCAAGCACCCATATTCCGCCCCTTTGAGCCCAATTCTTAAGTAGTTCCGCCACATTCTGTGGCTTCACGTCGGTATCGTCTCTGAATGATGCCCAAACGTTACCACTTTGTCTTCAACCCCAAAGCCCATCACCCGCACCGGTGCCAGCGCTCGCACAAAGTCCGCACTCAGGCCCGCGCACGCGCACCCCTCCTGCCATCAAGTGGCTCCTCAACGAGCGAGCAGCGTTGGCAGGAGCCCAGCAGTCCACCATGGAGGCCATCCCTCGATTGCGACGCCAAGTGGAGCGCGCTCAGGCAAGCCTCGCGCGCGGAGCACGAGCTGGCTGTAGCCGAAAGAGCTCTGGACCTCAACTCCAAAAAGCTCCAGGCGCTGGACAGCACGTTGGCGTAAATCGACTCAGCCGTCGACCCGCAAGCCGGCGGTGTTGTCAACGCCTGGCAAGGTCGGTACGACGAGAGAGGGGCCTTGCCGCACCTCTTGCTCGTCCTCCTCCAAAAAGCAGCCCCACGCCGATGGCGCTCCTGCCTGCCACCAATACCTGCTCTTGCGCATTGCGCTTCCTCTCGGTTGCGCGGATTCTCTATTACCTGGTACGGGGGGCGGGCTGCAGGTCAGTGCGAAAAAATGACCGTAGAGTGGCTCTCTACACACACCCACGCAGAGACTTTTAATGGCAGCAGAAAAAACGGTTTCGGTCAGCTTCCGGGTGAGCCCTGAATTCAAGGCGCTGCTAGAAGCAGCCGCACTGCGGGGGCACCGCAGCCAAACGAACATGCTGGAGTACTGTAAGAGAAACGGAATACAGACCGGTTCTGCGGTGAGCACCGAACAAAGGAGGAGCCCAAATTGATAGAACCCGCCGCCAAAGTGATTGACCTGCTGAACTACATCGAGCAAGTCGAAAAGCTCAAGAGAAAGCCTGCTTTCAGCGTGCCAGACGACTACTTTGCCGCTCATCGACATGAGCTGGTCGGGCTGCCCGAGCTTGAGCTCAACCTTCAGCAGGAGGGAGACGATGTCTGGCTCAAGCTTCCCCGCCTACAAGAGGTTGCCGCCCCAGAGGTGGACGAGCTTCTCAAGCCATGGGTGGCCATCTCGAAATCCCCTGACAAATCACCTGAAATCAAGCAGGAGATTCAGGTTGCCCTCTCGGGCGAAGAGCCAAAGCGCGTGCGCCTGCAGGACCGCCCAGACGTCAAGGCGCAATTTGACTGGTACGTTGATTTCATGTGGAAGCCCTGGTCACAGACCGAGCGTCCACGGCGCAAAGCCATTTCTGTCTACAACAAGCTGTTCGCGCTTCAGCAAGCCATTGCCTCAGAAGGTGCTGAAACACCGATTGAACTTGTCTGGGGCATAGGCCACGCAGTCTGGAAAAAAGAAGGCTACGCGACACCGGTTCGTCACCCGCTACTGGTCCAGGGGTGCAGCATCAACCTCAATGAGTTGACGCTTGACCTGGAGGTCCGGCCGCGAGACGTTGAGCCCAAACTGGAGGTCGACTGCTATGCGGAGATGGAAATTGCTGGCGTCCACCAGCTGGAAACCTTCTGGAAAAAGGTGGTTGAGACCAGCGCCAGCCGCCTAACGCCCTTTGACTCCAGTACCTTTGAGCCTTCGCTGCGGGCGGCCGTGGGGCACTTGGATCCTTCCGGTGCTTACGTTGAAGCCAAGGAATGGACAAGCCTGCCCACGCCCTCGGACAAGCTGCTGGTAACAGGTGGCTGGGTTATTTTTGGGCGCAAGCGCTCTGGCGATGTTCTCCTGGAGGACATTCGGCGCCTGAAACAAAAGCTCGAGGTGGCCCCCTCGGTACCAGGGGTCATTCAGAGCTTTGTCACCTCCGGCGACGACACCGTGCGTAGGCGCCCTGAAATCCCGTTTCGAGGACTGTCTACCAGCCACGGTCCCAGCAACGCGCGCGAGTTGTACTTCCCCATGCCGTACAACGACGAGCAGGTGTCCATTATCCAGAAGCTGGAGAGCAATGATGGCGTCGTCGTTCAAGGCCCGCCCGGCACTGGCAAAACACACACAATCGCCAACGTCATCTGCCACTACCTGGCGCAGGGCAAGCGTGTTCTGGTGACCGCCAAGGGCGAGTCGGCTTTAGCCGTGGTTCAGGAAAAGCTCCCTGAGCGAATCAGGCCGCTGTGTGTCTCGTTGTTGTCCGACGAGCGAGATGGCATGAAGCAGTTTGAGCACGCCATACAGACTATTGCCGCGCGGGTCTCCGGCCTCAACCCAAATCAATCTGAAAAAGCTATCGCAGCCGCAGAGCAGCTACTCGACCAGCTGCACGCCAAGATTGCGAACGTAGACCGAACCGTTGAAGAGCACGCCCAGCGGCACATGCGCCATTACACCTTCCGCGGCAAGTCGGTCAGCCCCGAAGAGATGGCTAGGGAGGTGCTGGAGCAAGTGGAGCTGCACCAGTGGTTCGATGACGACCCGCCCGAGGTGGAAGAATTGGCAGTCGCAGACGCCGCTGTCACTGCTTTGAGACAGGCCCGAAAGGCGGTTGGCGACGACCTCGTCTATGTCGGCACCTCCATACCGAAGGCTGATGATTTTCCACAGTGGGTCGACATGTTGGCGCTCCATCGTGACTTGGTTCGTGCCAAGACGATTGAAGCGAAAGTGGAAAAGGGTGCAGTCTTGGCGCTGGCGGACGCCACCCTTGATACTTTCGACAAAGCCAAACAACTGGCTGAGTTCTTGGAGCAACGCCAGCAGACCCTTGGCCGCGTGGCAGCAAGCCAAACCGCTTGGTCCGAGGCTCTTCGCTCGCGCATGGCTGACTTGGTCCTGGACGACCCGTTGCTTGCAGCGTTGCGCCAGTCGTGTGGCGCTCTACAGCAATTGGAAAAAGCGCGGGTAGCCCTTGTGCCCAAAGCGGTTCAGCTGCCTGCCAACGCGGAGCTGGACGAGGACTTAAAGGATGCCCTGGTTCGACTGCTTGCTGGCAAGAGCGCATTTGCGTTGCCGTTCGGCAAGTCTGTTGCGCGCAAGTTGGTAGAGGCCATCACCGTTGGTGGCGCAAAGCCTAAAGGGGTGGAGGACTGGCAGGCGGTCAATGACTGGGTTCAGTGGCGACTGCAGGCGCGCAAGGCTTTGGCGCAGTGGGCTTCTCTGTCAGGCGAGTTTGGCTTTGATCCGCCCGGAGAGGGCCCGGAGCAGGCTGTCCGCAGTTTGACCCCAACCATTGCCCTGGTCAGGGATGTTGACCAACTGCAGTTTGGGTTTGACGCCCATCTGCAATCAAAGGTGGCAGCAGTCTTTGGCGACGCAACGGCAGCCAAGCTTTGGGACCAAGGCGAAAGTTTCGCCGGGCTGGTTCGCGAGAGTCTTCAGTCTCATCTGGACAAAGGCCGTCTTGGCTACGCGCTTCGCCGTGTGCAGGAAATCGTCAAAAAGCTGGACGGACATACGGGCGGAATCGTCTGTGAAATTCGTGACTTCCTGATGGGGCCCCTGGGCCGTACCGATGCGGATGAGAGCGTCTTGCAGACAACTTGGCTTGCGACTATGTCGGAGTTGGAGCGACTGCAGCAGCTGTGGCCGCACATCAAAGTCATTGAAGAGGTCACGGACCTTCTGGAGCAGGCAGGCGCTCCGAGATGGGCTCAACGCGCCAGAGCAGAAAAGTCCGAGGGCGAAATCGACACGCTGGTGCCTTTCAATTGGAAAGACGCCTGGGACTGGCGCTTGGCGGTCAATTTTCTGGACCGCATCGATGGTCACCACAAGATGCGTCAGCTGTTCGAGGAGCGGCGGCAACTCACCAACACCCTGGCAAAGACCTATCAGGAGTTGGTGGCCGAAAAAACCTGGCTGGGTGTTTATAACAACTCGCCGGACAGCGTGCGCCAGGCTTTGCAGGCGTACTTGAACGCGGTTCAGGCCATGGGGGCCGGTACTGGCGTGCGCGCCGTACGCCATCGCAAAAACGCTCGAGACGCGATGGTTCGGGCCTACAAAGCTGTCCCATGTTGGGTGCTGCCGCAGTGGCGCGTGTCTGAGACCATTCCGGCCGAGGTCGGCTTGTTTGACCTGGTCATCGTGGACGAAGCCTCCCAGTCCGACATCTGGGCGCTGCCAGCGCTGCTCAGGGGCCAAAAGCTTCTGGTGGTAGGTGACCACAAGCAGGTGTCACCTTCTGCTGTCGGTACTGCTGAAGAACGCGTTCGTGAGCTCGTCAACCGTTTTTTGGCTGACCAGCCCCATGGGTCCGAGATGACCCCTGACAAGTCCATCTATGACTTGGCGCGAGTTGTCTTTGCGGGCAACTCGGTCATGCTAAAGGAACACTTTCGGTCAGTACCCGCCATCATCGAGTTCTCCAACCGGGAGTTCTATGAAGGCGACATCCGGCCCCTGCGTGTGCCCAAGGCCAATGAGCGGCTCGACCCACCGCTGGTGGACGTGTTTGTGAAGGGCGGAAACAGGCAAAAGGACGTCAACAAGGCGGAGGCCAAAGCCATCGTCAACGAAATTGCCAATCTTATCGCCGACCCCATGTTTGACGGGCGTTCGATTGGGGTGGTCACCTTGATGGGTACAGAACAGGCCAGCTACATCCACAAGCTCATCTCGGACCATATTTCCCCGGCCGACGTGGTGGCCCGCAAAATCAGTGCGGGACCGCCACCTGTCTTCCAGGGCAGAGAGCGGGACATCATGATGGTGTCGATGGTGATTGGCCCGGGCGACCGAGGGGCAGCTAACCGCGCAGACATGCATCAGCGTTTCAACGTTGCCCTGTCTCGAGCCAGAGACCGGATGTACCTGTTCCGTTCCGTCACTGACAACGAAGCGAAAGAAGACTCTTTAACCGGTCGCGTCATCCTGCACTTCAAGCAGCCGTTTAGGCAGGACGCCAAAAAGGTGGACGCCCTGCGCGACAAGTGCCAGTCGGGGTTCGAGCTCGAGGTGTTCGATGAACTGGTGAAGCGCGGGTACCGGGTGTTGCCTCAAGTGCCCGCCGGCGGCTACTTCATCGACTTCGTTGTGGAAGGTAACGAGGGCCGACGCTTGGCGATTGAGTGCGACGGGGACCGGTTTCATGGGCCGGGCCAGTGGGCTGACGACATGGCGCGCCAGCGGGTACTGGAGCGCGCCGGTTGGACGTTTTGGCGGTGTTTCGCATCCAGCTTCGTCCGTTATCGCCAGGATGTGTTGGCCGACTTGCTCCAGACCTTGACAAGTCTGGGTATCGAGCCGGTTGGGTCCGAGTCGGTGGACAACACCCCTTGGGTCGAATACCGCGAGGTTGACCCCTTTGAAGTTGACACGATTGAGGAGGTGGCTTGATGGCAACGACGCGACCCCTAATGCAGCTGGGCATAGGCGACCTGGAAGGCATCTTCGAGAAGGAGAGCAAGAGTTTTGCGACACTCGACCTGCTGAAACAAGAACTCAGCCATCGTCAAGTTCCCAGAGCCGTAGCGCTTTTAGAGCGGGTTCAAAAGGCTGAAGCAGCTATGAGAGATACGAGCGCCCACCGACCGGACGCTCAGGCGCCTCGCTCCACCCTGAGGCTTGCTCGTGGCAAGCCAGAAGCTGCTCCAGCCCCAGCGCCTGCACAAGAAACTCCACGGCAACCCGTTCCCAAGTCGATCTTGCAGGCTGAAACAGCGCAGCAAGACCTTTTGGCGGGGTTTGGGCAGTACTCACCGAAAGAGCCTGCCAGCGGTACGGCTGCTGAGGCAATAGCCCCACAAAAGCCTGTCACCCCAGAACCCGAAGCAATACCTCAGTTGGCGCTTGAGGACGCGTACCGTATTTTGAAGGTGGCAGCAGGAGATTCCTGGGAGAAGGTGGAGGCCGGGCGTCGGAAAATTGTTCTGAAGTCTAGCCCGTTGGCCACTAAAGGCGTGCCTTCGGCACAGTCCCAAAAACTGCTAGTTGAAGCACAAATGGCTAATGACGCTGCCATAGTCATCGCGGCTAGACGTTGTGGCCGTCATTAGAGGAGACCGCCGCTTGCATAGACTTCACGAACTCCAAAAGGAGGGGGGAGCCGATGGAATCTGAATACTTTAGCTACGTAGAACAAGACCCAAGCCTGCGCGAACTTTTAGCTCCTGTTCTGCCAGAACTCCGGTCTCTCACCGCCGAACAGGTCGAAACACTGGTCTTCTATCTGAAATCACTGCACTCGTACTGTCCTGCGAGCGCAAATGAGAGCGACAACTGGCTCGGCTTCAGCGAGCGACTTCGGGTAACTCGAGAAAGCCCCCAACAAACCACGCTTCAACGCAAGGCATCCTCTAAGTTATTGAAGGGGATGACCACATGCGTGGTAGCCGGAGTGTTTCTAACACTTGGCGTTGCCCTCCTAGCTGGTGGCTTGACCCTCGGCGGCGGCGCGTTGATTGCAGGGGCAGTAGGTTTATTCGTTCTGGCTGATGCCAGGTTCGGGAGACCAGCTCTCGATACCGCAAAAGAGCAGGACCGCCGTTACTTTCTGCAATCCATAAGGGCTGCCCGCGCCTGTAACGAACTCGATTGGGCAGGCCTCTTCTCTCACAACGGCGTCACGCGACCAGGGCCGCAGAGCGACGAAGACATTGAGCAATCCAAACTGCGTGTCGCCGAGCTCAGCGCTCAGCTTCGCAGCGCCTTGTACAACGACGAATACATGGCGTACTCATCTTTTGGTACTCGCGCAACCTGAGCCCTAATTTTCTTTTTTGCTCGTCAAAAAACAACGTAACCTGTTGTTTTCAAAGGAGATGGGCAACAGAGGCATAACACCCCAAGCCATAAAAAAGCCGCTGTAATTCAGCGGCTTTTTCGTTGGGCAGGCGGGGCATCAATCGACCAGGCCCACGAACACGTTCTGCACGTCGTCATTGTTCTCAATGCCGGCCAGGAAGGCCTGCACCTCTTCCTGCGCCTCGGGCGGCAGGCTGGCCATGCTGACCGGGTTCCTGGCCTTGTAGCCCAGCTTGGCCGACAGCACCTTGAAGCCGAACCCGGGCAGCGCCTTGGCGACCGCGTCCAGGTCCGTGGGGTCGGTCAGGAACAGGGTCTGGCCCTCCTCCTCGCCGGGCTCGAAGTCCTGCGCGCCGGCCTCGATGGCGGCCAGCTCCGCGTCGGCGCCCGGCTGCGCCGGCTCGGCCTCGATCATGCCCACATGGTCGAAGTCCCAGGATACGGCGCTCATCTGGCCCTTGCGAAAGCACACGCGCATCTCGGGCGCGGTGCGGTTCACGTTGTCGGTCAAGCACTCCACCATCACCGGCACCTGGTGCGGCGCAAAGCCCTCGTAGATCACGTGCTCGTAGTGCACGGCCTCGGCGCCCACGCCGGAGCCCTTCTTGATCGCCCGCTCCAGCGTGTCCTTGGGCATGGACGCCTTGCGCGCCGCCTCCACCGCCAGGCGCAGGCGCGAGTTGCCGGCCGGGTCTGCGCCCGCACGGGCGGCCACGATGATTTCCTTGGCCAGCTTGCCAAAAAGCCTGCCCTTGGCATCGGCGACCAGCGCCTTGCCCTTTGCCTTCCATTGCGCGCCCATGACTGCGAATCCTTTGCGTGAAGCCAACAAAAAATGCGGCCTGCGCCGCAGCGGGCAAGTGTATGCCTGCCAGGGCCCGGCGCGCCTGCCCCCGGGCAAGCGCAGGCGCCGCCAGGGACTGCCGTACAGTGGCCCGCCATGAACCCTCTCACCTGCTTCACCCTGACCGTCACCGACCACATCGCCCACCTGGTGCTGAGCCAGCCGGACAGCCTGAACACCATGCACCCGACGTTCTGGCGCGAGCTGGACGAGGTGCTGGTGGCGCTGCACCGCGGCAACGAGGCCCGCGCCCTGGTCATCAGCAGCACCGGCAGGCATTTCAGCGCCGGCATGGCGCTGGAGACCTTTGGCGACGCCATCGTGCTGGACGACCGCAGCCCAGAAGGGCGCGCCGCCGTCTTCGATCTGCTGACCGACATGCAGTCCACCTTCACGCGGCTGGAGGAGCTGCGCATGCCGGTCATCGCCGCCATCCACGGCGGCTGCATCGGCGGCGCGCTGGACATGGTGGCGGCGGCCTGCATCCGCTACGCCACGCGCGATGCGTTCTTTTGCCTCCAGGAGATCAACATCGGCATGGTGGCGGACGTGGGCTCGCTGCAGCGGCTGCCCAAGCTGATGCCCATGGGCCTGCTCAAGGAGCTGGCCTACACCGGCCGGCGCCTGCCCGCCGAGCAGGCCCAGGCCTGCGGCCTGGTGACGACGCTGTTCGAGTCGCACGAGGCGCTGGTTGAAGCCGCACTGGCCTGCGCCCGCGAGGCCGCCGCCAAGCCGCCCGTGGCTGTGTGGGGCACCAAGCAGGCGCTGCACTACGCGCGCGACCACGGCGTGGCCGACAGCCTGCGCCAGATGGGCTGGCTGCAGGGCGCCATCTGGAGCAACCGCCACGTGGCCGAGGCCGTGACGGCCATGCGCGAGCGGCGCGCGCCGGCATTTGCGCCGCTGGCAACTCTCAAGCCGTTCAGCGAGCTGTGATCGCACTCACGAAACAATAGCTGCCGGCGCTTGCTGCACGGGCGCTGGAGCCCGTTTTGAGTGATATTTTCAGCCGCCGACCGGCAGCGGCGCGAGCGCGAGCAGAGCCGGCTCGCGTGCAAAAATTGCGCCTTTCGACACGATCTTCTTTCCTCGAGCCAAAGGCCTTTCTCCCATGAGCAACGTCCACCTCATCGACCATCCCCTGGTGCAGCACAAGCTGACGCTGATGCGCCGCAAGGACGCCAGCACCAACAGCTTTCGCCGTCTGCTGGGCGAGCTGTCCACCCTGATGGCCTATGAGGTGACGCGCGACATGCCGCTGCAGGACATCCAGATCGAGACGCCGCTGGAGACCATGACGGCCAAGGTCATCGACGGCAAGAAGCTGGTGCTGGTGTCCATCCTGCGCGCCGGCAACGGCTTTCTGGACGGCATGCTGAACGTGGTGCCCGGCGCGCGCATCGGCCACATCGGCCTGTACCGCGACCCGGCCACGCTGCAGCCCGTGGAGTACTACTTCAAGATGCCGTCCGAGATGGCCGAGCGCGACATCATCGTGGTGGACCCGATGCTGGCCACCGGCAACTCCGCCGCCGCGGCGGTGGCGCGCCTCAAGCAGCTGTCGCCGCGCTCCGTCAAGTTCGTCTGCCTGCTGGCCGCCCCCGAGGGCGTGGCCACGCTGCAGGCCGCCCACCCGGATGTGCCCATCTACACCGCCGCCATCGACCGGGAGCTGAACGACCACGGCTACATCCTGCCGGGCCTGGGCGATGCGGGCGACCGCATCTTCGGCACCAAGTAAACGCCCCGCCGCGGCCGAGGGCGCCGCCGGCCGCTACTGCGGCACGATCTGCCCCACGGTGGCCGACGCCTCCTGCGACTCAGGTGCGCCCTGCGCCACCGGCGCGCCCTGCCAGCTGGCCATGAGATCGTCGGCCATGGCCTGCAGCAGGCGCTTTTCGCGCGTATCGAACAGGCGCGGGCGCGTGTCCAGCAGGCACAGCGTGCCCAGCGCGAAGCCCTTGGCATCGCGCAGCGGCACGCCTGCGTAAAAGCGCAGGCGCCTTGCACGCAGCGCCGGGTTGCCGGCAAAGCGCGCGTCGCGCGCGATGTCGTGCACCACCAGCGAATGGCCCGACGCCACCACGTGCGCGCACAGCGACAGCGCCCGCGGCAGCGGATCGCCGGGGTGCGGCGAGGCCTCGTCGGCGGCCGGCGGCGGCAGACGGCCGTGCAGGCACAGGGGCGCCTGTTCGTCACGCCCCACCAGCGACACCATGGCCAGCGGCATGTCGAAGATGTCAGCGGCCCGCGCGGCCGCGTGCTGGCACAGCTGGCGCAGCGCCTGGCTGGTCTGCACGCCGCTGGCTTGCAGGGCCTGCAGGCGCTCGTCCTCGTTGGGCGGGGTGGGCGCGGACTCGAACGTCTCGCCCACCGGCGCGCCGTGCAGCTGAACGGCGCTGGCCAGCGTCTCGGCCAGCGACAGGCTCACCGCGTCGGCGCCGTAGCGGGCGGGCAGCTCCTCGGGCAGCGGGCTGGCCACGCCCTCGGGGCTCTCGGCGGCCTCGCCCCACAGGGCCAGCATGATCTGCACCCCAGGCCAGCGCCGGCGCAGGCGCCGGCACACCTGCCGCGCCAGCGCCGCTGGCTCGGGCAGCAGCCACACCACGCACACCACCTGCGGAGCATCGGCCTGCGGCGTGTCGTCCGGCGCCTGAGCCGCCACGGCGGCGGCGGCCCGTGCGTGGGTGGCCACCGGGCAGCCCTGCAGCTGCAGCGCATGGGCCAGCATGCGCGCGCCCAGCTGGTCCACCTCCCACTGCCCGCCCATGCACAGCACGGGGTCCGCGGGCGCGGCCTGCGCCGCAGCCGGCGCGGGCGGGTACTGGGCCTGCAGGTCGTCCAGCACGGCGTCCATGCCCTCGATCAGGCGCAGGCGGTGCTCGGGCGTGGCCACGCGGGCGTGGTCGCCCGCGGCCATGCGCAGCACCGGCACGGCCACCTGGCCGTAGAAGGCGGCCACCGATCCCTTGTTCGCCTCGATCTGGCGCACGCTCAGCTCGATGGCCTCGTCCGCATCGCCGGCCAGCAGGCGCTGGTAGATGCGCGTGGGCTCATCCAGCGCCGGCTGGCTGCCCAGCAGCACGTCCAGAAACGCCAGCTGCGGCAGGTAGCGGCCAATGACCAGCAGGCACACGGTCAGCGGCGTGGACATGATCAGCCCCACCGGCCCCCACAGCGCAGCCCAGAAGGTGGCGGCCACGATCAGCGACAGCACCGACAGCCCGGTGCTGGCGCCGTACAGCCAGGGCTCGATGACGTTGTTGCTGATCAGCTCCAGCGTGATGATCAGGCCCAGCGTCCACAGCACCAGGCTCCAGCCCGGGTGTACGGCAAAGGCCAGCGTGAGCGGAAAGGCCGCCGCCACGAAGGCCCCCACGTAGGGCACAAAGCGCATCAGCCCGGCCAGCGCCCCCCACAAAAAGGCCCCCGGCACGCCGATCAGCCACAGGCCCACGGCCATGGGAATGCCGTAGCTGACGTTGACCAGCAGCTGCATGGTCAGGTAGCGGGTGATGCGGTCGCCCGCCTCGTCCATGGCGTCGGTGGCGCCGTGCAGGTTGGCGCCCCACAGGCGCAGCAGCCGGTCGCGCAGGTCCACCCGGTCCAGCAGGATGAAGACCACGAACACCAGCACCAGGCCGGCGTCGGTGAGGGGGCGGCTGAGCGCGTTGACTGCCGCCATGGCCTGCTGCGCGGGCGACAGGACGGGCGGCTGAACTTCCACCTTTTGCACACTGGCCGCGCGCCCGCGCCCCGCGCTCCCTGGTGCCGGCTTGGGCGTCGCCGCCTCGACTTCGCTTTGCACCAGGTCGAGCGTGCGCTTGGCGCCATCGAACATCCCGGGCGCGCGCAGCTCGCGGGCCAGGCCGCGCAGCTTGTTGCGGATGGTGGTCTGGTAGGAGGGCAGCTGTTCGCTGAGCTGGCGCGCCTCGTTGCCAATGAAAAGCGCGCCCACACCCAGCACGGACAGCGTGGTCAGCACGACCAGGATCACCGCCGGCAGCCGCGGCAGGCCCAGGCGCTTGAGGCGCAGCACCAGCGGGTCGAGCACGAAGCTGAGCAAAAAGGCCAGCGCCAGCGGCACCAGGATGGTGCGCCCGGCATACAGCCCGGTGATGACCAGCGCCGCAATGACCAGGCCGGCCATGAAGCGCAGGCTGGGCACCAGCGCATCCAGCGTGCTGGCGGGGCGCTGCGTGCCGGCCGCCTTCAGCGTGGGCGCGGGGCGCGGGCGTGAAGCCTCGCTCAGGGGCATGCATCGTCCTCGTGCGAAATAGGTGACGGCGCATTGTCCGCCGGGCGCCAGCGCCGCTGCTGTAGGCCAAGCGGCGATGCGGCGTCAGCCAAGGCAGGCCGGCGTTACACCACTTCCGGCGCCAGCGCCTCGGCCCAGTCGTAGAGCGCGCCCAGGATGGCCTCGCCGCGCTCGTCAGCCAGCTCGCCCAAGGTATCCAGCTGCTCGAACAGCGCGTCGAAGGTCAGCCCGCCGCCCTGGCCCTCCAGCAGCACGGCGGCGCGGTGCGCCTGCCAGCGGGCCTGCTCCTCGTCGCTGAGCGTGTGCCCGTGGTTGCGCGCGCGGTAGCGCCACAGCAGCTCGTCCAGCCGCGGGTCGTCGAAGCCGGGGCGGGCATGGGCCAGCTCCTCGGGCGCCAGCGTGCGCAGCTGCGCCAGGCGGCGCCGGTCTTCGTTGCCGACGAAGCCGCCGTACAGGCCGTGGTCCACGTCGGGCGCTTCTTCGGCCGGGCGTTCGAACACCGCTGCCCAGGTGGCGCTCAGGTCGGGCAGCGCTCGCGCCGCTTCGGCGTGGCGTGCGGCCTGCTCCAGGTCGATGCCCCAGCGCTCGGCCTGTTGCGGCGTGAGGGTGCTCAGATTGCCCACCACCATGGGCGACTTGTTCAGATGCACCGACTTGATCGGCAGGCGCGCTACGCCCTCGGGCAGGTCGGCGGCCCGGGTGAACAGGCGCAGGCGGATGTCCTGCACGGACAGATCGGCCAGCTCGGCGGGGTCGTGCCCCAGGTCCCAGGCCAGCAGCTCGTTCTTGTTGGAGGGGTGGCTGGCCAGCGGCCACATCACGGCCAGGCAGCCGCGGTCGGTGCCGAACATGCCCGAGACGTGCAGGAAAGGCCGCGCCGTCTGCTGGCTTGCGGGCAGGCGCAGCTCGGCGGCCACGCGTTCCTTCTTGTGCAGGGACAGGGCAAAGTCGAACAGGCGCGGGTGGTGCTGGCGCAGCAGGCGGGCCAGGGCGATGGTGGCGCGCACGTCCGACAGCGCGTCGTGCGCCGCCTCGTGCACCAGGCCATTGGCGCGCGTCAGGTGCTCCAGGCGAAAGCTCGGCTTGCCGTCGGCCGCCGTGGGCCAGGTGATTCCCTGAGGGCGCAGGGCGTAGGCCAGGCGCACGACGTCCAGCAGGTCCCAGCGGCCGCACTGGTTCTGCCACTCGCGGGCATAGGGGTCCATCAGGTTGCGCCAGAACATGAAGCGCGTCACCTCGTCGTCGAAGCGAATGGTGTTGTAGCCCACGCCGATGGTGCCGGCCAGGGCCAGCTCGGCTTCGATGCGGGCGGCGAATTCAGGCTCGGGTACGCCGCGCTCCAGGCATAGCTGCGGGGTGATGCCGGTGATCAGGCAGGCCTGGGGCTGGGGCAGGTAGTCCAGCGCCGGCTTGCAGTACAGCATCAGAGGCTCGCCGATCTCATTGAGCTCGGCATCGGTGCGTATGGCAGCGAACTGCGCCGGGCGGTCGCGGCGCGGGTCGGCGCCGAAAGTCTCGTAGTCGTGCCAGAGGAAGGTGTGCATGGAGGAAGGAAGGCGGCCAGAAACGGTTGCGCGGCAGCGCAAAGCGGCAAGTATGCATGGCTGCCCGCGGCGGCGCCGGCACAATGGGCCGTATGCGCTCTCCTCGCTTTCTTGCCCCTACCGCCCTGGCCGCCATGGCCGCGCTGGCCGGCTGCGCCAGCACGTCGCCCACCCCCGTGGTGGCGGCACCGGCCGCTCAGCCTGCGCCTGCGCCGCGGGTGGTGCCGCCTTCTCCTGCCCCTGTTCCTGCCCCTGCTGCGGCCGCGGCGCCCGCGCCGCAGCGCGTGGCCGCCCCGGCACCGCCCCCAGCCCACGCACAGTCCCCCAGCCAGCCCCAGGACGCGGCGGGCTTTCAGGCCTGGGTGCAGGGCTTTTCGCGCGAGGCGCTGGACGCCGGCATCAGCGCGGCCACCGTGCAGGCCACGCTGGGCCGGGCGCGCTGGCTGCCGCAGGTGGTGCAGCTCGACCGCGCTCAGCCCGAATTCACCCGCACGCCCTGGGCCTACCTGGACAGCGCCGTCTCGCCGCAGCGCGTGGCGCAGGGCCGCGAGCAGTACCGCGCCCACGCCGCGGCGCTGGACGCGGCTGCTGCCCGCTACGGCGTGCCGGCCAGCGTCATCACGGCCATCTGGGGCATGGAGAGCAACTATGGCCGCAACTTCGGCAGCTTTTCTGCCATCGATGCGCTGGCCACCCTGGCCTATGACGGGCGGCGGCGCGAGTGGGCGCGTGGCGAGCTGATGGCTGCGCTGCGCATCGTGGATCAGGGTGAGATCGCTGCCAGCGCGCTGATCGGCTCATGGGCCGGCGCGATGGGGCATACGCAGTTCCTGCCCTCGGTGTTCCTGGCGCACGCGGTCGATGCCGACGGCGACGGCCGGCGCGACATCTGGGCCAGCGTGCCGGACGTGGCCGCCTCCACGGCCAACTTCCTGTCGCACTCGGGCTGGCAGCGCGGCCAGCCCTGGGGCGCCGAAGTGCGCCTGCCTGCGGGTTTTGACTATGCGCGGACGGAGCTCACCGTGCGCCAGTCCAGCGCCGCTTGGGCGGCGGAAGGCGTGCACGGCATGGGCGATGCGCCGCTGCCGCCGCTGGAGGGCGCCTCCATCCTCACGCCGGCCGGCGCGCGCGGGCCGGCCGTGCTGGTCGGGCCGAACTTTCGCGCGCTGCTGCGCTACAACAACTCGGTCAACTACGCCCTGGCCGTGGCCCTGCTGGCACGGCAGATCGACGGCAACGCCGGCCTGCAAGCGCCCTGGCCGCGCGACATCAAGCCGCTGACGCGCGCCGAGATCACCACCTTGCAGGAAGCGCTGAATGCGCGCGGGCTGGACGCCGGCAGCGCCGACGGCGTGCTGGGCCCGGCCACGCGCGCCGGGGTGCGCCGGCTGCAGCAAAGCCTGGGCCTGCCGGCCGACGGCTTTGCCACACGGGAGCTGCTGCAGCAGGTGGCGCCATGAGTCTGGCGCCATGAAGCCCCCGCACCGAGCGGACGCGCCGGGCCGAGCGGGCTGGTGGATTGCCGGCGCCTGCGCTGCCGCGCCGATCCAGGTGCTGGCAGGCCCGCGCAGCTGCACAGCCGGCTGGACGGAGGGCGCCAACGCCGCCTTTCTGGCCGTGACCGGCGCCAGCTTGCTGGCCATGGCAGCCGCGCCGGTGCTGCTGGGCTGGTGGACCGATGGCTCACCCCGACGCCGCGTGGGCCGGGCGCTGGTGCTGGTATTGGCGCTCTGCGTGGCAGCCGTTCCACTGGCCGTCGGGAATTTCGTGCTGGGCAATGGCTGCGGCGGCCCGTGGAGGTTGATCGCCCTCAATGCCCTGCCCGCGCTGCTGCTGGGAGCGCTGCTGGTCACAGCATGGCGCTCCAGTCGAGAACGAGCGGCGCAGCGAGCGCCCAGGCCGCAACCCGGAGGCGGGTGGGCGCTGCTGCTGACCCTGCAGGGCTTTGTCCTTGCCAGCGGCTTCGCGCTGCTGGGGTTGGTGGATGTCTTCAGCCGCGCCTCGCGCAAGGCAGACATTACCCTGTGGCTGGTGGCGCTGCGCCTGTGGCTGGTGCCGCTCTTGCTGGGCTTGCTAGCCTGGTGGCTGTGGCAGCGACGGCAGCGGGCCCGGGCAGCGGATGCCGTGCAAAGGCAACCCTGATCGGTTCACTCCAATTTTAATAGCTACTGGCGCTTGTCCTATAAGCGCTGGAGGCCGATTTGACCCATAAAAAAGCCGCAGCAATTGCTGCGGCTTTTTGCTGGCCCGGATGCCGGCACTCAGTCGGCCGTGGCCTCTTCCGGCTCGGCCGGCTCGGACTTGGCGCCCCGCTCGCGCTTGGGCAGGGGCTGGATGTCCAGCTTGACCTCGGCGGTCTCGGCACCCTTGTCGTCCATGCCCGCCTCGATGCCCACCTCCAGCCGGCCACCGTCGGTGAGGCGGCCGAACAGCAGCTCGTCGGCCAGCGCCTTGCGGATCATGTCCTGGATCAGGCGCTGCATCGGCCGCGCGCCCATCAACGGGTCGAACCCCTTCTTGGCCAGGTGCTTGCGCAGCGGGTCGGTGAAGGTCACTTCCACCTTCTTCTCGGCCAGTTGCTGCTCCAGCTGCAGCAGGAACTTGTCCACCACGCGCAGGATGATCTGCTCGTCGAGCGCCTTGAAGCTCACGATCGCGTCCAGGCGGTTGCGAAACTCCGGCGTGAACAGCCGCTTGATGTCCACCATCTCGTCGCCGGCCTGGCGGGCGTTGGTGAAGCCCATCGCGGACTTGTTCATGGTCTCGGCGCCCGCGTTCGTCGTCATGATGAGGATGACGTTGCGAAAATCGGCCTTGCGCCCGTTGTTGTCCGTCAGCGTGCCATGGTCCATGACCTGCAGCAGCACGTTGAAGATGTCCGGGTGTGCCTTCTCGATCTCGTCGAGCAGCAGCACCGAGTGCGGCTTCTTCGTGACGGCCTCGGTCAGCAGCCCGCCCTGGTCAAAGCCCACGTAGCCCGGGGGCGCGCCGATCAGGCGGCTCACGGCGTGGCGCTCCATGTACTCCGACATGTCGAAGCGGATCAGGTCCACTCCCATGATGTAGGCCAGCTGCTTGGCAGCCTCGGTCTTGCCCACGCCCGTGGGGCCGCTGAAAAGGAACGCACCGATCGGCTTGTCGCCCTTGCCCAGCCCCGAGCGCGCCATCTTCACGCTGGCGGCCAGCACCTCCAGCGCCTTGTCCTGGCCGAACACCACGCTCTTCAGGTCACGCTCCAGCGTCTGCAGCTTGCTGCGGTCGTCGTTGCTGACGTTGGCGGGCGGGATGCGGGCGATCTTCGCGACGATCTCCTCGATCTCGGTCTTGCCAATGGTCTTCTTGCGCTTGGACGGCACCAGGATGCGCTGGGCCGCTCCGGCCTCGTCGATCACGTCGATCGCCTTGTCGGGCAGGTGCCGGTCGTTGATGTACTTGGCGGACAGCTCGGCCGCAGCCTGCAGCGCGGCCGCCGCGTACTTCACGCTGTGGTGCTCCTCGAAGCGGCTCTTGAGGCCCTTCAGGATGTCAATGGTCTCCTGCACCGTGGGCTCGACCACGTCCACCTTCTGGAAGCGCCGCGACAGCGCCGCGTCCTTCTCGAAGATGCCGCGGTACTCGGTAAAGGTGGTCGCGCCGATGCACTTGAGCTGGCCCGAGGACAGCGCGGGCTTGAGCAGGTTGCTCGCGTCCAGCGTGCCGCCCGAAGCGGCGCCGGCGCCGATCAGCGTGTGGATCTCGTCGATGAACAGGATGGCGTTGGGCTTGTCCTTGAGACTCTTGAGCACGCCCTTCAAGCGCTGCTCGAAGTCGCCGCGGTACTTGGTGCCTGCCAGCAGTGCGCCCATGTCCAGCGAGTACACCGTGGCCTCGGCCAGGATCTCCGGCACGTCGCCCTGGGTGATGCGCCAGGCCAGGCCCTCGGCGATCGCCGTCTTGCCCACGCCCGCCTCGCCCACCAGGAGCGGGTTGTTCTTGCGCCGGCGACACAGGATCTGAATGGTGCGCTCGACCTCGTAGTTGCGGCCGATCAGCGGGTCGATCTTGCCGTCCTTGGCCGCCTGGTTCAGGTTTTGCGTGTACTGCTCCAGCGGCGAGGCCTTTTCGCTGCGCTCGCCCTGCGCACCCTCCTCGGCCTCGGCCTGCGCCTCGGGCTTGGTGGGCTCCTGCGCCTCGCCCTTGCGGATGCCGTGGGCGATGAAATTCACCACATCCAGGCGCGTGACGCCCTGCTGGTGCAGGTAATAGACGGCGTGCGAATCCTTCTCGCCGTAGATGGCCACCAGCACGTTGGCGCCGGTGACTTCCTTCTTGCCGTTGCCGGTGGACTGCACGTGCATGATGGCGCGCTGGATGACGCGCTGGAAACCCAGCGTCGGCTGGGTGTCCACCTCGTCGGAGCCAGCCACCTGGGGCGTGTTGTCCTTGATGAAATGACTCAGCGATGCGCGCAGGTCATCAAGGTTGGCTGCGCAGGCGCGCAGCACCTCGGCTGCGCTGGGGTTATCCAGCAGCGCCAGCAGCAGGTGCTCCACGGTGATGAACTCGTGGCGCTGCTGGCGGGCCTCGACGAAAGCCATGTGCAAGCTGACTTCCAGTTCCTGGGCAATCATGTGCGAACTCCTTTGTGCTTGCGTGTTGCGAATTGACTGTAGATCGGGAGCAATGGCCTTTTATTCAACAGGTTCACTCAGGCATTGCAGGGGGTGGCCGGCCTCGCGGGCGGCATCCAGCACCTGGCTGACCTTGGTGGCCGCCACGTCGCGTGTGAACACGCCGCACACGCCTTTGCCGTCCAGATGGATCCTGAGCATGATCTGCGTGGCCGCCTCCCTGTCCTTGCTGAAGAATTCCTGCAGCACCACGACCACGAACTCCATCGGGGTGTAGTCGTCATTGAGCATGACCACCTGGTGCATCTGGGGCGGCTGCGTTTTCAGGGGCTGGCGCTCCAGCACGGCTGCGCCGCCGTCATCCCGGGACGGGGCCAGCGGCCGCGTGGGTGCCTGCGGGGGGGGTTGGGTTGCCATGAAATTCATTCTATCGAGCCGCACTGACGCGCGGTCTCACGACAATTGGCGCCACCATAGCGCTTTTCAAGCGTTTTCAGCCCAGCTCGTACACCACGTTCGCGCCCCCACCCGCCTGGGCATTCCAGGCGGCCAGGGCCGCGTCGCACGGAAAGAAGCGACTGTCCTCGCCCAACTGCAGCTCGGCCAGCGCGGCGGCGTCCTCCGCCTCGCAGTGCACCGCGAGGCGCACGCGCAGTCCGTGCAGCAGATCCTCGCCATGCTCGGTGTGCTCGCGCTTGGGCGGGAACTCGCGCACGATGGCCGCTACGTCGGGGCGCTGGGCGCTGCTCACGTGCAGGTATTTGCCAAAGCGCGCTCGCGCGTCCGCCAGGCTCCAGACCTGCTGCACCTTCAGGCGCAGGCCGCCGCTAAAGTGGTCCAGCTGCAGGCGCCCGGACAGCACCACGAACTCGTCGTCGCGCAGCAGGGTGCCGGCGGCGGCAATCACGGATTCGTCGGCCGAGGCCTCGATGGCGCCCGATTTGTCGTCCAGCTTGAACAGCGCCAGCTTGCCGCGCTGGCCGTTGATGACGCGGCAGTCGCTGACGATGCCGGCCATGACCTGCGGCTCGCGGCTGTCGGCCAGCTCGGCGATCGGCGTGCGCACGAAGCGGCGGACCTCGTCCTCGACCTCGTCGAACAGGTGGCCTGACAGGTAAAAGCCGATGGCCGTCTTCTCCTGCGTCAGGCGCTCCTTGATGCCCCACCCGGGCACCTGCACCAAAGCCGGCTCCTGGGTGCTGGAGCCGATGGCGTCCTCGCCCATCATGTCGAACAGGCCGCCCTGGTTGGCGTTGGCCAGCTGGGCATTGGCGAATTCGAACGCCCGGTCGATGGACGCGGCCAGCATGGCGCGGTCGCCGTGCAGCCGGTCGAAGGCACCGGCCTTGATGAGCGCCTCCACGGTGCGCTTGTTGATGCGGGTGCGGTCCACGCGCACGCAAAAGTCGAACAGGCTGGCGAACGGGCCGCAGGTGCCGCCCTGCGGGCCCACGCCCTGCCCCTCGCGCGCGGCGACGATGGCCTCGATGGCTGCCTGGCCCGTGCCCTTGACGGCGCCCAGGCCGTAGCGGATGACCCTGTCCGTCACCGGCTCGAAGCGGTAGCTGCCGCGGTTCACGTCCGGCGGCTCGAAGGTGATGCCGAAGTGCTTGACGGCGTCCTCGTACAGCACCTTGAGCTTGTCCGTGTCATCCATTTCCACGGTCATGTTGGCGCAGTAGAACTCGGCCGTGTAGTGCACCTTCAGCCAGCCGGTGTGGTAGGCCAGCAGCGAATAGGCGGCGGCATGGGACTTGTTGAAGCCATAGCCGGCGAACTTCTCCATCAGGTCGAAGACTTCGTCGGCCTGGGCCTGGCCGATGCCCTTCTCGGCTGCGCCCTTGCGGAAGATCTCGCGGTGCTGGGCCATCTCCTCGGGCTTTTTCTTGCCCATCGCCCGGCGCAGCATGTCAGCGCCGCCCAGGCTGTAGCCGCCCAGCACCTGGGCGGTCTGCATGACCTGCTCCTGGTAGACCATGATGCCGTAGGTCTCCGCCAGCACCGGCTCGACCAGCGGGTGCGGATAGAGCACCTCTTCCTTGCCGTGCTTGCGGTTCACGAAGCTGGGGATCAGGTCCATGGGCCCCGGGCGGTACAGGGCGTTCAGGGCGATCAGGTCTTCCAGCCGGCTGGGCCGGGCCTCCTTCAGCATGCCCTGCATGCCGCGGCTTTCAAACTGGAACACGGCCTCGGTCTTGCCTTCGGAGAACAATCGGTAGGTGCGCGCGTCGTCCAGCGGCACGCGCTCGAAGGCGAAGTCTTCCTGGCCCTTGTGCCGCTTCTTGATCAGCTCGCGCGCAATCTCCAGGATGGTCAGCGTCGCCAGGCCCAGAAAGTCGAACTTGACCAGGCCGATGGCCTCCACGTCGTCCTTGTCGTACTGGCTCACGGCCGACTCGCTGCCGGGCTGCTGGTACAGCGGGCAGAAGTCGGTCAGCTTGCCCGGCGCGATCAGCACGCCGCCGGCGTGCATGCCGATGTTGCGGGTCATGCCTTCGAGTTTTTGCGCCATCTCGATGACGGTGCGCACGTCTTCTTCCTTGCGCACGCGCTCGTACAGCAGGGGCTCGAGCTCCAGGGCGTAGTTGTTCTTGTCGCCTTCCTGTTTCTGCTCGGGCGGGTAGGCCAGCGTGTAGGTCTGCCCCGGCTTGCCGGGCACCAGCTTGGAGATGACGTCGCAGAAGGTGTAGCTCATGTCCATCACGCGGCCCACGTCGCGGATGGCGGCCTTGGCGGCCATGGTGCCGAAGGTGGCGATCTGGCTGACAGCGTTCTTGCCGTACTTGTCCTTGACGTACTCGATGACCCGGTCGCGGTTGGACTGGCAGAAATCGATGTCGAAGTCGGGCATGGAGACCCGCTCGGGGTTCAGGAAGCGCTCGAACAGCAGGTTGTACTGCAGCGGGTCCAGGTCGGTGATCTTCAGTGCATAGGCCACCAGCGAGCCGGCACCCGAGCCCCGACCCGGCCCCACCGGGCAGCCGTTGGCCTTGGCCCACTGGATGAAGTCGCCCACGATCAGGAAGTAGCCGGGAAAGCCCATCTTCAGGATGGTGTCCAGCTCGAACTCCAGCCGCTGCACGTAGCGTGGCCGCTCGCGCTCGCGCTGCGCTGCATCGGCGAACAGTTGCGCCAGGCGTTCCTCCAGCCCCTCGTAAGAGGCCTGGCGAAAGTAGCCATCGATGGGCATGCCGCCCGGCGTGGGGAAGTCCGGCAGCTGGGGCTTGTCCAGCACCAGTGTCAGGTTGCAGCGGCGCGCGATCTCCATGCTGTTGGCCAGCGCCGAAGGCACGTCGGCAAACAGCGCCTGCATCTGGGCCATGGTCTTGAAATGCTGCTCGCGCGTGAAGCGGCGCACACGCCGCGGATTGGCCAGGATCTCGCCCTCCGCGATGCACACCCGGGCCTCGTGCGCTTCATAGTCATCGGGCTGCGTGAACTGGATCGGGTGCGTCGCCACCACCGGCAGCTGCAGCCGCGCCGCCAGCTGCACGGCGGCGCTGACGTGGGCCTCGTCATCGGCGCGGCCGGCGCGCTGCAGCTCCATGTAAAAGCGCTGGGGAAAGAGCGCCGCCAGCTGCCGCGCCAGGGCCTCGGCGCCGTCCTCGTTGCCCTTGACCAGCGCCTGGCCCACCGGCCCCGCCTGCGCGCCGGACAGGGCGATCAGTCCCCCGCTGAGCTCCTGCAGGTTCTCCCAGGTGCACACAGGCTGGTTGCGCACCACGTTGCGCGTCCAGGCCCGCGCCAGCAGCTCGCACAGGTTCAGGTAACCCTGGTTGCCCTGCACCAGCAGCAGCAGGCGCGGGGCCGGCTGGCCGGCTTCGCCCTCCAGCGTGACCTCGGCGCCCAGCAGCGGCTTGACGCCCTTGCCACGCCCCTGCCGGTAGAACTTGATGGCACCGAACAGGTTGTTCAGGTCGCCGATGGCCAGGGCCGGCTGGCCATCGCGGGCGGCCGCCTTGATGATCTCGCCGATGCGGACGGTGCCATCGACGACGGAGAACTCGGTATGCAGGCGCAGGTGAACAAACATCTGCTCATTGTAAAAACGCCCTCATGCCCGTGTCCGGCGCGGGGCACCGTTACATACAATGGCCCGTTGCGCTGCCCCGGGCCGGGGCCCGGGCGGCGCGCCGGTTTTCCTTCCTCTTTCCATCCACACGCTCACAGCCATGCCGCGTTTTTCCCCCTTCCTGCTGCCTGCCCTGCTGACCGCTGCCTTGCTGGGCGGGTGCTCCAGCACCACCGAAGACAAGACCGCCGGCTGGAGCACGGACAAGATCTATTCCGAGGCGCGCGACGAACTCAACGGCGGCGCCTATGACAAGGCCGTGCCGCTGCTGGAAAAGCTCGAGGGCCGCGCTGCCGGCACGCCGCTGGCCCAGCAGGCCCAGCTGGAAAAGGCCTACGCTCAGTACAAGGGCGGCGAGAAGGCCCAGGCGGTTGCCACGCTGGACCGCTTCATGAAGCTGCACCCTGCCAGCCCGGCCTACGACTACGCCCTGTACCTGAAGGGCCTGGTCAACTTCAACGACAACCTGGGCATGTTCTCCTGGATCTCGCGCCAGGACCTGTCCGAACGCGACCAGAAGGCTGCCAAGGACTCGTTCGAGTCCTTCCGCGAACTGGTCACCCGCTTTCCCGAGTCGCGCTACACGCCAGACGCCCGCCTGCGCATGACCTACATCGTCAATTCGCTGGCCCAGTACGAGGTGCACGTGGCGCGCTACTACTTCGAGCGCGGCGCCTATGTGGCCGCCGTCAGCCGCGCGCAAAGCGCCATCGCCGACTACAAGGACGTGCCGGCCACCGAAGAGGCGCTGTACATCCTGGTGCGCTCCTACGACGCCCTGGGCATGGAGCAGCTGCGCGACGACACGCGCCGTGTGCTGCTGGCCAGCTACCCGCAGACCACGCTGCTGGGCAAGGGCTTTCGGGCCAAGGACAACCCCTGGTGGAAGTTCTGGTGAAGCCGGCCCCATTTTTTTCGCCCTAGCGCAGCACCATGACCAAGCCCTTTCGCCTGACCGCCGCCACTGGCCTCCACAGGGGTGACCGCGAGTACCAGCAGGACCAGGTGGCCCTGCTGGTGCACCAGCGTCACAACGGCTGCGTGCTGGGCGTGGTGGCCGACGGCATGGGCGGGCGCAGCGGCGGGCGCAAGGCCTCCGACCAGGTCATGCTGACCGCGCGCCAGCTGTTTGAGCGCTATTCGTCCGACACGGACGACGCTGGCGCGCTGCTCAAGCACATCGTGCAGGAGTCGCACATCGTCATCCGCCTGACGGCCATCTCCGCCGAGCAGGAGCCGCACAGCACCATTGCCGCCTTCGTCATCAACCCGCGCGGGGACTGCCACTGGGTGCATGCGGGCGACTCGCGCATCTATCACTTCCGGGGCGGGCAGCTGGTACACCGCACCAGCGACCATTCGTACGTGCAGGCGCTGGTGGATCGCGGCGAGATCACCGACGAGCAGGCGCTGACGCATCCGCACTCCAACATCCTCGTCGGTTGCCTGGGCACGGAGGCCGACCCGCCCGCCACGCCGCACTTCATCCCGCAGCTGCAGCCCGGAGACGTGCTGCTGGCCTGCAGCGACGGCGTCTGGCACTATTTTTCGCCCGCCGAATTTGCCGCCGTGCTGCAGTCACTCACGCCGCGCGAGGCCACCGAGTTTTTCATCGAAAAGGCGCGCGCCCGTGCAGGTGGCGGGGGCGACAACCTGTCCCTGGCCATCGTCCGCATCGAGCAGCTGGTGGAAGAAAAGACCCCGCCGCGCCCGGCGGTGCTGCACGGCGCCGCTACGGGCTGACGCCGTCAGCCACCGGCCTTACTGCGCGGCGCCGGCGTCCGGCGCAGGCAACGGCCGGGGCGCGGGCCGCCCCGCCGCTTCGGCCTCGGTGCGCTCGCGGTCGTGCTGCTCGCGGCGCTGGCGCGCCTTGTCCTGCCGCTCTTCGAAGCGCTCACGCGAGCGCGCTGCCTGTTCGGCCTGCTCGTGCGCACGGCGCTCGCGCTGTGCCGCATGCTCGGTCTGGCGGCCGCTTTGCTGGCCGGCGCGCTCGCGTGCCTGCTGCGCGCGCTGTGCAGCATCGGCTGCCGTGCTGCGAGCGGGCTGCCCGGCGTCCGGCGTGACGGCCTGGCGCGGCAGCTGCTCGCGCTCGTCGATGGAGCGCTGGCGCTGCTGGGCCTTCTCGCGCCGCTCCTCGTCGTTGAGCTCCAGCTCCTGGCGCCAGCGGATGGCGTCCCGCTCGCGGGCCTCGGCCCGGGCACGGCGCAGGCAGTCCTCGACGGCGAAGCGCCGGTAGCAGGCTGCTTCTTGCCGGGCCAGCTGGGCCTCGATGGACTGGCGCTCTTGCTGCAGGCGGGTGCGCTGGGCATCGCGCTGCGCCGACGCGGCCGGATCGTCCTGCGCGCTGGCGGGCGACAGCAGGCCGCCCAGCGCCAGGGCCAGGGCACAGCGGCAAAGAGCAGACAGGGGCGTCGTCATGGCGGGGAGGCTCCTCAGGTCAGGCTGGTGTCCACCACCCGGCGCTCCAGGGCCAGGAATTCCTTGGACTGCATCTCCTGCAGGCGCGAGACGGTACGCGGGAATTCATGCACCAGGGGCCCCTCGGTGTAGAGCTGCTCGGGCGGCACGGCGGCCGAGAGGATGAGCTTGACGCGCCGGTCATACAGCACATCCACCAGCCAGGTGAAGCGTCGCGCAGGTGACGCCATGTTCACAGGCATGTGCGGCACGCCGGAGAGCAGCACGGTATGGAACTGCGAGGCGATCTCCAGGTAATCGTTTTGCGAGCGCGGGCCCATGCACAGCTCGCGGAAGTCGAACCACACCACCCCGCCCGCACGGCGCAGCGCGCGGATCTCGCGCGCCTCGATGTGCAGCACCGGGTCTTCGTCGTGCACTTCGGCCAGCAGGTCGAAGGTCGCGGCCATCGCGGCGTCCGCCTCGGCGCCCAGCGGGCAGTGATAGAGCTTGGCGTTTTCCAGGGTGCGGCGGCGGTAGTCGGTGCCGTTGTCCACGTTGACCACCTCCATGCGCTCGTTCAGCAGCGCGATGGCCGGCAGGATGCGGTCGCGGTGCAAGCCGCCCGGGTACAGCTCGTCGGGCTTGAAGTTGGAGGTGGTGACAAAACCCACATCGTTGTCGAACAGCGCCGCCAGCAGGCGGTGCAGGATCATGGCGTCGGTGATGTCCGCGACGTGGAACTCGTCGAAGCAAATGAGCTTGTAGCGCTTGGCGATGCGCGCGCCCAGCACGTCCAGCGGGTTCTGCGTGCCTTGCAGCGAGGCCAGCTCGCGGTGCACCTCGCGCATAAATTCGTGGAAATGCAGGCGCACCTTGCGCTTCAGGGGCACGGCGTTGAAGAAGCAGTCCATCAGAAAGCTCTTGCCGCGCCCCACGCCGCCGTACATGTACACCCCCTTGGGAATGCTGGGGTGGTGGATCAGCTTCTTGAGCGCGTTGGAGCGCCGCTGCCGATAGGCGCCCCACTCCTGTGCGCAGCGCTCCAGAGCCTCGACGGCGCGCAGCTGCGCCGGGTCGCTCTCGAAGCCCTTGGCGGCGAGCTCCGCCGCATAGGCCTGCCTGACGTTCACCGGTCTTCCTTGCTTCAAAAACAATAGCTGCCAGCGCTTGCTACACAAGCGTTGACAGCCATTTTCACTATAAAACGTCGATCAGAAGTTGAGCGTGCGCTTGTCCACCGCCAGGGCGGCTTCCTTGGTGGATTCGGACAGCGACGGGTGGGCGTGGCAGATGCGGGCGATGTCTTCGCTGCTGGCCTTGAACTCCATGGCCACCACGGCCTCGGCGATCAGCTCGCTGACCATGGGGCCGACCATGTGCACGCCCAGGATCTCGTCCGTCTCGGCATCGGCCAGGAACTTGACCATGCCGGTGGTGTCGCCCAGGGCGCGCGCGCGGCCGTTGGCCATGAAGGGGAAGGTGCCGGCCTTGTATTTCACGCCGTCGGCCTTGAGCTGCTGCTCGGTGCGCCCGACCCAGGCGATCTCCGGGCTGGTGTAGATGACCCAGGGGATGGTGTTGAAGTTGACATGCCCATGCTGGCCGGCGATGCGCTCGGCCACGGCTACGCCCTCTTCCTCGGCCTTGTGCGCCAGCATGGGGCCGCGCACCACGTCGCCCACGGCCCACACGCCGGGCAGGTTCGCCCGGCAGTTCTCGTCCACCACCACGGCGCCGCGCTCGTCCAGCTTCAGGCCCACCGCATCGGGGTTCAGGCCGATGGTGTTGGGCACGCGGCCGATGGAGACGATGAGTTTGTCCACCTCCAGCGTGACGGCTTCGCCCTTGGCGTTGGCATAGGCCACGCTCACGCCCTTCTTGCCCTTCTTGACTTCGCTGATCTTCACGCCCAGCTCGATCTTCAGCCCCTGCTTGTCGAAGGCCTTCTTGGCCTCCTTGGCGATCTGCTCGTCCACCGCGCCCAGGAAGGTGGGCAGGCCTTCCAGCACGGTGACCTGCGCGCCCAGGCGGCGCCAGACGCTGCCCATCTCCAGGCCGATGACGCCCGAGCCGATGACGCCCAGCGTCCTGGGCACGCTGCCCAGGGCCAGCGCGCCGTCATTGGACAGGATGGTCTCCTCGTCGAACTCGGCGCCGGGCAGCGCACGCGCGTTGGAGCCGGTGGCGATGATGACCTGCCTGGCGGTGAGCGTTTCGTTGCTGGCGCCGGTGACCTGGATCTCGTAGCCGCCCTCCACGGTCTTGGAAAACGCGCCGCGGCCGTGGAAGAACGTGACCTTGTTCTTCTTGAACAGGTACAGGATGCCGTCGTTGCTCTGGCGCACGATGGTGTCCTTGCGGCCCACCATCTTCTGCACATCCATCTTCACGTCCTTGGCCGTGATGCCGTGGTCTGCAAAGTGCTTATTGGCATGCTCGAAGTACTCTGACGACTGCAGCAGCGCCTTGGACGGGATGCAGCCCACGTTGGTGCAGGTGCCCCCAGGGGCCGGGCCACCCTTGTCGTTCTTCCACTCATCGATGCAGGCGACCTGCATGCCCAGTTGCGCCGCCCGGATGGCCGCGATGTAGCCGCCGGGGCCGGCGCCGATGACGATGACGTCGAATTGCTTGCTCATGGTGTTTGCCGAAATCGTGTGTCTGAAAGGAAAAACCCACCACTGGGCCGGGCCGAGGGTGGGTTTGCGAGAGATGCAAGCGCCCTGTGCGGTGCGCCTTACAGGTCGAAGAGGAGGCGCGACGGGTCTTCCAGCGCGTCCTTCATGGCCACCAGGCCCAGCACGGCTTCGCGGCCGTCGATGATGCGGTGGTCGTAGGACATGGCCAGGTAGTTCATCGGGCGCACCACGACCTGGCCGTTCTCGACCACGGCGCGGTCCTTGGTGGCATGCACGCCCAGGATGGCCGACTGCGGCGGGTTGATGATGGGGGTGGACATCATCGAGCCGAAGGTGCCGCCGTTGCTGATCGAGAACGTGCCGCCGCTCATGTCTTCGATGCCCAGCTTGCCTTCCTGGGCCTTCTTGCCGAATTCCGCGATCTTCTTTTCGATGTCGGCAAAGCTCATCTGGTCGGCATTGCGCAGGATGGGCACCACCAGGCCGCGCGGCGAACCCACGGCAATGCCGATGTCGAAGTAGCCGTGATAGACGATGTCGTTGCCGTCCACGCTGGCGTTGATGACCGGGAACTTCTTCAGGGCATGCACGGCTGCCTTCACGAAGAAGCTCATGAAGCCGAGCTTGACGCCGTGCTCCTTGGTGAACTGGTCCTGGAACTTCTTGCGCAGCTCCATCACCGGCGCCATGTTCACCTCGTTGAAGGTAGTCAGGATGGCGTTGGTGGACTGCGACTGCAGCAGGCGCTCGGCGATGCGCGCGCGCAGCCGGCTCATGGGCACGCGCTGCTCGGGGCGATCGCCCAGGTCCTGCCTGGAAGAAGCCGGCGCTGCCACCTGCGGCAGCGCCTTGGTGGGCACGCCGGTGGGGATGACGGCGGCCGTGGACTTCACACCGCCTGCCACGGCGACCAGCGCGTCGCCCTTGGTCACGCGGCCGTCCTTGCCCGAGCCCTGCACGTCGGAGGCCGACAGTTTGTTCTCGGCCAAAATCTTGGCCGCGGCCGGCATGGCCACGTCGCCCTTGGCGCCGCCTGCGCCGGCAGCCGCCGCCGGGGCCGATGCAGGAGCGGCCGCGCCCGGCGCCGAAGCAGCGGCCGGCGCGGCTGCACCGGCCACGGCCTCGGTATCGATCCGGGCGATGAGCTGCTCGGCCACGACGGTGGCGCCGTCGGGCTGCAGAATCTCCGCCAGCACGCCGGCCGCAGGGGCGGGCACTTCCAGCACCACCTTGTCGGTTTCGATCTCGATCAGGATCTCATCGACGGCCACGGCCTCGCCGGGCTTCTTCTTCCACTCCAGCATCGTGGCCTCGGCCACGGATTCGGACAGCTGGGGGACTTTGACTTCTACGATTGCCATTTTGAAATTCTTCCTGTTCAGGGTTCTGTACTGAGCGCGTGGTTCTTGCTTGGCCTTACTTGGTCAGAACAAAACCCTTGAGCTTGGCGAACGCGGCCTCCACCAGGGCCTTTTGCTGGTCCTGGTGCAGGTGCGCGTAGCCCACCGCCGGCGAGGCGGAAGCGGCGCGGCCGGCGTAGCCCAGCTTCTGGCCATCCTGCATGTTCTCGTGAATGTTGTGCTGGATGAAGAACCAGGCGCCCTGGTTCTGCGGCTCGTCCTGGCACCACACGATCTCGGTGGCCTTGGGGTACTTCTTCAGCTCGGCGCCGAACGCCTTGTGCGGGAAGGGGTACAGCTGCTCGACGCGCACGATGGCCACGTCCGTGGCTTCCTTCTCGGCGCGCTTTTTCACCAGGTCGTAATAGACCTTGCCCGAGCACGCGATGACGCGCTTGACCTTGGCAGCGTTCGCGGCGATGGCCTCGTCCTGCTCGCCCAGCACGGTGCGGAAGGCGCCCTCGGTGAATTCGGACACGGGCGAGGTCGCGTCCTTGTTCCGCAGCAGCGACTTCGGCGTCATGATCACCAGAGGCTTCCTGAGGTTGCGCACCATCTGGCGGCGCAGCACGTGGAAGATCTGGCTGGCCGTGGTCGGCTGCACGATCTGCATGTTGGCCTCTGCGGCCAGCTGCATGAAGCGCTCCAGGCGGGCCGAGCTGTGCTCGGGGCCCTGGCCCTCGTAGCCGTGCGGCAGCATCAGCGTCAGGCCGTTGATGCGGCCCCACTTGACCTCGCCGGAGGCGATGAACTGGTCGATCACCACCTGCGCGCCGTTGGCGAAGTCGCCGAACTGCGCCTCCCAGACCACCAGGGTGTTGGGGTCGTTGGAGGCGTAGCCGTATTCGAAGGCCAGCACGGCCTCCTCGGACAGGATGGAATCGATGACGACGAACGGTGCCTGGTTCTCGGCCACGTTTTGCAGCGGCACATAGGTGCCCTCGTCCCACTTCTCGCGCTTTTGGTCGTGGATGACGGCGTGGCGGTGCGTGAAGGTGCCCCGGCCGCTGTCCTCACCCGACAGGCGGATGGGGTAGCCGGAGGCCACCAGCGAAGCAAACGCCATGTGCTCGCCCATGCCCCAGTCCACGTTGACCTCGCCGCGGCCCATGGCGGCGCGGTCGTCCAGCACCTTCTTGACCAGGGTGTGCGGTGACACCGTCTCGGGCACGGTGGTGATGCGTTCGGCCAGGCGCTTCCACTCGGCCAGCGGAATGGCCGTGTCGCCGGCATCGGTCCAGGCCTTGTTCAGGAACGGGCTCCAGTCCACGGCGTACTTGCGCTTGAAGTCGGTCAGCACCGGGTCCACCGTGTGCTTGCCTTCTTCCATGGCGGCGCGGTAGGCCTTGGCCATGTCTTCGCCCAGGGTCTCGCCCAGGCCTTGCGCGGCCAGCTTGTCGGCGTAGAGCTTGCGCGTGCCGGGGTGCTGGGCGATCTTCTTGTACATCAGCGGCTGGGTGAGCATGGGGGTGTCCTGCTCGTTGTGGCCCAGCTTGCGGTAGCACACGATGTCCACCACCACGTCGCGCGAGAACTCCATGCGGTATTCCAGCGCCAGCTGCATGGCCAGGCAGACGGCCTCGGGGTCGTCGCCGTTCACGTGCAGCACGGGCGACTCGATCATCTTGACGATGTCGGTGCAGTACAGCGTGGAGCGCAGGTCGCGCGGATCGGAGGTGGTGAAGCCGATCTGGTTGTTGATGATGATGTGCACCGTGCCGCCCGTGGCGTAGCCGCGGGTCTCGGACAGGGCCAGGGTTTCCTGGTTCACGCCCTGGCCGGCAAAGGCCGCATCGCCGTGCACCAGCACCGGCAGCACCTGCTTGCCCTTGGGGTCGGCGCGGCGGTCCATGCGCGAGCGCACCGAGCCTTCGACCACGGGGTTGACGATTTCCAGGTGCGAGGGATTGAAGGCCAGCGACAGATGCACCGGGCCGCCGGAGGTGGACACGTCCGACGAGAAGCCCTGGTGGTATTTCACGTCGCCGGCCGGCAGGTCTTCCGGCGCGGTGTGGTCGAACTCGGCGAACAGGTCCTGCGGGCGCTTGCCCAGAGTGTTGACCAGCACGTTCAGGCGGCCGCGGTGGGCCATGCCGATGACCACCTCCTGCACGCCCTTGGCGCCAGCGGAGCTGATCAGCTCGTCCATGGCAGCGATGAACGATTCACCGCCTTCCAGCGAGAAGCGCTTCTGGCCCACGTACTTCGTGTGCAGGAAGCGCTCAAGGCCTTCCGCCGCCGTGAGGCGCTCGAGGATGCGCTTTTTCTTCTCGGCGTCGAACTGCGGCTTGGTGCGGATCGATTCGAGCTTTTGCTGCCACCACCGTTTCTGGTTCTGGTCGGTGATGTACATATACTCGGCGCCGATGCTGCCGCAGTACGTTTCGCGCAGCGCGTTGATCAGCTCGCGCAGCGACAGGCTTTCCTTGCCGAAGAAGGTGTTGCCAACGTTGAAGACCGTTTCCTGGTCAGCGTCGGTGAAGCCGTAAAACGACGGCTCCAGCTCCGGGATGATCGGGCGCTCCTGGCGCTTCAGGGGATCGAGGTCGGCCCAGCGCTGACCGACGTTGCGATAGGCCGCGATGAGCTGCTGCACGCCCACGCGCTTCCTGCCCAGCTCGGAATCGGCGCCGGTGGCCACCACGACTTGCGTGCCGCCCTGCTTGGCGCGCTCGGCAAAGGCGTTGATGACGGGAAGGTGCGGCACGTCGCGTGCGTCGCTGCCGTCCACCGCGGGCACATGTTGCAGTGCATCAAAGTACTCGCGCCAGGAGTCTGGCACGCTGCCAGGGTTGGCGAGATAGCTCTCGTACATCTCCTCGACATACGACGCATTGCCGCCAAAGAGATAGGTATTGCCCTGGTAGGCTCGGTAGACGGACGTGGGTTCGCTCATATCTGCGCTGACCTCCGCTTCCCTCCGGGGAAGCTTTAGCTGGTTGACAAACCTTCCGCGTCACGGCTGAACCGGATTGCGGACGCGACTGTGGCAGGGGAAGGGCCGGTGTGCGGGCGCTATTGTGCCACCGATGCCTCAGGCGCCCCGGCCCTGTCGCCGGTGCTTGCAGCTGTGCGGCTGGCTTACATTTGCCGTCTTGCACACGGGCCGCCCATGACCTCCACACCTCTACACAACCGGACACTGCTGTTCCTGCTGATCGCTGTCACGGCAGCCTTTGGCGCCATCCTGTGGCCGTTCGCGGGAGCGGTGTTCTGGGCAGTGGTGCTGGCCATCTTGTTTTATCCGCTGCATCGGCGGCTGCTGGCGCGCATGCCGCGCCGGCGCAACACGGCGGCGCTGCTGACGCTGTGCGTGTGCCTGCTGATCGTCGTCATCCCCACCGCGCTGATCGCCGCCTCGGTGGTGCAGGAAGCGGGCGCCACCTACACGCGGCTGCGCTCGGGCCAGGGCAACTTCGGCGAATACGTGGGCCGGGTGCTGGATGCCCTGCCGCCCTGGGCCGTGTCGCTGCTGGAACGCTTTCACCTCACCTCGCCTGCCGAGATCCAGGAGCGCCTGACCTCGCTGGGCGCCCAGGCCAGCCGCGCGCTGGCCACCCGGGTCGTCGATGTCGGCCAAAACACGCTGCAGTTCGTCGTGGCGCTGGGCGTCATGCTGTACCTGCTGTTCTTCCTGTTGCGCGACGGCGTGGCCCTGGTGGCGCGCCTGCGCGACGCCATTCCGCTGGACGCCATACACAAGCGCCGGCTGGCCGACAAGTTCACCACGGTGATCCGCGCCACCGTCAAGGGCAACCTGGTGGTGGCCGCCGTGCAGGGCGCGCTGGGCGGCCTGATCTTTTGGGTGCTGGGCATCGAAGGGCCGGTGATGTGGGGCGTGCTGATGGCCTTTTTGTCGCTGCTGCCCGCCGTGGGCGCCAGCCTCATCTGGGGCCCGGTGGCGATCTACTTCTTCGCCACCGGCGCCATGTGGCAGGCCGTGGTGCTCACCGCCTTCGGCGTGGGCGTGATCGGGCTGGTGGACAACGTGCTGCGACCGCTGCTGGTGGGCAAGGACACCAAGATGCCCGACTACGTGGTGCTGATCTCCACCCTGGGCGGCATGGCCCTGTTCGGCCTGACCGGCTTCGTCGTGGGCCCGGTCATCGCCGCGTTGTTCATGGCGACCTGGGACCTGTTCTCGCCCCCAGGCGCTGCGCCGCAGGACGCGCGCCACCCACCCGCCCAACCCTAGGCAGCCCTGCGGCTTGGCCGCGCCGCACACCGGTGCCACACTCGGGCCCATCGCTGCACGCAACCGCCGAGCCTGCCATGACCGACGTTACCGCCCCCCTGCCCGAGACCATCTACGCCTGCCTGGACGGGCTGGCCAGCACGCCCGCCGTGGTGGACGGCGCCGCCTGGGCAGCGCAGCGCCTGGGCGCGCCCCTGGCGCTGCTGCACGCGCTGCAGCAGCCCGAGCCCCTGCCGCCCGTGGGCGACTACAGCGGCGTGATCGGCATGGGCGCGCAGGACCTGCTGCTGCAGCGCCTGAACGCGCTGGACGAAGAGCGCACCCAGCTGGCGCAGGAGGCCGCGCGCCACATGCTGCAGCAGGCCCGGGCGCGCGTGCCCGAAGGGGGCGCGGTGCAGCTGCAGACCCTGCTGCGCCACGGCGAGCTGACCGACGTGCTGCTGGAGCACGAGGCCAGCGCCCGCCTGTTCGTGCTGGGCAGCAACCGCCCGGCCACCAGCGCGCGCAAGCTGCGCCTGGACCACCGCGTGGAAAGCGTGGTGCGCCAGGTGCGCCAGCCGGTGCTGGTGATGACGCGCCCCGAGTTCACCGCGCCGGGCCGCTTCGTGGTGGCCTACGACGGCAGCGCCACTGCCCACCGCGCCGTGCAGGCCGTGGCGCGCAGCCCGCTGCTGCGCGGCATGCCGGCCCTGCTGGTCATGGCCGGCGAGCCCACGGCCCAGGCGCGCCAGTGCCTGGACGAGGCGCAGGCGCTGCTGGCCGCGGCAGGCTTTCAGGCCGGCACGCAGATCGTGCCCGGCGCGCCGGAAGAAGCCATTCCCGCCCTGATGGAAGAGCGCAGCGACGCCCTGCTGGTGCTGGGCGCCTACGGGCACTCGCGCATCCGCCAGCTCATCGTGGGCAGCACCACCACGGCGCTGCTGCGCCTGTGCAGCGTGCCGGTGCTGGTGCTGCACTGACGCCGCCCGCTCCTTAAACCATAGCTGCTTGCGCTTTACTGGCGGGCGCTGGAGCCGTTTTTGACTTCAAGCCAGCGGCGCATCCACGCCAGCCCGCGCGTGGTGCCGCCGGCGCTGGCGTCGCGCGGGCGGTATTCGCAGCCCACCCAGCCGCCCCAGCCGCAACTGGCTGCCAGCTCGTCGATCACGCCAAACAGGTAGGGGCCGCTGAGCTCGCCCTGGTCGGGCTCGCCGCGCTCGGGCACGCCGGCGATCTGCAGGTGCCCGACGCGGCCCGTGGGCAGGTCGCGGCGCAGCGCCATGGCCACGTCGCCCTCCATGATCTGCAGGTGGTACAGGTCCAGCTGCACCTGCACGTTGGCCGCGGCGATCTCCTGCACCAGCGCATGCGCCTGGGCCTGGCGCTGCACGAAGTAGCCCGGCATGTCGCGCCCGTTGATGGGCTCGATCAGCAGGCGCACGCCCTGCGCGGCGGCCCGCTGCGCCGCCCAGCGCAGGCGCTGCACGTAGCACTCGTGCAGCGCCTCGCGTGCGGCGCCGGCCGGGGCGATGCCGGCCATGACATGCACCCGTTCGCAGCCCAGCTGGCGGGCGTATTGCAGCGCCAGCTCGATGCCGTGCTGAAACTCGGCCTCGCGCCCCGGCAGGCAGGCCAGGCCGCGCTCGCCCGCCGCCCAGTCGCCGGGCGGCGCATTGAACAGTACCTGGGTCAGCCCGTGCGCTGCCAACCGTTCGGCGATGGCCGGCGCCGGCCAGGCGTAGGGAAAGAGGTATTCAACGCCCGCGAAGCCATCGCGCGCAGCGGCGGCAAAGCGGTCCAGGAAGTCGTGCTCGGCGTAGAGCATGGACAGGTTGGCGGCAAAGCGGGGCATGCGGATCAGGCAGACAGGCGGGCGGGATCAGGCCGGCGCCAGCATGGCGGCCGCCACCAGGCGCTGGGTGTAGGGTTGGCGCGGCTGCTGCAGCACCTGCTGCACGCTGCCCGCCTCCACCACCTCGCCGTCCTTCATCACCAGCACCTCGTGCGCCATGGCGGCGACCACGGCCACGTCGTGGGTGATGAGCAGGTACGACAGCGCCCGCTCGCGCTGCAGCCGCTGCAGCAGCGCCAGCACCTGCTGCTGGATGGTCACGTCCAGCGCGCTGGTGGGCTCGTCCAGCACCAGCAGGCGCGGCTGCACGATGAGGGCGCGGGCGATGGCCAGGCGCTGGCGCTGGCCGCCGGAAAACTCGTGCGGGTAGCGGTCCAGCAGGCCGGGGAACTGCGCTTCGGTCAGGCCCACCTCGGCCAGCATGGCCTGCAAGCGCTCGCGCTGCTGCGCCGGCGCCAGCGCGCTCTCGTGCACGCGCAGGCCCTCTCCGACGATCTCGGCCACCGTCATGCGCGGCGAGAGCGACGAAAACGGGTCCTGGAACACCACCTGCACCTGGCGGCGCAGCTGCTGGTTGTGTGCGTTGTTGCGCTGCGCGGGCTGCTGCCAGGCCTGGCCTGCGACCTGCAGCTCGCCGCTGGCGGGCAGCAGGCCCAGCAGCGCCTGGGCCAGCGTGGACTTGCCCGAGCCGGATTCGCCCACCACGCCCAGAGTGCGCGCCTGCGGCAGGCGCAGGGCCACGTCGCTGACGGCGACGAACTCGCCCCTGCCAAACCAGCCGCGCACGCCCGGCAGCGGCACGGGGTAGGCCACGCGCAGGCCACGCGCCTGGGCCGCGAGCGGCTGGCCCGGCGCCTCGGGCGATTCCAGCACGTCGCGCTGCGGGGCGCTGTGGATCAGCCGGCGGGTGTAGTCGTGCTGCGGCGCGCCGAAGACCTGCGCCACGGCGCCCTGCTCCACCAGGTGGCCGCGCTCCATGACGGCCACGCGGTCGGCAAAGCGGCGCACCAGCTGCAGGTCGTGCGTGATGAGCAGCACGGCCATGCCGGTCTGGCGCTGCAGGTCGGACAGCAGCTCCAGGATCTGCCCGCGCAGCGTGACGTCCAGCGCCGTGGTGGGCTCGTCGGCCAGCAGCAGGCGCGGGCGGCTGGCCAGCGCCATGGCGATCATGGCGCGCTGGCGCTGTCCGCCCGAGAGCTGGTGCGGAAAGCTCTGCGCACGCCGCGCCGGCTCGGGAATGCCGGTCGATGCTAGCAATTCAATAGCTGCTTGCGCGCTCTGGGCGGGCGTCAGCGCCTGTTTCAGCCTCAAGACCTCGGCCACCTGCTCGCCCACGCCCATGAGCGGGTTGAGCGCCGTCATAGGCTCCTGGAAGATCATGGCGACGTCGCCGCCGCGCACGCCGCGCAGCTCGCGCTCCGGCAGCGCCAGCAGGTCGCCGCGGCCTTCCAGCAGCGCCTGCCCGCTGATCGACGCATCGCCCGCCAGGCGCAGCAGCGACAGCGCCGTCACCGTCTTGCCCGAGCCGGATTCGCCCACCAGCGCCAGCTTTTCTCCGGGCCGCACGTCGAAGCCGACGCCGTGCACCACTTCCTTGCCGGCAAAGGCCACGCGCAGATCGCGCACCTGCAGCAAGGGCGCCGGGCTGGGCGCAGAAGAAAGCGGGGTGACGTTCATTGTTTTCGCGGGTCCAGGGCATCGCGCAGCGCGTCGCCCATGAAGGTCAGCAGCAGCAAGGTGGTCACCAGCACGGCAAACGTGGACAGCGAAATCCACCACGCGTCGATGTTGTTCTTGCCCTGGCTCAGCAGCTCGCCCAGGCTGGGCGTGCCCGGCGGCACGCCCAGGCCCAGGAAGTCCAGCGAAGTGAGCGCCAGGATGGCCGCGCCCATGCGGAATGGCAAGAAAGTGACTACGGGCGTCATGCTGTTGGGCAGGATGTGGCGCCAGATGATCTGCCCGTTCTTCACGCCCAGCGCACGCGCCGCCTTCACGTAATCCAGCTGGCGGTTGCGCAGAAACTCGGCGCGCACGTAGTCCGACAGGCCCATCCAGCCGAACAGCGACAGCAGCGCCAGGAGCAGCGCAATGCTGGGCGCGAACACGGCGCTGAAGATGATGAGCAGGTACAGCTCGGGCATGGAGCCCCAGATCTCGATGAAGCGCTGGAAGGCCAGATCCGTCTTGCCGCCAAAAAAGCCCTGCACCGCCCCCGCCGCCACGCCCAGCACCACGCCCACCGCGGTGAGCGCCAGGCCGAACAGCACGCTGACGCGAAAGCCGTAGATCAGCTGCGCCAGCATGTCGCGCCCGCGGTCGTCCGTGCCCAGCCAGTTCTCGCGCGAGGGCGGCGAGGGGTTGGGCTCCTTGGAGAAGTAGTTCAGCGTGCCGGGGCCGTAGTGGTTGGGCGGATAAAGGGCCCAGTTGCCGCCCTGGGTGATGCGCTGGCGCACGAACGGGTCCAGGTAATCCGCCGGCGTGGCGAAGTCGCCGCCGAAGGTGGTTTCCGGGTAGTCCTTTGCCAGCGGAAAGTACCACTGCCCTTCGTAGCGCACGACCAGCGGCCGGTCGTTGCTGATCAGCTCGGCAGCGAGGCTCAGCAGCACCAGGGTGCAGAACAGCACCAGGCTCCACAGGCCCAGGCGGTTGCGCTTGAAACGCTGCCAGGCGCGACTGCGGGGCGATGCGCTCCTGCGCGACGGAGGATGCAGGGATTCAGCCGGCATCGCGTTGCAGCAGGGCGCTGCTGTAGTGCAGAAAGCCGTCCAGATGCGTCTCGATGATGGCCACCGTGATGGGCAGATGCAGCTTCTGGTAGTCGTGCACAGCGATGTTGCGAAAGCCCACCATGCGCTGCAACTCCTCGGCCAGCCCGCGTTCAATGGCGCCTGCCCGCGCCAGCAGCGCGAACACGTCGCGTGCACTCTGCGGCACGCCCAGGCGGTCGCGGCGCACCAGATGCTGGCCCATGTCCAGCGCAGCCTCGCAGGCGCGCTGGATGTTCAGAATGGCCGCGTCCTGGCGCGTAAAGTCGGTGGCAAAAGTCTCGGGATCTCGGAAGTACTCCTCGCGCGCCCGGCCCACGCAACGCTCGATGGTCGCAGCCTTGTTCAGCAGCACGTCATCGACCATAAATGCTCCCCCTCTCCCGAATGTCTGCGAGCAGCCCGGCACGGGCGCTGTCCAGCGCTGTTTTTTGGCTCAGGATCGCCGCCTCGTACAAGGCCGCTTGGCTGTCCCGCTCCCACCAGCGCTGGCCTGTGGTCACGACCTGGTATTGCATGACGGTGCTGGCCGCGCGCAGGTCGAGCAGGTCGACCGTCGTACCGGCGACCTCTGCAAGCGCCCCCGCCAACTCCCACAGGACGAGCACATCAGCGTAGCCCTCGACCAGTACGGCCATGTCCAGATCACTGTCCGGCCGTGCCGTTCTCTGCACACGGCTGCCAAAGGCGTAAACCGCCAGCAGGCCCGGCAAGCGCTCGCGCAACAGCGCGACCAGCTGCTCTCTGACCTGGTCATCCATAACTTCACTGGGCCTCACCGGCACGCCCTCAATCAAACTTCACGCGCGGGTCCACCCACACGTAGCACAGGTCGGAAATCAGCTTGGTCACCAGCCCGATCAGCGTGAACAGAAACAGCGTGCCCAGCACCACGGGGTAGTCGCGGCGGATCACGCTCTCATAGCTCAGCAGCCCCAGGCCGTCGAGCGAGAACAGCGTCTCGATCAGCAGCGAGCCGGCAAAAAAGGCGCCGATGAAGGCTGCCGGGAAGCCGGTGACGATGGGAATCAACGCGTTGCGGAACACGTGCTTGTAGAGCACCTGGCGCTCGCTCAAACCCTTGGCGCGCGCCGTGAGCACATATTGCTTGCGGATCTCTTCCAAAAAGGCGTTCTTCGTCAGCATGGCGGTGACCGCGAAGCTGCCGGCGACCATGGCGGTGACGGGCAGCGCGATGTGCCACAGGTAGTCCACGATGCGGGCGCCCCAGGAGAGTTCATCCCAGTTGGCCGATGTGAGCCCGCGCAGCGGAAACCACTGCAGCTGCCCGCCGAAGATGACCAGCAGCGCCACGCCCAGCACGAAGCCGGGGATCGCGTAGCCCACCAGGATGACCAGCGTGGTGAGAAAGTCGAAGCGCGAGCCCGCGCGCACCGCCTTGGTCACGCCCAGCGGCACGGCGACCAGGTAGCTGATGAAGAAAGTCCACAGCCCCAGGCTGATGGACACGGGCAGCTTTTCCTTGATGAGCTGCCACACGTCCTTGTTCTGAAAGAAGCTGCGCCCGAGGTCGAAGCGCGCGAACTGGCCCAGCATCTGAATGAAGCGCTCATGCGCCGGCTTGTCGAAGCCGTAGAGCGTTTTGATCTGCGCCAGGCGCTGCGGGTCCACCCCCTGCGCGCCGCGGTAGGCCATGCCGCCGCCCTCGCCTGCCCCGCCACCCGCGCCCATGCCGGCCTTGGCTTCGGCCAGGTATTGCTCCACCGGCCCGCCGGGCACGAACTGGATGACCACGAAGGTCAACAGCAGCACGCCCAGCAGCGTGGGCAGCATGAGCAGCAGGCGTTTGAGGATGTAGGCGAGCATGAAAGTGGGATCAGGCCGCGCGGCCCACGGGCATTGTCACAGCCAGCGGCGCACCTGCCGGCAATAGTCCTCGTACGGCGTGCCGAACTTCGCGCGCAGCGCCCGCTCTTCCGGCTGGATCTGAAAGCGGGTGATGAAAGCGACGAACACGACCAGCGCCAACAGCGACACAGGGTTGCCCAGCCACAGGCACAGCGCCCCCAGCAGCAGCGCCATGCCGACGTACATGGGGTTGCGCGTGAAGCGGTACGGCCCGCTCTGCACCACGGTGCGCGAGCGCCCGGGCGCCAGCGGGCTGGGCGTGGTGCGCTGGCGCTTGAACAGCAGCAATGCCCACATATCCAGCGCCGCCCCTGCAGCCAGGCACAGCACGGCCAGCGGCAGGCGCCAGCCGCCGTCCAGCCGCCACTCAGGTGCGGCAGCTGCCAGCGCCCAAGCCAGCGCGCCGCACAGGGCGCCGACCAGCGGCGGCGGAATCTTGTGTTCCAACGTTTTCATAGCAATAAGAATTTTTTAGTCAAATCAGGCTCCAGTCCGCTCGCAGCAAGCGCAGGCAGCTATGGTTTTTTCGACCACCACGTCTCCACGGCCCACATCTCGCCAGGCGAATAGGGCGGCACCACCTCAGGACGCGCCAGGCGCCAGTCGTTGTAGGCCATGCGGTGCGTGCCGGCGGACCACTGCGGGATCAGGTAGTGCTCGTGCGCAATGATGCGGTCCAGCGCGTGGCACGCGGGCAGCATCTGCTCGCGCGTCGTGGCCGAGACCATGGCAGCAATGGCCGCATCCACGGCCGGGTTCTTCACGCCGGGGAAGTTGCCCGAATCCTCCTGGTCGGCCGCCTGGCTGCCGAACAAGTCGGCGAACTCCTGCCCCGGATTGTTGGTGCCCTGGTAGGCGATGGTGGTGATGTCGAAGTCGAACTTCTGCAGCCGCTGCTGGTACAGCGCGAAGTCCACGGCGCGGAACTTCATCGTGACGCCCAGCTTTTCCAGGTTGCGCATCCACGAGGCGACGGTGCGCATGCCGGCTTCGTTGCTCTCCAGGTATTCCAAGACCAGCGGCGCCCCGGCCGCGTTGCGCAGCGCGCCGTCGCGGTACTCCCAGCCGGCGTCTTTCAGCAGCGCCTGGGCGCGGCGCAGGTTATCCCGCAGCGTGGTGGCGCCTTCAGTGCGGGGCGGCTCGGCCATGGGGCCGAAGACGCTGGCCGGCAGCTGCGCGCGATAGGGCGCAAGCAATGCCAGCTCCTCGGGCGTCGGCTCGCCGTGCGTTTCGCACAGGGTGTTGCCGAACAGGCCGCGCACGCGCTGGTAGGCGCCGTAGAACAGGCGCCGGCTCATCCACTCGAAGTCGAACGCCAGGCCCAGCGCCTCGCGCACGCGGCGGTCCTCAAGCTGCGGGCGGCGGGTGTTGAGCACGAAGCTCTGAAAGCCCAGCGGCAGCTTGTTGGCGAATTCGCCCTTGACCAGCTCGCCCGAGTCGAACTTCTTGCCGTTCACGCGCCGCGCCCAGTCGCCGGCGCTGAAAAAACGCATCAGGTCGAACTCGCCGGCCTTCAAAGCCTCGAGCCGCGCCGTACTGTCCCTGTAGATCTTGACCAGGATGCGGTCGAAGTTGGCCATGCCGCGGCGCACCGGCAGCTCGCGCGCCCAGTACTGCGCATCGCGCACGTAGGTGATGTCCTTGCCGAAGTTCACCGGGCCGATGCGGTACGGCCCACTGCCGATGGGGATGTCCATCACCACCTGGTCGAACGGCTTGGGCTGGCCCTGCGCGTCCACGCCCCAGTCGCGGCTGAACACCGGCAGGCCGCCGACGGTCAGCGGCAGCTCGCGATTGGGCTTGGCGAAGCGGTAGCGCACGGTGCGCTCGTCCAGCACGTCCACGCCGGCCACGTCAACCAGCATGGTCTTGTAGCCGGGCGAGGTGAAGGGGCCCATCAGCGTGTCGAAGCTGTGCTTCACATCTGCCGCCAGCACCGGCTTGCCGTTGTGAAAGCGCGCCTCGCGGCGCAGGCGGAAGGTGGCCGACAGGCCGTCCGGCGCCACGCTCACGTCCTCGGCCAGCAGGCCGTAGCCGGTGGCAGTCTCGTCCATGGAGCCGGCGAGCAGCGTGTCGAACATTAGCTGCGACAGGTAGGCCGGCGCGTTGCCGCGGATGGTGAAGGGGTTGTACTTGTCGAAGGTCGAGACGCGCAGGTTGCTCACCAGGCGCAGCTCGCCGCCCTTGGGAGCGCCGGGGTTCACGTAGGGCAGGTGCGTGAAGTCCGCCGGCAGCTGCGGGTCGCCCCACAGGGCGTAGGCGTGCGCGCCCCAAGCGGCGGGCGCGGCCAGCAGAGCGCAGGTCAGCACGGAACAGGTCAGCCAATACCGCATGCGACAATTCTGCATCACCTCAGAACGTGTTCACGAGCTCCGCGCGGGTGTGCAGTCGCGGCCTCGGGCGGTCTGCTTCGAACGCAACTCCTCGCGACAGCACAGGCTGTCGCTGCGGTTTGCGCCTCGCAGCCCCTCCCGATCCGCATCCCGCACCCCTTTCGCGCGGAGCGCGTGAACACGTTCAACACCAATTTTGGAGAGAACAACAATGGGTTTCCTCGCCGGCAAGAAGCTGCTCGTCACGGGCGTTTTGTCCAACCGTTCCATCGCCTACGGCATCGCCCGCGCCTGCCACCAGCAAGGGGCCGAGCTGGCCTTCAGCTACGTGGGCGAGCGCTTCCATGGCCGCATCACCGAGTTTGCCGCCGAGTTCGGCTCCGAGCTGGTCTTTGACTGCGACGTGGCCGAGGACGGGCAGATCGAACGCATGATGGCCGGCCTGCACGAGGCCTGGGGCCAGTTCGACGGCTTCGTGCACAGCATCGGCTTTGCGCCGCGCGAGGCGATCGCCGGCAACTTCCTCGATGGCCTGTCGCGCGAGGCTTTCCGCATCGCGCACGACATCAGCGCCTACAGCTTCCCGGCCATGGCCCGCGCCGCCCTGCCCCACCTGAACGACAAGTCCGCGCTGCTGACGCTGTCGTACCTGGGCGCGCTGCGCTCCATCCCCAACTACAACACCATGGGCCTGGCCAAGGCATCGCTGGAGGCATCCGTGCGCTACCTGGCCGAAGCCGTGGGCCGCACCCAGGACGGCCGTGCCATCCGCGTGAACGGCATCTCCGCCGGCCCCATCAAGACGCTGGCCGCCAGCGGCATCAAGGACTTCGGCAAGCTGCTGGGCCGCGTGGCCGACGCGTCGCCGCTGCGGCGCAACGTGACCATCGAGGACGTGGGCAACGTCGCCGCGTTCTTGCTGTCGGATCTGGCCAGCGGCGTGACTGCCGAGATCACCTATGTGGACGGCGGCTTCAGCCAGACCGCCGGGCTGTCGGCCGACCAGGTCTGAGCGTCGTGCAGATGCGGCGATGTTTCTTCTGATGCACGCGCCGCCCGCCACCCCGCAGCCCGCTTTCGGCGGTTGCGGGGTTTTTTATGGTCTTTCCCGCCGCAAGCGCCCGACCATATTGCGCTGGCAGCTATCGTTTTTGATAGTGCTGACGCTGTGCTGCACCGGGCTTCTTTATCCTCTTCGCGCTGCCGCGCAGCCGCCTGAGAGCTCCGCCGTGTCGCTCGCGCAGAGCTACCGGGGCGGCATCGACCTGTCCGCCTACTGGGTCAGCGAGAAATACGACGGCGTGCGCGCGCTGTGGGACGGACGCCAACTGCGCTCGCGCCAGGGCCTGCCGATGCGCGCGCCGGCCTGGTTCACGGCCGGCTGGCCCGCCACGCCCATGGACGGCGAGCTGTGGGCCGGGCGCGGGCAGTTCGCCGCCGTGCAGTCAGCCGTGGCGCAGGACGTGCCCACGCAGGCACAGTGGCGCGTACTGCGCTACATGGTGTTCGACCTGCCCGCGCACGGTGGCCCGTTCGACGCCCGCCTGCCCGCGCTGCAGGCGCACGTGGCCGGCCTGGGCCAGCCCTGGGTGCAGGCCGTGCCCCAGTGGCGCGTGGCCAACCATGCCGCGCTGATGGCGCAGCTGCGCACGCACGAGCGCGCCGGCGCCGAAGGGCTGATGCTGCTACGCGGCGACGCACTGCACCAGAGCGGGCGCAGCGGCGACCTGCTCAAGGTGAAGTCCTGGGAGGACGCGGAAGGCGTGGTCGTCGCCCACCTGCCCGGCCAGGGCAAGTACGCGGGCCTGACGGGCGCGCTGCTGGTGCAGCTGCCGGACGGCCGCCGTCTGCGCCTGGGCAGCGGCCTGAGCGATGCGCTGCGCCGCACGCCCCCGCCCGTGGGCAGCACGGTGACCTACCGCTACAACGGCACGCACGGCGTGGGCGGCCTGCCGCGTTTTGCGCGCTTTTGGCGCGTGCGGGCAGACTCCCCGCCCGCCATGGAAAAATAAAGGTCAAATCGGGCTCCAGCGCTTATGCAGCAAGCGCCAGCAGCTATCAATAGCGCAGCAAAAAGCCGCCTGTGGACAGCGCTCCAGCAGGCGGCCTGGCACCGGGCCCGCAGGCCCGTGGGTCAGATGATGCGGCTGTAGGCCCCGTCGTCGCCCACCTGCACCAGCTTCTTGCCCTTGCCGGCATTGCTGCGCGACTTCGGGATCTCGGTCTTCTCGGCCGCCACGCAATCGGCGTAGTAGCGCACGTGGCCCTCTTCGTCCTCGATCTCCACCAGGCCGTGAATGTCGGTTTCAAACCCGGGCGAGAGCTGGGAGAACTCGCGCGAGAACTTCAGGTAGTCCACGATCTTCTTGTTGAAGACCTCCCCGGGGATCAGCAGCGGGATCCCGGGCGGGTACGGCGTGATCAGGCTGGTGGTGACGCGCCCTTCCAGCTCGTCGATGGGCACCCGTTCGGTGCGGCGCTGGGCAATGTGCGCATAGGCGTCGCTGGGCTTCATGGCCGGCGTCAGGTCCGACAGGTACATCTCGGTCGTCAGGCGCGCCACGTCGTATTTGGCGTAGAGCTGATGCACGTGCTGGCACAGCTCCTGCAGGCCCATGCGCTCGTAACGCTTGTGCCGCTGGCAGAACTCCGGAAGGATGCGCCACATGGGCTGGTTCTTCTCATAGTCGTCCTTGAACTGCTGCAGCGCCGCCAGCAGCGTGTTCCAGCGGCCTTTGGTGATGCCGATGGTGAACATGATGAAGAACGAGTACAGGCCGGTTTTCTCCACCACCACGCCGTGCTCGGCCAGGTACTTGGTGACGATGCTGGCCGGAATGCCGGTCTTGTCGAAGCTGCCATCCAGGTTCAGGCCCGGCGTGACGATGGTGGACTTGATCGGGTCCAGCATGTTGAAGCCGTCGGCCAGGTCGCCGAAGCCGTGCCACTTGGCGGCGCCGCCCTTTTTCTTGCCGTTGGTCCGGAAGATCCAGTTCTCGGCCGTGCCCAGGCCCTCGTCCACGATCTCCTGTGGGCCCCAGACCTTGAACCACCAGTCGTTCTTGCCGAATTCTTCCTCGACCTGGCGCATGGCGCGGCGAAAGTCCAGCGCCTCCAGCAGGGATTCCTCCACCAGCGCGGTACCGCCGGGCGGCTCCATCATCGCTGCGGCCACGTCGCAGCTGGCGATGATGCTGTACTGCGGGCTGGTCGAGGTGTGCATCAGGTACGCCTCGTTGAACAGGTGGCGGTCCAGCTTGGTGGTCTGGCTGTCTTGCACCAGCACGTGGCTGGCCTGGCTGATGCCGGCCAGCAGCTTGTGGATGGACTGCGTGGCATAGACCACGGAGTGCTGCGGGCGCGCCCGCTTCTTGCCCATCGAGTGGTAGGTGCCGTAGAAGGGGTGGAAGGCCGCGTGCGGCAGCCAGGCCTCGTCAAAGTGCAGGTTGTCCACGTAGCCGTCGAGCATGCCCTTGATGGTTTCCGTGTTGTAGAGCACGCCGTCGTAGGTGGACTGCGTCAGCGTCAGCACGCGCGGCTTCACGGCCTTCGGGTCCACGCCCTTGAGCAGCGGGTTGGCGCGGATCTTGGCCTGGATGGTGGCCGGCTCGAACTCCGATTTCGGAATAGGGCCGATGATGCCGAAGTGGTTGCGCGTGGGCTTGAGGAACACCGGCACCGCACCCGTCATGATGATCGAATGCAGGATGGACTTGTGGCAGTTGCGGTCCACCACCACCACGTCGCCCGGCGCCACCGTGTGGTGCCAGACCATCTTGTTGGAGGTGCTGGTGCCGTTGGTCACGAAGAAGCAATGGTCGGCGTTGAAGATGCGCGCGGCGTTGCGCTCGGACTCGCCGATGGCGCCGTTGTGGTCCAGCAGCTGCCCGAGCTCCTCCACCGCGTTGCACACGTCGGCGCGCAGCATGTTCTCGCCATAGAACTGGTGGTACATCTGGCCCACCGGGCTCTTCAGGAAGGCCACGCCGCCCGAGTGCCCCGGGCAGTGCCAGCTGTACGAGCCGTCCTCCGCATAGTCCAGCAGCGCCTTGAAGAACGGCGGCTGTACGCTTTCCAGGTAGCTCTTGGCCTCACGGATGATGTGGCGCGCCACGAACTCCGGGGTGTCCTCGAACATGTGAATGAAGCCGTGCAGCTCGCGCAGGATGTCGTTGGGCAGGTGGCGCGCGGTCTTGGTCTCGCCGTGCACGTAGATCGGCACGTCGGCGTTCTTCCTGCGCACCTCGCCGATGAAGTTGCGCAGGCTGTGCACAATGGGATCGTGCCCCGTGCCCAGCGTGAACTCTTCGTCGTCAATCGACAGGATGAAGGCGCTGGCGCGGCTTTGCTGTTGGGCGAACTGCGACAGGTCGCCGTAGCTGGTCACCCCCAAAACCTCGAACCCCTCGGCCTCGATGGCCTGGGCCAGCGCGCGGATGCCCAGGCCCGAGGTGTTCTCGGAGCGGTAGTCCTCGTCGATGATGACGATGGGAAAGCGAAACTTCATGCGCTGTCTCCGGCATGCGGGTGGAAAAACGGGAAAGGCGCAAAGTGTACGGAATAAGCCCGCCTATGCTGGGAAGCGGGGGGCATTTCGCACAGAATCGCCGCAGCTGCGTGCAAACCTGCCCGCACTCCATACCAACAACCCTCCCAAGGAGAGATTCGGTGAATCTGGATGCATCCACACTGTGGTGGCTCATGGCCGGCGCAGTGGTCGTGGCCGAGCTGCTCACGGGCACCTTCTATCTGCTGATGCTGGCCATCGGACTGGTCGCCGGCGCGCTGGCTGCGCACGCCGGCCTGGGCACGGCGGCGCAGGTACTGGCAAGCGCCATCGTCGGCACTGCCACCGTGCTGGTCGCGTACTTCATGCGCCGCAACCGCCCGGGAGAGCCTTCGGCCCGCGCCGACCGCAGCGTCAACCTGGACGTGGGCGAGACGGTACAGATCGACGCCTGGCAGCCCGACGGCACGGCCAGCGTGCGCTACCGCGGTGCGAGCTGGACGGCGGTGCACCGGGCGGGCATCACGCCTGCCACCGGTCCGCACCGGGTGGCCGAGCTGATAGGCAACCGGCTGCTGGTCGATCCGATATAGCTGCTGCCACACGACGCCGCTCCCCTTCAATCCAACTTGCGAGAAAACCTCCATGGAAGTCGCCATCGTCCTGTTCGTCATCGCCGTGATCTTCGTCATCCGATCGGTGCAGATCGTCCCGCAGCAGCACGCCTGGGTGAAAGAGCGCCTGGGCAAATACGCCGGCACGCTGGCGCCCGGCCCGAAGTTCATCATCCCGTTCATCGACCGCGTCGCCTACAAGCACAGCCTGAAGGAGATTCCGCTGGACGTGCCCAGCCAGGTCTGCATCACCAAGGACAACACGCAGCTGCAGGTGGACGGCATCCTGTACTTCCAGGTGACCGACCCCATGCGCGCCAGCTACGGCTCGTCCAACTACATCATGGCGGTCACCCAGCTCGCGCAGACGTCGCTGCGCAGCGTGATCGGCCGGCTGGAGCTGGACAAGACGTTTGAGGAGCGCGACATGATCAACGCCCAGGTGGTCTCAGCCATCGACGAGGCCGCTCTGAACTGGGGCGTAAAGGTGCTGCGCTACGAGATCAAGGACCTGACGCCGCCCGCCGAGATCCTGCGCGCCATGCAGGCCCAGATCACCGCCGAGCGCGAAAAGCGCGCCCTGATCGCCGCATCCGAAGGCCGCAGACAGGAGCAGATCAACATCGCCACCGGCGAGCGCGAGGCCTTCATCGCGCGCTCCGAAGGCGAGAAGCAGGCCGCCATCAACAATGCCCAGGGCGAAGCAACGGCCTTGCTGACCGTGGCTGCCGCCACGGCCCAGGCCATTGAACGCGTGGCAGCATCCATACGCCAGCCGGGCGGCGAACAAGCCGTGCAGCTGCGCGTGGCCGAAAAAGCTGTGGAGGCCTACGGCAAGGTAGCCGCCGACGCCACCACCACGCTCATCGTGCCGAGCAACATGACCGAAGTCTCGGCCCTGCTCGGCTCGGCCATGCAGATGGTCAAGACAGGGCAGCAGGCAGCGCGCTAGGGTTTGTCGCTGGGTGCCACGCGGTCAGACATGATCTCCGACGGTGGCGCAAGCTCGCCACTGTCGGCGCCCACGTCGTCCCATGTGCCGCCGGTGCGACGTGTGTCGCCACGCGGGCGGGCCATGTCGGTGCCATCGTCAAAGTTCAGAGGACCGTCATTGGGGATATCGTCAAACGGGTGGGCCGTGATGTCGTCCACCCCGTCGGCTACATCCTGCTCGGCACTCAGTACCTCGTTGGCCTGCGCGGCGGTGTCGGCCTGCGCCGTGGCTTCTTCGGGCGTGTCGGCGGATAGGGAACCTGGAATGCTCTTGATCTGCATGGCGTACCTCCTTGAAAACGTAGGCCAAGGTTGGGCGCCTGCCGGCGACGTGGCGGTCGGGCCAGCACCAGCGTTCAGGTAGGAGCTGGCCGCGCCCCAACGACCTGCGCAGCAGGCCGGCGCGCGCACTGTCGCTTGGCCTACAAGCACCAGCGCTCGTTCGCACTACGTTTGGCCCGTCGCACTCCAACCACAAGAGACGCCGCATGAGCAAAATCCAGGACGCCGTCCTCGGCGTGATGAAGGACATCGCCACCACAGGCATTGCCAAGCTGCAGCGCAACGTGCAGCAGGGCTACAGCTTTCGAGGCATCGAGTCCGCCATGAACGAGCTGTCGCCGCTGCTGGTCAAGCATGGCATCACCGTCACGCCTTCGTATTCAGATTTGAACGTTCAAGAACGTTTCCGCGGCGATCCAAAGGATGGCCGGGCCATACGCTTTTGCACGCTCAAGGGCAGCTTCAGGTTTTCCGCCGAAGATGGCTCCTACATGCTCAGCGAATGCTTCGGCGAAGCCATGGATGCCGGGGACAAAGCGGTGACCAAGGCCCAGTCCATCGCATTTCGCACGGCGTTGTTCCAGCAGTTCGTCGTGCCCACGATGGCGATGGATCCAGAGTCCTACCTGGACCCTGAAGATGACGACCCACGCATGCCCGAGCCGCCTCAGCGCCTGTTGGATTCCGCCATGGAAGCGGCCCAGGCAGGCCTGGACAGCTACAAGGCCTTCTGGCAAAACGCCGCGCAGGCAGACCGCCTGGCCCTGGCTACCCGCCATGCCGAGCTAAAGGCCATCGCCCAGCGAGCCACGGCCGATACCGATGCGGGTCAGTGATGCAGCGCAAGGCACCGCCGAATGGACGGCATTGCGCCTGGGCAAGGCCACGGGTAGCCGTTTTGCCGACGTGCTGGCAGCCGGCAAGGGCCTGACGCGCAGGGCCTATGCCACGCAGTTGGCGCTGGAGATCGTCACCGGCCAGCCACTGGACACCTTCACCACGCTGGCCATGGAAACAGGGGTCGAACGCGAGCCCGTGGCCCGGGCAGAGTACGAGGCCCTGACAGGCAACTTTGTCACCGAAGTGGGTTTTTGCCTGCACGAACACCTGCCTTGCGGCGTCTCACCCGATGGCCTGGTGGATGACGACGGCGGCGTGGAGATCAAATGCCCGCGCGAGCGCACGCATGCCGACTATCTTTCCCTGCCTGCCGAGCCACCCGGCTACACAGCCCAGATTCAGGGCTCGATGTGGGTCACGCAGCGCAAGTGGTGGGATTTCGTGAGCTTCAACCCGGCTTTCCCACCCAATGCCCGCCTGATCGTGCGGCGCATTTACCGCGACGAGGCGTATATCGCACGGCTGGAAGAATCGATCACGCAGTTCAGCGCCGAGGTACAGAACACGGTGGCGCTGATACGCAACTATCGCAATCCTCAGCTGACCCAAGCAGCTTGAAGGCTCAAAGAGCACAGAGTAGGCAACAAACAAAAAAGCACTTGTGCCGATACAGGGCGCAAGTGCTTGATTGGGATGGATGCGTGGTGGGTCGTACAAGATTCGAACTTGTGACCAACGGATTAAAAGTCCGCTGCTCTACCGGCTGAGCTAACGACCCACGGCTTCTTTGACAAAGCTCGCTGCAACTCCAGCGAAGCCTCGAATTATAGCCTGCCTTTTCACGGCGCCGGTGCGGCCAGGGCGATGCGGTCCAGCAGCCAGCCAGCCGCGCACAGGCCGAAGCTGGCAGTCACGGCGACGCTTGAGCCGTAGCCGTGGCAGTTCAGCGTGCCATCGCCGGCTTCCAGCTCGCAGGACGCATGGGGCGGAGCCACGGCTTCGCGGCTGAAAACGCAGGGCACGCCGATGCGCTTGCCACCCTGGGCCGCACCGTGCTCGCGGCGCAGTCGATAGCGCAGCTGGGCCAGCAGAGGGTCATGGGTGGTGTGGGCCAAGTCGTCCACTTCCACCTTGTGGCCATGGCGCTTGCCGCCGGCAGCGCCCACGGCGATGAAGTGCATGCACGTTCTCAAGGCCCAGGCGGCCATGGCCGTCTTGGCCTTCATCTGGTCACAGGCATCGATGACGGCCTGTACACCGGGCGGCAGGATGGCCGGCCAGTTGCCGGGCTCCGCAAAATCCTCCACCCCATGCACCTCGCAGCCTGGATGGATGAGCGCGATGCGCTCGGCCATGGCCTGCACCTTGGACTGGCCCACCGTGGTGGACAGCGCGTGGACCTGGCGATTGATGTTGGACTCCGCCACGTGGTCCAGGTCGATCAGCGTGAGCTGTGCGACGCCGCTGCGCGCCAGGGCCTCAGCAGCCCAGGAACCCACGCCGCCGATGCCCACCACAGCCACGTGGGCACGCCGAATGGCCGCTGCCCCTGCTACGCCGTACAGGCGCGCCAGCCCGCCAAAGCGGCGCTCGGCGTCTGGTTCGTGCGGCGGTAGCGGCGCGGAAGCAGCCAGCGCGTTCACTTCAGCCGTGCCAGCCGCTCCTTGGCAGCGGTGGCCGCCTCGGATTGCGGGTAGGTGCGGATGAGGTCTTCGAGCGTCTTGCGCGCGGAGCGCGTGTCCTTCAGCTCGATCTGGCAGTTCGCGATCGACAAGGCCGCCTCAGGTGCCCGCGCATGATCGGGCGCGGCGGCCAGCAAGGCCTTGAAGTTGTTGATCGCTTCTTTGTAGTCACGCGTGGCGTACTGGGCGTTGCCCAACCAGAACCGGGCCGATGGCGCATAGCCCGACTGCGGATATTGACGCAGGAAAGACCCGAACGCCGGCACCGAATCGGCAAAGCCGCCGGAACGGAAAACCGCCAGGGCGGCCTCAAAATCGCGCTTTTCAGCAGCGTCGGCCTGGAACTCGCGGCCATCCACCGTGACCTTGGCGGGCTCGAACTGGCGCAGGCGTTCGTCCACCCCCTGGGCCATGTCCTTTTGCCGGCGCTGCAGCTCGCCCACGTCGCGCATCAGCTGCTCGTTCTGGCCACGCAACAAGGCCTGTTCAGTGCGCAGGGCTTCAATCTGCGACTGCAGGTCCAGCAGGCTGCGGCGCAGCTGCGAGACCTCGTCACCGGAGCGCTCACCCGCACGCTGGCTGGACTGCATCAACGCATCGACGCGCTGACGCAACTCCAAAATGGCGCGGCGCGCTTCGTCGTCCTCAAACAGAGCGTAGCTGGGCCCGGCCCACGCCAGCGTGGCCACAAACACGGCGGCCACAGCCGCAGCGCGCGGACGCCGCGAGATTTGGCGAGACGCTGCCATCAGCGGTACGACAGTTCGGCGCGGCGGTTTTGCGAATGCGCGTCTTCACCGTGGCCCACAGAAGCGGGCTTTTCCTTGCCGAAGCTCACGGCTTCCATCTGGGCATCGGACACGCCCAGCAGGCCCAGCGAACGTCGCACGGCCTCGGCGCGCTTTTGGCCCAGGGCCAGGTTGTATTCGCGACCGCCGCGCTCGTCGGTGTGACCTTCGATCATGACCTTGCGGGCGTTCGAGCTCTTCAGGTAGCGAGCGTGCTGGTCCAGTGCCGACTGGAATTCCGGCTTCACCACGTAGCTGTCGAAGTCGAAGTAGATGACACGGGCCACGCCCACGGGGCCTTCCCCTTCACGGCCGGATTGCGTCAGGTCCACGGGCGCGACGCCACTTTGGCCAGTCGAGCCCGAGTTGGCGCCCGAGCCGGGCGCCGTGGACGTGGCACCGCGGTCTTCCACCGGCACATCATCGAGCTTGACGCCGGAGCTGCAGCCCGCCATCAGTGCGGCAATGGCCAGGGCAGCGGAAACGCGTTGGAAGGGGAAGCGAGGCATGTGGATTCTCCTGAAGTGCAGTAGTTCGGTGGAACGAAAAAAGGGTGTGGATGTTCTGGTTGTCTTATTTCTGGAACGGGCCCCAGTCGGGCTCGCGGATGTCCCCGCCCTGCCCTGCCAGCCGCGCCTTGATCTTGCCATCCAGTGTGGTGGTCATCAGGGCGTCGCGGCCCTGCTGCTGGGTGGCATAGACGATCAGCCGGCTGTTGGGCGCGAAGCTGGGGCTCTCATCAGCGTTGGTATCCGTGACGGCCGTTACGGTGCCTGACTTCAGGTCCATGACGTGCAGTTTGTAGCCGCCCCCAACGCGCGAGATGTAGGCCAACCACTGGCCGTCCGGGCTGATGGACGGTGAAATGTTGTAGGACCCCTGGAAGGTCACCCGCTCGGCATTGCCACCTGCCGCGCCCACGCGGTAGATCTGGGGCGAGCCGCCGCGGTCGCTCACAAAGTAGATGCTGCGCCCGTCGCTGGAAAAGGCCGGCTCGGTGTCGATACCGCTGCTTTGCATCAGCCGGCGCGGCTGGCCGCCGCTGGCGTCGATGGTGTACAGCTGCGAGCCGCCGTCGCGGCTGAGTGTCACGGCCAGCTGGCTGCCGTCGGGCGACCAGGCCGGCGCGCTGTTGGAGCCGCGAAAGTTGGCGATCAGCCGCCGGCGGCCACTGGCCACGTCATGCACATAGACCACCGGCTTGCGCGACTCGAACGACACATAGGCCAGCTGCGAGCCCGTGGGCGACCAGGCCGGAGAGATGATGGGCTCGGGGCTGGACAGGGCCGACTGGGCATTCTCGCCGTCTGCATCGGCCACCCACAGGCTGTAGCGCGAGCCGACTTTGGTCACGTAGGCGATGCGGGTGGAAAACACGCCGCGCTCGCCAGTGAGTTTTTCGTAGATGTAGTCGGCGATGCGGTGCGCCACCAGGCGCAGGTCGGCCTGAGTGACGACGAAGCTCTGGCCGCCCAGATCCTGCGCCTTGACCACGTCCCACAGCCGAAAGCGCACGTCGAAGCGGCCGTCGGCCAGGCGCGTGATGCTGCCGGAGCTGAGCGCGTCGGCCTTGCGCTGGCGCCACAGCGCCAGGTCGGGGCGGGAGGACTCGTCCAGCGCCACGCCAGAGGCGTCCACGCCGATGAAGCGCCCGCTGCGCTCCAGGTCGGCCTGGACGATGGCAGAGATCTTCTGCGGCGCCTGTGCCTCGCCGCGCAGCGGCGCGATGGCGACAGGCAGCTGCGTCAGGCCGACGCCGGTGATCTCCACCCGGAACTGCGCCAGCGCCGGCAGCGCGCAGGCGCTGCCCAGCGCCACGGCGGCGCCGCGGCGTGTCACGGCCATGGACAGGGAAGACAGGGAAGCGCGAGGGGAGGAGGAAGAAGGGAGCAAGCGGTCAATGCGCATGGGCGTCAGGGCATCCATCGAATGAGGAATGAAGCACCGTCAAGGGCCAGGGGCCGGACAACGAAGCCCGCCATGTTACACATCAGGCCACAGGGCAGGTGACAAACTGTGCCGGCGCCCGTCCGTAGAATCCGCCCCTCATGCAAGAAAAGAACCAAAGCGCCGCGCCGGCTGCTGCCGTGCCGGCGCCGGCACTTTCGCTGCTGGCGCGTCTGAAGCGCCTGCACGTGTATTTCGGCCACCAACGCCTGGCCTGGGGTCTGGCCGGGCTGGCCACGCTGGTGGGCGCCGCCACCGAGCCGCTCATCCCCGCCCTGCTCAAACCCCTGCTGGACCAGGGCTTCACCGATCGCTCGCTGCCGCTGTGGGCGGTGCCGGTGACCATCATCGGTGTGTTCCTGGTGCGTGGCGTGGCGCAGTTCACCGGCCAGTACGCGCTGGCGCGCATCGCCAACGAGGGCATGCTGCGCCTGCGCATGGCGCTGTTCGAGCGGCTGATGGTGGCGCGCATGGAGCTGTTCGGCCGCCAGTCGGCCAGCGCGCTGTCCAACACCGTGGTGTATGAGGTGCAGGCCGGCTTCACCGCGCTGGTGCAGGCCCTCATGGGCGTGTCGCGCGACGGCTTCACGCTGGTGGCGCTGCTGGGCTACCTGATCTACCTGAACTGGCAGCTGACGCTGATCGTGGCCGTCATGGTGCCGGGCGTGGCCTGGATCATGAAGACCCTGTCGCGCCGCCTGTACCGCATCACCAAGACCAGCCAGCAGGCCACCGACGACCTGGCGTATGTGGTGGAAGAGAACGTGCTGGCCCACCGCATGGTGCGCCTGCACGGCGCACAGCAGCAGCAGACCGGGCGCTTCGGCGTGCTCAGCCAGCAGCTGCGCAAGCTGGCCATCAAGTCCACCATTTCCTCGGCGGCCATGACGCCCACCACCCAGCTGCTGGCCGCGGTGGCGCTGTCGGCGGTCATCGTGATCGCCCTGTGGCAAAGCCGCGCCAGCGGCGCCGGCGACGTGACCGTGGGGGGCTTTGCCTCCTTCATCGCAGCCATGCTGATGCTGATCGCCCCCATTCGCCGCATGGCCGACGTGGCCAACCCCATCACCCGCGGCGTGGCGGCGCTGGAGCGCGGCCTGGCGCTGCTGAGCCAGGCCGAGCCGGAAAGCAGCGGCAGCCACAGCACCGCGCGCGCGCAAGGAGCGATCGAGCTGCAGGACGTGCACGTGTCCTTCACCGACACGCACGCGCCCGCCCTGGGCGGCGTCAGCCTGGCCATCCGCCCCGGCGAGGTGGTGGCGCTGGTGGGCCCGTCGGGCGCGGGCAAGACGACGCTGGTCAACCTGCTGCCGCGCTTTCTGGAGCCGGCCGCCGGCGCCGTGCTGCTGGACGGCGTGCCGGTGCGCGACTGGGACCTGGCTTCGCTGCGCGCGCAGTTCGCCCTGGTCAGCCAGGACGTGGTGATGTTCAACGACAGCATTGCCGCCAACGTGGCCCTGGGCCTGCCGGTGGACGAGCAGCGTGTGCAGGACTGCCTGGCCGCGGCGAACCTGGCGCAGCACGTGGCCACGCTGGCGCAGGGCATGCACACCGTGGTCGGACACAACGCCACCCAGCTGTCGGGCGGCCAGCGCCAGCGCCTGGCGATCGCCCGGGCGCTGTACAAGGACGCGCCCATCCTCATCCTGGACGAGGCCACCTCGGCGCTGGACACCGAGTCAGAGCGCCTGGTGCAAGACGCCCTGCAGCAGCTCATGCGCGGGCGCACCACGCTGGTGATCGCGCACCGCCTGTCCACCATCGAGCACGCCGACCGCGTGGTCGTCATGGAGCGCGGGCGCATCGCCGAGCAGGGCACGCATGCCGAGCTGCTGGCGCTGGGCGGCCTGTACGCCCGCCTGCAGGCGCGGCCGGCCGGCGGGTTGCTATAAAAAGTATAGCCTCTAGCGCTTGCCCAGCGAGCGCTAGAGGCCTATTTGACTGATATTTTTTCGGTCAGCAAGCCTACCACTGGCCCCGGTTCGGCTGGCGCCGCCGGACGGCCCCCGTCACCAGCTCCACCATGTCATCGCGGTCGGCCTGGCGGGCGAAATCCACGGCCGTCAGGCCGCGTTCGTTCTTCAGCGTCGGGTCGGCGCCCTCCAGCACCAGCAGCCGCGCCGTGTCGGCCAGGCCGTTGCGCACGGCCATCATCAGCGGCGTGGTGCCGTTGGGCGACGCGGCATCGATGTAGGCGTAGTGCTCCAGCAGCAGCGTGACCATGGCGGGCGCATGGTCCGTGGTGCCGCTGGCGGCGTAGTGCAGCGGCGTCCAGCCCTGCTGGTTCACGTCGGCATTGCGGGAGATCAGGGCGCGCGCGGCCGGAAGGTTGCCGCGGATGGCGGCCATCATCAGCGCCGTCTCGCCCTTGGCGTTGCGCGCGTTCACGTCCAGCCCGCGCGATTGCAGCAGCACGGCCGCCGCCTGCACCGAGTCCTTGTGCAGTGCCTCGACCAGCGCCGGCACGCGCTTGGCGCTGCGGGCGTTGGGATCGAAGCCGCGGCGCAGCAGCGAGGCCACCTGCTCGCCGTTGTCCAGCTCGATGGCGCGAAAGAAGTCCTCGTAGGCGCCTGCCTGGGCGCTGCCCAGAGCCCCCAGCGCCAGGGCCGCGGCCAGCAGGGTGCGGCGCGCCGTGTTCATGCGTGCTCCTGCGCCGCGCGCGATAAAAAGAGTTGCTCGAAGTTGCGGCTGGTTGCATCTGCCACCGCCTCCACGGTCAGCCCCTTGACCTGCGCCAGCTGCTGCGCCACGTAGGGCACGTAGGCCGGGCTGTTGGTCTTGCCGCGGTAGGGCACGGGCGCCAGGTAGGGGCTGTCGGTCTCGATCATCAGCCGGTCCATGGGCACGAAGGCGGCCACGTCGCGCAGGTCCTGCGCGTTCTTGAAGGTCAGGATGCCGGAAAACGAGATGTAGTAGCCCAGCTCCAGCGCCGCGCGGGCCACCTGGGCGGTCTCGGTGAAGCAGTGGAACACGCCGCCAGCGCGGTTGCCCGCCCCGTCCTCGCCCTCCTCGCGCAGGATGGCCAGGGTATCTTGGGACGCGCTGCGGGTGTGGATGACCAGCGGCAGGCCCGCCTCGCGCGCGGCGCGGATGTGGGTGCGAAAGCGCTCGCGCTGCCATTCCAGGTCAGCGATGCTGCGCCCACCCTTGCGGTCTTGCATGCCGTAGTAGTCCAGCCCGGTCTCGCCGATGGCCACCACGCGCGGCAGGCGGGCGCGCTGCACGAGATCCTGCACGGTGGGCTCGGTCATGTCCTCGGTGTCGGGGTGTACGCCCACGGTGGCCCAGAAGTTGTCATGCCCGGTGGCCAGGGCGTGCACTTCGGCAAACTCTTCCATCGTGGTGCAGATGCACAGAGCGCGGTCCACCTGCGCGTCGGCCATGGCCTGGCGGATGCGCGGCAGGTCGCCCCGCAGCTCGGGAAAGTTCAGGTGGCAGTGCGAATCGACGAACATGGCTGTGGCGGCGTGGAAAAGAAAAAGCCGACCGGCGCGCGGTCGGCCTGCGGTGCGGGGCGGGCGATCAAATGGTCTGCGTGGCCCGGTCCGATCCCAGGCTGCTGCCCAGGATGCCCTCGATCTTGTGGCGCAGCTCGCGCGACTTGTCGTCCTTGGGGAACTGGATGCCCACGCCCTGCGTGCGGTTGCCCGCCGCCCGCGCCGGGGTGACCCAGGCCACGCGCCCGGCGACGGGGTAGCGCTGAGGGTCGTCCGGCAGGGTCAGCAGCACATACACATCGTCGCCCAGCCGGTATTCGCGCTGGGTGGGCACGAAGATGCCGCCTTCCTCGAAGAAAGGAATGTAGGCCGCATACAGGGCGGCCTTTTCCTTGATGTTCAGCTGCATCACGCTGGGGCGCGGCGCGGTGGAGGGACTGCTCATGGGCGGCGGCTTTCAACGCTGGTAAGTGAGGGGCAGGACAGGTTACTGCCGCGAGTTTATGGCCTGGCGCGCCTGCGCGGCCAGGGCGTCCAGCATCAGCCCTGCGCTGAAAGGGTGGTCGGCCGTGCGGGCGTGCTGTACCAGGGCGCGCCACCAGCGCGTGAGTGCGGCCACGCTGGCCGCCGGCGGCAGGTCGGCGGCGGCGAAGTAGCGCGGCGCGGCGCCCAGGGCGCACGCCAGCAGGTCATGGCAGAGCTTTTGCAGCACCTCCACCGCCTGCGACCCGGAGAAATCAGCCAGCGCCGAAGCGTCGCCCCGCGCCAGCGCCTTGGGGATCAGCGCCCAGGCGGCCGGGCTGCGCGCGGACTGCGCCAGCGCCAGCGCCTCGTGCGGGCGCCCGCCGGCGGCGCGCAGCCAGGCCTGGGCGGCGTCGCCTTCGACGCCCTGCCCGGCCAGCCACTGCTGCATCTGCGCCGGTTCTGGCCAAGCCATGGTGTGGGCCAGGCAGCGGCTGCGGATGGTGGGCAGCAGCTGGTGGGCCGCGCCGGTGGCCAGCACGAAGCGCACGTCGCCCGGGGGCTCCTCCAGCGTTTTGAGCAGCGCATTGGCGGTGATGTGGTTCATCTGCTCGGCCGGATAGACCAGCACCGCCTTGCCGCGGCCCCGGGCGCTGGTGCGCTGGGCGAATTCCACAGCGTCGCGCATCGCCTCCACGCGGATCTCGCGGCTCGCCTTGCGCTTCTTGTCGTCGATGTCGGCCTGGGCCTTCTCGGGCAGGGGCCAGCCCAGCTCCAGCATCTGCGTCTCGGGCATCAGCACGCACAGGTCGGCATGGGCGCGCACGGCAATGCCGTGGCAGCTGGCGCACTGGCCGCAGGCACCGTGAGGCGTGGGCGCGTCGCATAGCCAGGCGCGCACTAGCTCCAGTGCCAGCTCGTACTGGCCCAGGCCGGCCGGCCCGTGCAAGAGCCAGGCGTGGCCGCGCTGGGCCAGCAGCTGGTCGCGCTGCAGGGCCACCCAGGGGGCGACGGCAGGCTGCGCGCTCATGCAGCGGCCCCTTGCGCGGGCAGCCAGCCGCGCTCGGCCACCTCTGCCAGCATCTGGGCGGCTACGTGCTCGCGCGCGCGGTCGGCGTCGATGCGGGCAAAGCGTGGCCCGGCTTCGGCGGCGCGGCGGGCGTAGCCCTGCGCCACGCGGGTGAAGAATTCCAGCGGCTGGGCCTCGAAGCGGTCAGGCGCACGCGCCGCGGCCAGGCGCCGGGCCGCCAGCTCGGGCGGCAGGTCGAACCACAGGGTCAGCTGCGGGTTGAGCATCAAATCGGGCTCCAGCCCAAGCCCGGTCTGCGCAAGCTGCTCCATTTGTGATAGCACCTGCCAGTCGAAGCCGCGCCCCCCGCCCTGGTAGGCGAAGGTGGCATCGGTGAAGCGGTCGCACAGCACCACTTCGCCGCGCGCCAGGGCCGGGACGATCACCTGCGCCAAGTGGTCGCGCCGGGCGGCGAACACCAGCAGCGTCTCGGTCAGCGCGTCCATGGCGTCGTGCAGCAGCAGCTCGCGCAGCTTCTCCGCCAGCGGCGTGCCCCCGGGCTCGCGCGTCACCAGGGCGGTGCGGCCCGCCTGGGCAAAGGCGCGCGCCAGCGCGTCGATGTGCGAGGACTTGCCGGCGCCGTCGATGCCCTCGAAGGTGATGAACAGGCCTGTCGTCACTGCTTGCGCTGGTATTTGTTGACGGCGCGGTTGTGCTCGTCCAGCGATTCGCTGAAATGGCTGGAGCCGTCGCCGCGGGCGACGAAGTACAGGGCGCGCGTGTCGGCCGGCTGCACCGCGGCCAGCAGCGAGGCCTTGCCCGGCATGGCGATCGGCGTGGGCGGCAGGCCAGCGCGGGTGTAGGTGTTGAAGGGCGTGTCGGTGGTCAGGTCGCGCCGGCGCAGGTTGCCGTCGAACTTCTCGCCCAGGCCGTAGATGACGGTCGGGTCGGTCTGCAGCAGCATGCCGGTGCGCAGGCGGTTGGTGAAGACGCCCGCGATCTGCGCGCGGTCTTCGGCGCGGCCGGTTTCCTTCTCCACGATGCTGGCCAGGATGAGGGCCTGGTCGGCGCTCTTCAGCGGCGTGCGCGCATCGCGCTGCGCCCAGGTGGCCTCCAGGCGCCGATCCATGGCGTGCAGCGCGCGGCGCAGCAGGCCCAAGTCGCTGCTGCCCTTGGCGTAGGTGTAGGTGTCGGGGAAGAACCGCCCCTCGGGCGCCACGCCGGCGCGGCCCAGGGCGGCCATGATGGCCTCGTCGCTCTGGCTGGCGGTGTCCGGGCGCAGCTGCTCGGCGCGGGCCACGGCCTGGCGCACCTGGCGGAAGGTCCAGCCCTCCACCAGCGTCACGGCGCGCAGGGCTTCTTCGCCGCGCACCAGCTTTTGCAGCAGCGCCCGGGGCGACGTGCCTGCCGGGATCTCGTAGTTGCCGGCCTTGATGCCCCGGCCCTTGCCCGACAGGCGGAACCACCAGTACAGCAGGTCGGCGTTGGTGTCCAGCCCGGCCTGCACGGCCGCGCGGGCCACGCCGCGCGGAGTGGTGCCGGGCTCGATCTCCAGCTCCAGCGGCTGGCCGGCCGGGGCGCTGCCGGCGCGCTGGGGCAGGGGCGCGTGCAGCCACCAGGCGGCGCCGACGCCGGCGGCGACCGCGATAAGGAGCAACAGGACGAGCAGTCGGCGCACGGTTGTCAGGGAGAAAAAGCAGCGTTGGCAGGGGCAAGGGAGCCGGCCATGATAATTGACGGATGACCGCATCCCAGCCCGTGACCCCTGCCCTGAACCCCGCCGCCCTGCTGCCCGCCGGGGCCGCGCCGCTGCTCCACCTGGGCGTGATCCGCGTGGCCGGCGAGGACGCCGCCGCCTTCCTGCATGGCCAGCTGACGCAGGACTTCGCCCTGCTGGACCTGCAGCACGCGCGCCTGGCCGCGCTGCTCAACCCCAAGGGCCGCATGCTGGCCAGCTTCATCGGCTTCAAGCGCAGCGCCGATGAGGTGCTGCTGGTGTGCAGCCGCGACCTGCTGGCGCCCACGCTCAAGCGGCTGTCGATGTTCGTGCTGCGGGCCAAGGCGAAACTGAGCGATGCCACGGCCGACTTCCAGCTGCTGGGCCTGACGGGCGAGGCAGCCTCCGCCCTGCTGCCGGCAGGCAGCCCGCCCTGGACGCTGGCGCAGGCGGGCGGCGCCAGCGTAATCGCCCTGTACCCGGCCGACGGCCAGCCGCGCGCCCTGTGGCTGGCGCCCGCCGGCAGCCCGGCCCTGATGGCCGCGCCGCTGGCGCCCGAACTGTGGCTGTGGGGCGAAGTGCGCAGCGGCGTGGCCACGCTGACCCAGCCGGTGGTGGAGGCCTTCGTGCCGCAGATGCTGAACTACGAATCGGTGGGCGGCGTGAACTTCAAAAAGGGCTGCTACCCCGGCCAGGAGGTGGTGGCGCGCAGCCAGTTCCGCGGCACGCTCAAGCGCCGCGCCTTCTTGGTGCATGCGCCGTCGGCCCTGGAGGTGGGTGCCGAGGTGTTCGCGCAAGGCGATGCCGAACAGCCCGTGGGCCAGGTGGTGCAGGCCGCCGCCAGCCCGGCCGGCGGCGTGGATGCGCTGGTGTCCATGCAGATTGCCGCGGCGGACAAGCCGCTGGCGGTGGGCGGCGCGCCCCTGGCGCTGGCCGCCCTGCCCTACGCGCTGCTGGAAGACATCTGACCAAAATAGAGGTCAAAACCGCCTCCAGCGCCCGCCCATCAAGCGCAGGCAGCTATCAAAAGCATAGTCACTGCAGGGCGCGCAGCATGGTGATGTGGGCGATGCCGGCCTCGTCGAACGGCTCGCCCTGCACGGCAAAGCCGGCGCGGCGGTAGAAGTCCTCGGCGCTGCGCTGGGCGTGCAGCGTGGCGTGGCTGTCGCCGCGCTCGCGGGCGGCCTGCATCAGCGCATCCAGCACGGCGCGGCCCCAGCGCTGGCCGCGCACCACGCGGTCCACCGCCATGCGGCCAATGCGCCCCTGGCCATCCACGGCCGGCAGCAGCCTGCCCGTGGCCACGGGCAGGCCCAGGCGGTTGTAGGCCACGGCGTGCACGGCCAGCGCGTCCTGGTCGTCGATCTCGATGGCCGGATCGATCCCCTGCTCCTGCACGAAGACGGCCATGCGCAGGGCAGTGGCGTCGCGGCCAAGCGTGTCCCAGCCGCCGGTACGCAGCTCCACCATGGTGCCGGCGGCCTCGTAGTGCTCGATGATGGCGCGCAGCGCCGGCGGCACGGGGCGCTTGGTCTGCGTGGCCGGGTCGGCAAAAACGTAGATCAGCTCGATGCTGACCAGCAGCCGGTCGCCGGCGAAGATGCCCACGTCGAACACCATGGAGCTGCTGCCGATGCGCGTGCAGCGGATACCCACGTCCAGGATGTCCTCCAGCCGCGCCGAGGCGTGGTATTCCACCCCGGCCTTCTTCAGATAGACCTCGCCGCCCAGTACGTGCATGCTGGCCTCGTAGGGCAAGGCCAGGGCGCGCCAGTACTCGGTCACCGCGCAGTCGGCGTAGGTCAGGTAGTGGGCGTTGAAGACGATTTTCTGGGGGTCCACCTCGGCCCAGCGCACGCGCAGGCGGTGAAAGCAGCGGAAGTCTTGACGTTGCATGGCGACAAAAGAACAAAGAAAAAAGGTCAGTCGGTGGCGAAGGCCTGGCGCAGCGCGCGGCCCGCGTCCTGGTGGAACTGGCGCGCCTCGGGCAGGGCCCGGCCCATCTTGATGAACTCGTGCGTCACGCCGCGGTAGATCTCGATGTCCACCGGCACGCCGGCGGCGCGCAGGCGGTCGGCGTAGTCCACGCCCTCGTCCACCAGCGGGTCCAGCTCGGCCAGGGCCACCCAGGCCGGGGCGGCGCCCTCCAGGTCGTGCGCCAGCAGCGGGGCGAAGCGCCAGTCCTCGCGCTCGGGGCCGTGGCCCACGTACTGCTCGAAGAACCAGGCGATGGCCGGCTGGTCCAGCACCAGGCCGTGGGCGAAGCGGGTGTGCGAGGGCGTGTCCTGGTGCGCCGTGGTGCCCGGGTAGATCAGCAGCTGCAGCGCCAGCGCCAGGCCGGCGTCGCGCGCCAGCAAGGCGCTGACGGCGGCCAGCGTGCCGCCGGCGCTGTCGCCGCCCACGGCCAGGCGCGAGCCATCCGCGCCCAGTTGCGTAGCCTGGGCGGCCAGCCACCGCAGCGCGTCCCAGCTGTCGTGCACGGCGGTGGGAAAGCGGTGCTCGGGCGCGAGGCGATAGTCCAGCGACACCACCATGCACCGGCCCAGCCGCGCCAGCTCGCGGCACAGCACGTCGTGCGTGGCCACGCTGCCGATGGTGAAGCCGCCGCCGTGCAGGAACAGCAGCAGCGGCAGGCCGGCGTCAAGCGTGGGTGCGTACAGGCGCGCGGGCAGCGATGCGCCGTCGCGCGCGGGGATGTGCAGGTCCTCCACGCGGGCCAGCTCGGCGCGCGGCACCTCCAGCACCTCGGCGCCGGCCTGGTAGGCGGCGCGCGCCTGGTCCGGGGGCAAAGAGTGCAATGGCGGGCGGCCCAGGCGGGCCATGCGCTCGAGCACGCTGCGCATCTGCGGGGTGAGCTGGCGGGCGTGCGCCTCAAAGGCCGACTGCAGGCCCGGCGCGCCGCCGCTCACTGAAAGCTCACCTGCACCGGCTTGGCGCCGGGCAGGCCGATGTAGGTGGCCGTCACGCCCAGGCCGGGCTTCGGGGGCAGCAGCGGCGAGAACGAGCCCAGGCTGACCAGGTCGCCGGCCTTGAGCGTGATGCCCTCCTTTTGCAGCGCCTGGGCGAGCCACACCACGGCGTTGAGCGGATGGCCCAGGATGTCGCTGCCCTTGCCGCTGGCCAGCAGCTCGCCGCTTTGGTTGGTCAGCTGCACCTGCATGCGCTCCAGCGCATCCAGCAGGCGGTAGCGCTCGCCGCGCGTGGCGGGCACGGCGATGGGTTCGCCGGCCACGCCCAGGCGCGCGCCCACGTTGATGGCGGCCACGCCGGCGCCGTTCAGCTCGCCAGGCTTTTCCACGATCAGGTCGGGCAGCTCGACGAAGGGGATGACCTGGTCGATGTGCTGCAGCACCTCGTACGGCGTGCGGGCGTGGTGGATGGCCGCGTCCTTCACGCGCACCAGCATGTCGGCCTCGTACAGCGGGCGGGCGCCGAACTGCGCCGGCGTGGCAAAGCCGCTCGCCTGCACCATGCCTTCGTACAGCACGCCCCACACCGGCTGGTCGGTACCAAAGCGCTTTTGCACCGCCGGGTTGGTAAGGCCCGCCTTGTAGCCCACCACCTTGCCCAGGCGCTCGGCCAGCAGCGCGTTGAAGCGCTTTCTCGTGCAGGCGGCGTCGGCATCCGACAGCGGCGCGGCGAAATTGGCCGCCGGCGCCTTGTCGGCGTAGCGCGCGGCCAGGGCGCCGACCTGCGCGTCGTCCAGGCACTGGGCGCTGGCGCCTGTCGCGCAGGCGACGGCCAGCGCCAGCCCTGCAAGGGTTTGCTTCTTGGTCATACGGGTCTCCTGGTTGTAATGTGGCGGGTCATCGTAATTGCTATCCACCGTCCGTTGCAGCCATGGCCTTCATCAACTACGTCACCCAGATCCAGTTCGAATTCGGCGCGGTGCGCCTGCTGGCGCAGGAATGCGCCCGCGTCGGCATCACGCGCCCGCTGGTGGTGACCGACCCGGGCGTGCGCGCGGCCGGCGTGCTGCAGCCGGCGCTCGATGCTCTGGCCGGCCTGGCCGTCGCGGTGTTCGACCAGACCCCCTCCAACCCCACCGAGGCTGCCGTGCGCGCCGCCGTGCAGCTGTACCGCCAGGAGCGCTGCGACGGCCTGATCGCCGTGGGCGGCGGCTCGGCCATCGACTGCGCCAAGGGCATCGCCATCGCCGCCACGCACGAGGGGCCGCTCACCACCTACGCCACCATCGAGGGCGGCTCGGCGCGCATTACCGAGCGCGTGGCACCTTTGATCGCCGTGCCCACCACCAGCGGCACCGGCAGCGAGGTGGCGCGCGGCGCCATCCTCATCGTGGATGACCACCGCAAGCTGGGCTTTCACTCCTGGCACCTGGTGCCGCGCACCGCGATCTGCGACCCGGGCCTGACGCTGGGCCTGCCGCCGCAGCTCACCGCCGCCACCGGCATGGACGCCATCGCGCACTGCATGGAGACCTTCATGTCCACCGCCTTCAACCCGCCGGCCGACGGCATCGCGCTCGACGGCCTGGCGCGCGGCTGGCAGCACATCGAGGCGGCCACGCGCGATGGCGCCAACCGCGAAGCGCGGCTGAACATGATGAGCGCCAGCATGCAGGGCGCCATGGCGTTCCAGAAAGGGCTGGGCTGCGTGCACTCGCTCAGCCACAGCCTGGGCGGGCTGAACCCGCGGCTGCACCACGGCACGCTGAACGCGGTGTTCCTGCCGGCCGTGATCCGCTTCAACGCGCAGGCTGGGCAGGTACAAACAGAGCGGCGCATCGAGCGCATGGCGCACGCCATGGGGTTGCCGCAAGGCGCCGACGTGGCCGAGGCCGTGAAGGACATGACCGACCGCCTGGGCCTGCCCACCCGCCTGGCTGGCCTGGGCGTGACCGAGGACATGTGGGACGAGGTGATCCGCGGCGCCATGGCCGACCACTGCCACAAGACCAACCCGCGCGAGGCCAGCGCCGACGACTACCGCGCCATGCTGGCCGAGTCGATGTAGCCGGGCTTCAAGCCTTTTTGGCCTCCAGCGCCCGCCAATCAAGCGCCGGCAGCTATCAAAACAGGAGCGTCAGACGACCACCGGCTCCGGCTCCAGCCGGATGCCGAAGCGCTCATAGACGCTGGTCTGGATGGCGCGCGCCAGTGTCATCACCTCGCCGCCGGTCACGCTGGCCTCGGGCGTGCCGCGGTTGACCAGCACCAGCGCCTGGCGGTCATAGACGCCCGCCTTGCCCACGCTCTTGCCGCGCCAGCCGCAGGCGTCGATCAGCCAGCCGGCGGCCAGCTTGAAGCGCCCGTCAGGCAGCACGTAGTGCACCACCTTGGGCTCGCGGGCGATGATGTCCTGGCACTGCTCGGGCGTGACGGTGGGGTTCTTGAAGAAGCTGCCGGCGTTGCCCACCACGGCCGGATCGGGCAGCTTGGCGCGGCGCACCTCGCACACCCACTCGAAGATCTGCTGCGCGCTGGGCTGCTGGATGCCCGATTCCTCGCGCTTTTTCTCCAGGTCCAGGTAGCCCAGCTCGGGCCGCCAGTCCTTGGACAGCCAAAAGCGCACGTGCGTGATGATGGCGCGGCCGGCCAGGCCGAAGCCGCCGGCAGCCGGCGAGCGGTGCTTGAACACCGAGTCGCGGTAGCCGAAGGCGCATTGCGAGGCATCCAGCTCGAAAGTGGCCCCCGTGTCCAGGTCCACCGCGCGCAGCGAGTGGAAGCGGTCCTGCAGCTCCACGCCATAGGCGCCGATGTTTTGCACCGGCGCCGCGCCCACGGTGCCAGGGATCAGCGCCAGGTTCTCCAGCCCCGGCCAGCCGTGCGCCAGCGTCCAGGCCACGGCGTCGTGCCAGGCCTCGCCGGCGCCGGCCTCGACGATCCAGCCCCTGTCCGTTTCCTCCAGCAGGCGCATGCCTCGGATCTCCATCTTCAGCACCAGCGGCTCGACGTCGCCCGTCAGCACGATGTTGCTGCCCCCGCCCAGCACGAATTTCGGTGACCGCGCCAGCAGCGGGTCGGCCAGCACGTCCTGCACGTCCTGCGGCGCGCGCACGCGCACCAGGGTGTGGGCGCGCGCCGCGATGCCGAAGGTGTTGCAGCCCTGCAAGGGCACATTTTTCTCGACTACCATTGCCCGAATTGTCGCACCCGTGCCTTTGCCGCACGGGGCCTGGCCCGTTTTCCGAGGTACTGTCATGCCCTCTTTCGATATCGTTTGTGAAGCCAATTTCGTTGAAGTGAAGAACGCCGTGGACAACGCCTCCAAGGAGATCGGCACGCGCTTCGACTTCAAGGGCACGTCCGCCGGCGTGGAGCTCAAGGACAAGGAAATCACGCTGCTGGGCGACGCCGAGTTCCAGCTGCAGCAGGTCGAGGACCTGCTGCGCGGCAAGCTCACCAAGCGCAGCGTGGACGTGCGCTTCCTGGACGTGCAAAAACCCACCAAGATCGGCGGCGACAAGGTCAAGCAGATCGTCAAGGTCAAGAACGGCATCGACTCCGAGCAGGCCAAGAAGATCCAGCGCCTGATCAAGGACAGCAAGCTGAAGGTGCAGGCCGCCATCCAGGAAGAGAAAGTGCGCGTCACTGCACCCAAGCGCGACGACCTGCAGGCCGTCATGGCGCTGATCCGCAAGGAAGTGACCGACCTGCCGCTGACCTTTGACAACTTCCGCGACTAAGCCTCGCGCCGGCGAGCCGCCGGACAGCGAGTACGAAGACCTGCTGGGCCAGTGGTCCGACCTGGAGGCGCTCGCCTGCACGCTGCTGGCCCGTCCGTCCCAGGTGCAGGGGCTGGGCCCCAAGCTGCGCCAGTGCGACCGTTGGCTGGCCGACCTGGTGGCCCACGACATCGACGCGGCGCTGTACCTGATGTTCCAGCTGGCCACCACCTCCACCGTGGGCTACAGCGGCTCGCACGCGCTGGTGTGCGCCGCGCTGTGCCACATCCTGGCGGGCGAGCTGGCCCTGCCCGCGCACGAGCGCGCCAGCCTGGTGGGCGCGGCCTTCACCATGAACATCGGCATGACGGCGCTGCAGGACCAGCTGGCCGAGCAGCGCGAGCCGCTTACACCCGAGCAGCAGCAGGCTGTGGCCCGCCACCCCCAGGTCGGCTGCGAGCTGCTGCAGCGCATGGGCATCGGCGATGCGCTGTGGCTGCAGGTGGTGGCCCAGCACCACGTTCAGCTGCCCGAGCAGGCGCCCCTGGCCAGCCTGCCCCCGGCGCAGCGCCTGGCCCGCGTGCTGGGCACCATCGACCGCTACGCCGCCATGATCAGTCCGCGCACGTCGCGCGCGGGCCGCAGCGCCACCGATTCGGTGCGCGCCATCGTGGGCGACGAGGGACAGGGGCGCGACGAGGTCAGCCACACCCTGGTGCGCACCGTGGGGCTGTGCCCGCCGGGCACCTTCGTGCGCATGGACAACGGCGAGGCGGCCGTGGTGCTGCGCCGCAGCGAGCGGGCCAACGCCCCGCTGGTGGCCAGCGTGCTGGACGCGCGCGGCGAGCCGCTGACGGCGCCCCAGCTGTACCAGACGCAAAGCAGCAGCGGCCCGCGCATCCAGTCGGCGCTGGCGCGCTCGGCCGTCACGCTGGAGCTGAACCACCGCACCATGGTGCGCCTGGGCCTGTACGCGGCCCAGCGCACGCAGACGCTCTAGCAGCCCCTACTTCTTCTTGGCGCCCAGGCGCGATTCCTGGCCCTGGACCAGGCGGCGGATGTTGTCCTTGTGCCGCCAGGCGAGCAGCCCGGACATGACAGCGATTGCCAGGCCCACGCGCGCGTCGCTGTACCAGGCCATGCCGGCGCCCAGCACATAGAAGAAGGGTGCAAACACCGCCGCCACCAGCGATGCCAGCGAGGAGTAGCGAAAGAAGAAGGCGATGATGACCCAGGTGGCCAGCGTGGCCAGGCCCAGCCAGCCGCTGATGCCCAGCAGCACGCCGGCAGCCGTGGCCACGCCCTTGCCGCCTTCGAAGCGGAAGAACACCGGCCACAGGTGGCCCACGAAGGCCGCCAGGCCCACCAGCGCCAGGGTGCCCTCCTCCAGCCCGTAGGGCGGGCCGAACCAGCGCACCAGCACCACCGGCAGCCAGCCCTTGAGCGCGTCGAACAGCAGCGTGACGACCGCCGCGGCCTTGTTGCCCGAGCGCAGCACGTTGGTCGCGCCGGGGTTCTTGCTGCCGTAGGTGCGCGGGTCGTTCAGGCCCATCAGGCGGCTGACGATGACGGCGAACGACAGCGAGCCCAGCAAGTAGGCGGCCACGGTGGCGGCAAGGGTGAGCAGGATGGAATTCACGTTGAGAAGGCGACAGTCGTGGAAAAGCGGCCGGTCATTGTGCCAGCGCGCACTGCACGGCCCGCGCGCCCAGCAGCTGCACGCAGACCTGCGGATCGAGCTGCACCAGGTAGCCGCGCCGCCCGCCGTTGATGGCGATGCGCGGCAGCTCAAGAATGCTTTCCTCGATGAACACCGGCATCGCCTTGCGCGTGCCAAAGGGCGAGGTGCCGCCCACCAGGTAGCCGCTGTGCCGGTGGGCGACGTCGGGCTTGCACGGCTCGACGCTCTTGGCGCCGATCTGGCGCGCCAGGTTCTTGGTGGACACGGTGCAATCGCCATGCATCAGCACGACGAGCGGGCGCGCGTCCTGGTCCTGCATGACCAGGGTCTTGACGACCAGGTGTTCATCCAGCCCTAGCTGGCGCGCTGACTCGGCCGAGCCGCCGTGCTCCACGTAGTCGTAGGGGTGCTCGGTGAACGCCACGCCGCGCGCGCGCAGCAGCTGCGTGGCGGGCGTCTCGCTGATGTGCGCGACCTTGCCTTTCTTCGCCATGGAAAATATTCAAAATTGATAGCTGCCAGCGCTTGACTGGCGGGCGCTGGAGCCGTTTTTTACCTAAATATTTACTGCGCCGGGTCGCGCAGCTGCCAGCGGATGGCGTCGATCTCGGCCAGCAGCTCAGGGCTCAACTGCACGCTCCAGGCGTCCAGGTCGTCATGCAGCTGCGCGGCAGAGGTCACGCCGATGATGGTGCTGGCCACGCGCCAGCTGCGGTAACAAAACGCCAGCGCCAGCTGGGTGGGCGTCAGCCCGTGATCGCGCGCCAGCTGGTTGTAGCGGCGCGCGCCGGCCAGCGCTTCCGGCCGGCCCCAGCGCTGCTTGCGCACCGATTCGTAGCGCGCCAGGCGCGCATCCTGCGGCGCCCCTGGCTCGGTGGGCGCATGCTGGTCGTACTTGCCCGTGAGCAGGCCGAAGCCCAGCGGCGAGTACGCCAGCAGCGACACGCCGAGGCGGTGGCAGCTCTCGTCCATGGCGTTGTCCCAGCTGCGGTTGAGCAGGCCGTACGGGTTTTGCACCGCCACCACGCGCGGCAGGCCGTGCTGCTCGGCCAGTCGCACAAACTCGTGCACGCCCCAGGGCGTCTCGTTGGACAGGCCGATGTAGCGCACCTTGCCGGCGCGCACCAGCCGGGCGAGCGCCTGCAGCTGCTCGTGCAGGGGCGTCTGGCTGGTCTCCTTGGCCGGGTCGTAGTAAAGCTGGCCAAAGGCGGGCACATGCCGCTCGGGCCAGTGGATCTGGTACAGGTCGATCACGTCCGTCTGCAGCCGGCGCAGGCTGCCCTCGCACGAAGCGGCAATGTCGGCGGCCGTCATGCCCACGCCGTCACGAATCCACGGCATGCCGCGCGAGGGCCCGGCCACCTTGGTCGCCAGCACCAGCCGCTGGCGCACGCCGGGGCGCGCTGCCAGCCAGTTGCCGATGATGGTCTCGGTGGCGCCATAGGTGGCCTCGCGCGCCGGCACGGCGTACATCTCCGCCGTGTCGATGAAATTCACCCCGCGCTCCAGCGCCTGGTCCAGGATGGCATGGGCGTCGTGCTCGTCCACCTGCTCACCGAAGGTCATGGTGCCCAGGCAGATGGGGGTGACACGCAGGTCGCTGTGGCCAAGGGGAAGGGTGTTCATGCAACGGGCTCCGTCAAAAAATGCAGCGCCCGAGTGTACGGACGCCCGCGCCGGCGTGCAGCGCGCACACTGTCCCAGGCACGACTGGGCGCCGCCGGCGCGACGCAAATAATCCGGCCCCATGTACCAGCCCCTTCGCACCGCGCGCACCGAAACCGTGCGCATCCGCCACCTCGACTACCACGTGCGCCTGTGGGGCGCCCCCCAGCCCGGCCAGGCGCCGCTGGTGCTGGTGCACGGCTGGATGGATGTGGGTGCATCCTGGCAGTTCGTGGTCGATGCCTTCAGCAAGGCCTTTGCCGCCGGCCGCCAGATCATCGCCCCCGACTGGCGCGGCTTCGGCCACACGCGCCCGGCCGCGCCCTGTGACCACTACGCCTTTGCCGACTACTTGGCCGACCTGGACCAGCTGCTGGACCACTACGCCGGCGCCCAGCCCATCGACCTGGTGGGCCACAGCATGGGCGGCAACGTGGCCATGGTCTATGGCGGCGTGCGCCCCGAGCGCATCCGCCGCCTGGTCAACCTGGAGGGCTTTGGCCTGCCCGCCACCCACCCAAGCCAAGCCCCGCGCCGCTACGCCCAGTGGATGGAGGAGATCCGCCAGCACGAGCGCGGCGAACTGGCGCTCAAGACCTATGACGATGCCGACGGCGTGGCCCAGCGCCTGATGAAGACCAACCCGCGCCTGCCCGCGGGCAAGGCCGCCTGGCTGGCGCGCGAGTGGGCCGCGCCCGGCGCCGACGGCCGTTGGGCCATCCTGGGCGACGACGCCCACAAGATCGTCAATCCGCACCTGTTCCGCGTGGACGAGGCCCTGGCGCTGTACGCCGCCATTCGCGCGCCCGTGCTGTCCGTGGAGGCGAACAGCGATAGCCTGAGCCAGTGGTGGAAGGACAAGTACACCCTGGCCGAGTACCACCAGCGCCTGACGCACGTGCGCGACGTGCGCACGGCCGTGGTGCAGGACGCGGGCCACATGCTGCACCACGACCAGCCACAGGTGGTGGCGAAGCTGATCGAAGACTTCGTCTCGAAGATTTAAGGCAAATCGGCCTGAAGCGCTTGCCAGTCAAGCGCTGGCAGCTATCATTTTTAGCCCATCCCCCTACCCACGGGCCGGCGTGGGCTCCATGAGAAAATCGCCTGTTATTTCACGCAGAACACACAGGAAAGAATCACCATGGAAGCAGAACACATCAACCAGATCGGCAACACCCTCGAAGACCTCAGCGCGCGCACGCGCGAGTTACGGAGGTATCTTTGACTACGATGCCAAATACGAACGCCTGCGCACGGTAAACGCGTCGCTTGAAGACCCGAACGTCTGGAACGACCCCAAGAAGGCCCAGGACCTGGGCAAGGAAAAAAAATCGCTCGACGCCGTGGTGCTGACGCTGCAAAAGCTCACCGCGGAGCTGGCCGACAACAGCGAGCTGTACGAGATGAGCCGCGAGGAAGGCGACGAAGCGGGCCTCGCCACCATCGAGGCCGAGACGGCCAAGCTGCAGCCGCTGATCGAGGAACTCGAGTTCCGCCGCATGTTCGGGCGCGAGGCCGACCCGCTGAACTGCTACATCGACATCCAGGCCGGCGCCGGCGGCACCGAAGCGTGCGACTGGGCCGGCATGCTGCTGCGCCAGTACCTGAAGTACGCCGAGCGCAAGGGCTTCAAGGCCACGGTGGATGAGGAAACGCCTGGCGACATCGCCGGCATCAAGGGCGCGACCATCCACATCGAGGGCGAGTACGCCTATGGCCTGCTGCGCACCGAGACCGGCGTGCACCGCCTGGTGCGCAAGAGCCCGTTCGACTCTTCGGGCGGGCGCCACACCTCTTTCGCGTCGCTGTTCGTCTACCCCGAGATTGACGACTCGATCCAGATCGACATCAACCCGGCCGACGTGCGCACCGACACCTACCGCGCTTCCGGCGCGGGCGGGCAGCACATCAACAAGACCGACTCGGCCGTGCGCCTGACGCACATGCCCACGGGCATCGTGGTGCAATGCCAGGACGGCCGCAGCCAGCACAGCAACCGCGACGTGGCCTGGCAGCGCCTGCGCTCCAAGCTCTACGAGCTGGAGATGAGCAAGCGCATGCAGGCACAGCAGGCGCTGGAGGACACCAAGACCGACGTCGGCTGGGGCCACCAGATCCGCAGCTACGTGCTGGACAACAGCCGCATCAAGGACCTGCGCACCAACGTCGAAGTCTCGGCCACGCAAAAAGTGCTGGACGGCGACCTGGACCAGTTCATCGAAGCCTCGCTCAAGCAAGGCCTTTGAAACCGCCCGTGCCCGGCACGGACAAGGAAAGCATCCGTCATGATGATGATGTCGAGAGAAGGACAACCCGCTGCCATCCAACGCCAGGACTACGCGCCCCCGGCGTACTGGATCGACGCGGTGCAGCTCACCTTCGACCTGGACCCGGCCAAGACCCGCGTGCTGAGCAAGATGCAGGTGCGCCGCAACCCGCAGGTGGCGCCCCAGCCGCTGCGCCTGGATGGCGAGGAGCTGAACCTGGCGCGCGTGCAGGTCAATGGCGCAGGCACGTCCTTCAAGATGGAGGATGGCCAGCTGGTGCTGGAAAACCTGCCGGGTGGCCACGAGCCCTTCGAGCTGGAGATCTTCACCACCTGCCAGCCCATCAAGAACACCCAGCTGTCGGGCCTGTACGTGAGCGAAGGCACGTTCTTCACGCAGTGCGAGGCGCAGGGCTTTCGGCGCATCACCTATTTCCTGGATCGTCCGGACGTCATGGCCACCTACAGCGTGCTGCTGCGCGCGGACAAGGCGGCCTATCCGGTGCTGCTCTCCAACGGCAACCTGGTCGAAAGCGGCGAGCTGGACGATGGCCGCCACTTCGCCCGCTGGGTGGACCCGCACAAGAAGCCCAGCTACCTGTTTGCCCTGGTGGCGGGCAAGCTGGTTGCGCGCGAGCAAAAGATCAAGAGCCGCGCCGGCACCGAGCACCTGCTGCAGGTCTGGGTGCGCGCCGGCGACCTGGGCAAGACCGAGCACGCCATGAATTCGCTGATGGCATCGATTGCCTGGGACGAGGCGCGCTTCAACCTGCCGCTGGACCTGGAGCGCTTCATGATCGTCGCCACCAGCGACTTCAACATGGGCGCGATGGAAAACAAGGGCCTGAACGTCTTCAATACCAAGTACGTGCTGGCCAGCCAGGCGACGGCGACCGACGTGGACTTCGCCAACATCGAGTCGGTGGTGGGCCACGAGTACTTCCACAACTGGACGGGCAACCGCGTCACCTGCCGCGACTGGTTCCAGCTGTCGCTGAAGGAAGGCCTGACGGTCTTTCGCGACCAGGAATTCTCGATGGACATGGCCGGCAGCCCGTCCGCGCGCGCCGTCAAGCGCATCGAGGACGTGCGCGTGCTGCGCACCGTGCAGTTCCCCGAGGACGCCGGCCCCATGGCCCACCCGGTGCGGCCCGACAGCTACGTCGAGATCAACAACTTCTACACCGTCACCATCTACGAAAAGGGTGCCGAGGTGGTGCGCATGCAGCACAACCTGGTCGGGCGCGAGGGCTTCGCGCGCGGCATGAAGCTGTACTTCGAGCGCCACGATGGCCAGGCGGTGACCTGCGACGACTTCGCGGCCGCCATGGCCGACGCCAACCCGGGTAGCGAACTCAGTCGCCGCCTGGAGCATTTCAAGCGCTGGTACTCGCAGGCCGGCACGCCGCGCGTGAAGGCCGTGGGCCAGTACGACGCCGCTGCGCAGACCTACACCCTGCAGCTGTCGCAAAGCTGCCCGGCCACGCCCGGCCAGGCGGACAAGCAGCCCTTCGTCATCCCCGTGACGCTGGGCCTGCTGGGCCCGCAAGGCGCCGCCCTGCCCCTGCAGCTGCAGGGCGAGGAGCAGCCTGGCGGCACCGAGCGCACCGTCGTGCTGCACGAGGCGCAGCAGACGCTGACCTTCACGCACGTCGCCCAGCCGCCCGTGCCCTCGCTGCTGCGCGCCTTCAGCGCGCCGGTGGTGCTGGAGTGCGACTACAGCGACGAAGACCTGCTGCTGCTGCTCGCGCACGACAGCGACCCCTTCAACCGCTGGGAGGCCGGCCAGCGCCTGCTGCTGCGCGTTGCTATTGAAAGCATAGCAGCTCCCGCAGGCGGGACGGGCGCTGGAGCCGGTTTTGACCAAAGACTGCTGCCACCCGCCATCGTGCAGGCGCTGCAAGGCGTGCTGCGCCACCCGCAGCTGGACGCCGCCTTCAAGGAGCTGGTGCTGAGCCTGCCCTCCGAGGCCTACATCGCCGAGCAGCTGGACACGGTCGATCCGCAGCGCGTGCATGCCGTGCGCGAGGCGCTGCGCCTGGAGCTGGCCACCGCCCTGCAGGCCGATTGGGAATGGGCTTTCGAGACCCACCAGGACAGCGGCGCCTACCGGCCCGACCCGCAATCCGCCGGCCGCCGCGCGCTGGCCGGCGCGGCGCTGTCCATGCTGTGCCTGGCTGCGCAGGCGCAAGGCGATTCGGTCTGGCCCGGCAAGGCCTACCAGCGCTTCAAGTCCGCCGGCAACATGACCGATCGCTTCAACGCCCTGGCCGCCCTGGTCACCAGCGGCCACGAGCTGGCCGCGCCGGCGCTGCAGCGCTTTCACGCGCTGTTCAAGGGCGACGCGCTGGTCATCGACAAGTGGTTCGCCCTGCAGGCCGCCACGCCGGACCGCGCGGGCGACGCCCTGCCCGCCGTGCGCGCGCTGATGCAGCACCCGGACTTTTCGCTGAAGAACCCCAACCGCGCGCGCAGCGTGATCTTCAGCTATTGCAACGGCAACCCCGGCGGCTTTCACCGCGCCGACGGCGCCGGCTACGCCTTCTGGGCCGAGCAGGTGCTGCAGCTGGACGCCATCAACCCGCAGGTCGCCGCGCGCCTGGCCCGGTCGCTGGACCGCTGGAGCAAGCTGGCTGAGCCCTACCGCGGCGCCGCGCGCGAAGCCATTGCCCGCGTCGCTGGCCACGCCGCGCTGTCCAGCGACGTGCGCGAGGTCGTGACCCGCGCCCTGGCTGCCTGACCCTCCAGCACCACACATCCAAGAGAGACCCACTGCAATGACCGAACGCATCAGCCTGACCCGCTACCTCGTGGAGCAGCAGCGCGACCACGGCCGCATCCCGCCGCAGCTACGCCTGCTGCTGGAGGTGGTGGCGCGCGCCTGCAAGCGCATCGCCCTGGCCGTGAACAAGGGCGAACTGGGCGACGTGATGGGCACCGCCAGCACCGAGAACGTGCAGGGCGAGGTGCAAAAGAAGCTGGACATCATCGCCAACGAGACGCTGATAGAGGCCAACGAATGGGGCGGCCACCTGGCGGCCATGGCCAGCGAAGAGATGGAGGGCATCTACGTGGTGCCCAACCGCTACCCGCAGGGCGAATACCTGCTGCTGTTCGACCCGCTCGACGGCTCATCCAACATCGACGTGAACGTCAGCATCGGCACCATCTTCAGCGTGCTGAAAAAGCCCGAGGACCACCCGGGTGTGCAGGTGGGCGACTTCCTGCAGCCGGGCTCTGCCCAGGTGGCGGCCGGCTACTGCATCTACGGCCCGCAGACCACGCTGGTGCTCACCGTGGGCGACGGCGTGGCCATGTTCACGCTGGACCGGGAGCAGGGCTCGTTCGTGCTCACGCGCGAGAACATCCGCATCCCCGAGGACACGAAGGAATTCGCCATCAACATGAGCAACATGCGCCACTGGGACGCGCCGGTGCGCCGCTACATCGACGAGTGCCTGGCCGGCGAGGAAGGCCCGCGCGGCAAGAACTTCAACATGCGCTGGATCGCCAGCATGGTGGCCGACGTACACCGCATCCTGATGCGCGGCGGGATCTTCATGTACCCCTGGGACAAGCGCGAGCCGAACAAGCCGGGCAAGCTGCGCCTGATGTACGAAGCCAACCCCATGGGCTGGCTGGTCGAGCAGGCGGGCGGCGCGGCCACCAATGGCAAGGAGCGCATCCTGGAAGTGCAGCCCACCCAGCTGCACCAGCGCGTGAGCGTCATCCTGGGCTCCAAAAACGAGGTCGAGCGCGTGACCAGCTACCACGGCGGTATATAATTTGAGTCTTCGCCGGTGTAGCTCAGTTGGTAGAGCAGCTCATTCGTAATGAGAAGGTCGCGTGTTCGATTCATGTCTCCGGCACCAGATCAAAAAGCCCGCTATCCCAAAGATAGCGGGCTTTTTTACGTGCGCGCTCGACGCTTGAATCAGCCGCCCCGCACCATCTGCATGATCTTCGCGGTATTCAGCCCCCGGGCCGTCTCCTGCATCTGGGGCAGGTACCGGGTCTGCAGCTGGCGGCCATCGGCCATCACGTGCTGGTAAGCGTCGCGCAGCATCTGCGTGCTCAGGGTGCGGCCGCCGGCGTAGTACTGGTTGGCTACGTGGCCGAGCGCGTAGGTGGACGCAAAGCTCATGCCGCTGCTCACCGCCTGGCGCCCCAGGCCGCCCAGCAGGCCCTTGCCGGCCTTGCCCAGCAGGCCGCCGAGCAGCTTGCGCCCGGCCTCTTCCAGGTACTGGGAGGTCAGGCCCACGCCCAGCGCCGCCAGCAGATCCTTGATGTGGCCGCGGTCCAGCTCGTAGCCGTAGCCCTGGCCGATCTGGTAGACCAGCCGCATCTGCAGCGGAATGATGGCCAGCGTGGACAGGTTCTCGGGCAGCAGTTCGATGGCGCCGTTGAGGATGGAGGCGTTGAGGATCTTGCGGTCCATCTCGGCGGCAGGCAGCTTGCCCGTGCGGCGTGCGGCCGGCTCGCTCGCCAGCGCATCGGCGGCGCCCGGGTGCGGCGCAGGCTGGCCTGGCGGCACCCACTGCGGCGCGGCGACCGAGGGTGTCTGCAGCGGCGCGCTGGCCAGGGCATCGGCCTGCGCGGCGAACCCCGCGGAGGTCGGCTGTCCCAAGGCTTCGCGCAGCTGCGCCAGGAAGGCCTGCTCCTGCGCACTGATCTGACCGTCGGCCTCGCAGACGCAGACCGCCATCTCATAGGCCAGCTGGCGCGACTCGGCGCTGGCCAGCTGGGGCAGCACATCGGCCAGCTGTACCCGGCGCATCAGTACGTCCTGGTACAGGCCAGGCAGGTTGACCTGCTGGTCCTGCGCCAGGCCTTGCGCCACTTGGCGGATCTGCTCGCGCTCACGGTCATGCTTGTCGCCGTCGGCATACGAAGCCAGCAGGCAGATGGTGAGAATGGCGCGGATTTCTTCGGTGCCCATCAGTTTCCTCGTTGAGTCATGGCAGCGGCCAGCTTACCTGGGGCGGCTTTTGGGGCGCAAGGCACAGCCTTGGTCCGTGCCGGTGCTTTCGCCCCACAGAGCGGCGACAAGTGCCGTCAAAAAAGATAGCTGCCTACGCTTGCCCCACAAGGGTTTGAGGCCGATTTGGCTCCAAACTCAATGAAAGTCCCGGCTGCCGCCCAGCACTGGCGCCAGCCGCCCCAGCAGTGCTGTGCAGTCGCGCAGCCGCTCGGCCACCAGGGTGCACACCGGCGTGCTTGAGTCCGGCTCCTGGTGGCGCTGCCAGCGGCCCTGCACGGCCAGCAGGCGGGCCTGCAGCAAGGGCGTGCGCCAGCGCTCCAGCACGTGGGGCCAGACGATGACGTTGACCGGGCCGGTCTCGTCCTCCAGCGTGACGAACATCGTGCCCTTGGCCGAGCCCGGGCGCTGGCGCACGGTGACGATGCCGCAGGCGCGCACCAGCGGGCCGTGCGGCGTGCTGCGCAGCTGCAAGGCGGTGCGCACGCGCAGGCGCTCGAGCTGCGGGCGCAGCAGGGCCAGGGGGTGGCGGCGCAGCGTCAGGCCGGTGGCGGCGTAGTCGAAGGTGATGTTCTCGCCCTCGGGCGCGGCGGGCAGGGCCAGGGTGGCCTCGTGCAGCGGCGCGCTGCGCAGGAGCGGCGGGGGCAGCTGGTGCGCGGCCGCGTCCCACATCTGCTGGCGCCGGTGGCCCGACAGGGCGCGCAGCGCGTCGGCCGCGGCCAGGGCCTGCAGGTCGGCGCGCGTCAACGCGGCGCGCAGGGCCAGGTCTTCGGTGCTGCAAAAGGCGCCGCCCTGGCGGCGGGCCTGCACCAGCCGCCGGGCCGCCGCCAGGGGCAGTCGCGCGACCAGGTGCAGGCCCAGGCGCACGGCAGGCTGGGGCGCGGTGGATGGTGCCTGGGGCAGCGGTTCGCAAGGCAGCTCCAGCGCGCTGTCCACCTCGCTGGCCAGCACGTCCACGGGCAGCACGCGCACGCCGTGGCGGCGCGCGTCCTGCACCAGCTGGGCGGGCGGGTAAAAGCCCATGGGCTGGGCGTTGAGCAGCCCCATCAGAAAGCAGGCCGGCTCGTGGCACTTGAGCCAGGCGCTGGCATACACCAGCGACGCGAAGCTGGCGGCGTGGCTTTCGGGAAAGCCGTATTCGCCAAAGCCCAGGATCTGCTGGAACAGCCGCTCGGCAAATTCCGGCGGATAGCCGCGATCGGCCATGCCGCTCTTGAGCTTGTGCTCGAAGCGGTGCACCCCACCCTTGCGCCGCCACGCGGCCATGGAGCGGCGCAGCTCGTCGGCCTCGCCCGGCGTGAAGCCGGCCGCGTCGATGGCGATCTGCATGACCTGCTCCTGGAAGATGGGCACGCCCAGGGTGCGCTCCAGCACGTGGGCCAACTGGGGGAATTCCAGCGGATAAGGCTGCTCCCGCTGCTCCTGCTGCTCGCGGCCCATGGCCCGGCGGCGGGCGCGCGCCTGCAGATAGGGGTGGACCATGCCGCCCTGAATGGGCCCGGGCCGTACGATGGCCACCTGCACCACCAGGTCGTAGAAAGTGCGCGGCTGCAGGCGCGGCAGCATGCCCATCTGGGCGCGGCTCTCGATCTGGAAGACCCCCACGGTGTCGGCCGCGCAGACCATGCGGTAGGTGGCGGGGTCTTCCTGCGGGATGTCGGCCAGGCCCCAGCGCGGCCCGCGCAGCGCAGCGCGGGCGTCCAGCGCGCGGCGCAGGGCGGTGAGCATGCCCAGGGCCAGCACGTCCACCTTCAGCAGGCCCACTTCGTCCAGGTCGTCCTTGTCCCACTGGATGATGGAGCGCTGCTCCATGGCGGCCGGCTGCACGGGCACCAGCCGGGTCAGGCGGCCTTCGGTCAGCACGAAGCCGCCCACGTGCTGGCCCAGGTGGCGCGGCATGCCGCGCAGCTCGCGCGCCAGCTCCAGCCACAGCGTGGCCTGGCGCGGGGGCAGCGGCTGGTCCAGCTGCTGCGCCAGGGCCTGCAGGTGCTCCACCGCGCGCAGGTCGTCGAACCAGTGGTGGTCCTTGGCGAAGGCGTCGATCAGCGCCGGCGCCACGCCCAGCGCCTTGCCCACGTCGCGCAGCGCGCTGCGCGAGCGGTAGCTGATGACGACCGCCGCCAGCGCGGCGCGCTCGCGCCCGTAGCGGCTGTAGAGGTACTGGATGACCTGCTCGCGCCGCTCGTGCTCGAAGTCCACATCGATGTCGGGCGGCTCGCCGCGTTCGCGGCTGATGAAGCGCTCAAACAGCAGCTGCGACTGGGCCGGGTCCACCGCCGTGATGCCAAGGCAGTAGCACACGGCCGAGTTGGCGGCCGAGCCGCGTCCCTGGCACAGGATGCCCTCGCTGCGCGCGTAGCGCACGATGTCGTGCACGGTGAGGAAGTACATCTCGTAGCCGCATTCCTCGATCAGCACCAGCTCGCGCGCGAGGGTCTTGCGCACTTTCTCAGGCACGCCTGAGGGGTAGCGGGAGCGGGCGCCCTCCTCGGTCAGCCAGGCCAGGGTCTGCGCGGCGGTCATGCCGGGCAGCACGCTTTCCTTGGGGTAGCGGTAGCGGATTTCGGGCAGGCTGAAGCTGCAGCGCGCCGCCACCTGCAGCGTGGCGGCCAGCAGCGCGGGTGGGTAGAGCCCGGCCAGCTGGCTGCGCGGGCGCAGGCGCCTTTCCGCATGGGCGGCCAGCTCGCGGCCGCACTCGGCCACGCTGCGGCCCAGGCGCACGGCGGTCATCACGTCGTGCAGGGGTTTGCGGCTGCGGGCGTGCAGCTGCACGTCGCCCGCAGCCACCAGCGGCAGCCCCAGGCGCGCGCCGGCCTGCTGCAGGGTGTGCAGCCACAAAGCGTCGTCGCCGCCCAGGTGCAGCTCCACGGCGATCCAGCATTTCATGCCAAATACGGCTCCAGCGCGCTCCAGGCAAGCGCTGGCAGCTATCAAATCAGAAGCATCCGGCAGCGCCTCGCGCTGGGGCGCCAGCAAGATCTCGCAGCCGGCCAGCAGCGCCCAGGGCGACTGTGCGTCCACACAGTAGCTGCCCTGCCCCGGCCGGGCGCCGGCGCGGGCGGCGGTGATGAACTCGCACAGCCCGCCCCAGCCCTGCAGGTCGCGCGCCAGGGCCACGATGCGCACGCCGTCCCACAGGAATTCGCTGCCGGCGATCAGCTGGAGCCCGGCCTCGCGCGCGGCGACGTGGGCGCGCACCAGGCCGGCGACGGAGCATTCGTCGGTCAGCGCCAGCGCGCCGTAGCCCAGGGCCTGGGCGCGCTGCACCAGCTCGTGCGGGTGCGAGGCCCCGCGCTGGAAGGAAAAGCAGCTCAGCGCGTGCAGCTCGGCATAGGCGGGCAGCGGGGGCGGCGCGGGCCTCATGCGTACACCCCGTGCAAGAACCAGCCGCCGCTGGCGCGGTCGCGGTAGATCCAGACCCAGCCCGCCGCGTCGTTGTGCGCCACGAAGTAGTCGCGCCGCACCAGGCCCTGGCCGTCGCCCTGCTCGGCGGCGCCCTCCCACCAGCCGCATTCCACCCGCTCGGGCCCGGCCAGCAGGCGCAGCGCCTGGCCGCGCAGGCAGGGCCGGTCGCCCTGCTGCGGCAAGGCCCGGGGCGGGCGCAGCAGCCAGGGCGGCCAGAGCGTGGCACGGGCGGCATGCGCGGCGCCGCTCCCCTGCCCTGCCCGGCCGGCACAAGAGGGCGAAGGGGCCAGCGCTGGCTGCCAGCGCTGCATGCGCTCGGGCCGGTGGTCGTCGCCGGCCACGGGCAGCTGCACGCTGGCGGCGCCCAGGCGGGCGGACAGGCGCTCGACCAGCTGGTGCCAGGGTTCGGCCCCGGCCGCGGCGCCCTCGCCCTGCGCGGGCGCCAGCAGGCTGTGGCTGGCCGGCGCCAGCGGGGCCGTCTGCAGACTGCGCAGGGCCAGCCGGTCCACGGGCGCGGCCAGGCGCTGCAACTCCAGGCGCTCGGCCAGCAGGCGGCGCAGGTGGGCCGTGTCCTGCAGCGGCTCGGCGGTGCGCAGCCGCAGCGCCTGCCAGGCGGGCAGCGCCACGCCATCGACGCGGCGCAGGTCGTGGTGCCAGGCCAGCTCCAGCTCCAGCACGCCTTGCTGGCGCGCGTGCAGCCAGCCTTGCAGGGCGTCCAGCAGCCGCTGGCCGGTCCACAGCAGCGCAGGGGCAGCCTCGGCCAGGGCGGGCAGCTCCACCTCCAGCGCGAAATGCTCGGGCAGGGCCAGCCATTGCCAGCCCGCCTGCGTCTCGCCCCAGGCAGCGTCCAGCGCCTGCAGGCAGGGCAGCCCGAAGCGCCGCGCCAGGGCGCCGCGCGGCAGGGCGCGCAGCGCGCCCCAGGTGCGGCAGCCCAGGTGGGCCAGGGCCTGGGCGTGCGGGCGCAGGGCGCTCAGGGTGTCGATGGGCAAATCGTGCGGCAGCCGGGACGGCGGCGGCTGGCCGGCGCGCTGCAGGCGCAGCAGGGCCAGCGCCTGCCAGGCGGTGGTGGCCTCGGCCCAATGCTGCGAGTGCTCGTGGTCGGGCGCGGCCTGGCGCAGCTGGGCGCGCAGCGCTGCCATGCCGCCCCACAGGCGGGCGGTGCTGGAGACCTCCAGCACCAAGGCTTCTTCCAGCAGCGCCGCCCGGGGCGTGAAGCGCAGGGCCCACCAGCCCTGGGCGCCGGCCAGCAGGCCGGGCTCAGGCGGGGGCAGCGGCCAGGCCAGCCAGCGCATGGCGAACGGGCACCAAGGCGGGACGCACGGGCGCCTGCAGGGCGGCGGCCTGCTGCAGCTGCTGGCGCCGCCGGGCCTGGGCGGCCAGCACCTCGGCCAGCAGCACGCTGCTGGAGGGCAGCGCCACCGGCTGCGCCAGGGGCGGGCCGCGGCGCTTGAGCAGGTGCACCTGCAGGTGGCGGTGCTGCACGCGCTCCAGCCACAGGCGCAGGGGCGCAGGCGACGCACCCTGCCGGTCCTGGCTGGCACGGAACACCCACAGCAGCTGCTGGTGCTGCGCCGCCGCCAGCTGCAGCCGGCGCAGCACGGCCGGCGGCGCCTGGGGCAGCCAGGCCAGCACGGCGCTCACATCGCGGCAGCGCAGCGCCTGCTCGCAGGCCCAGGCAGCGGCCAGCGCGTCGCCTGGCCAGATGCAGCACAGCCGCCCGGGCGGCACGCCGGCGGCCTGCAGGGCAGGCGTGAAGGGCTCCATCGGCGGGGCCGCCAGCACGGCGCGGCCGGCGCTGCCTTGCAGCCGCGCCGCCAGGGCGGGCAGGACCAGGGCCCATTCGGCGTGGGCGGCAGGCTCCAGCAGGACTTCGGTCAGCGCCCCCAGCGGCCAGCCGCCGGCGGGCAGCTCGGCGTCCAGCGCCATGTGGCCGCTGGCCACGACGCGCTGCGGCGCGCCCAGGCAGTCCTGCCCACGCCACAGGCCCGGCAGGGACGGAATAGGCAGGTGGACGGGCTGGGCATTCATGGCGGCGGTCTTGATACTGTTGAAATATACAGTATCGAGACCGCGGCGCCGCTACGAACCCTGTGCCAAAGCGGCTTGGCCCATGCGCTGGGCGACGGCTGCGCCCCACTGCGCGACGGCCTGGTCGCCCTCGCCTTCGCCGCCGCCTTGCAGCCGTGGCCAGCGGCTGTGGGTGGCGTCGATGATGCTTTGCAGCTGCCACAGCGCCTCGCGCCCGAGCAGCGCCAGCTCGGCCAGGCCCTGCTCGTCACCCTCCAGGTAGGCCAGGGCCTCGGCCTGCTGCCGGGGGTGCGAGCCCGCTTCGAACAGCGTCTTTTGCAGCGTCGCCAGGCGCTGGGTGACGAAGGCGCAGGCCTGGCCGCTGCCCTCGGCCAGCAGCGCCGGCGCCAGCGCATCGCTGCGCGCCTGCCAGTCGGCAAACGTCTGCGACAGCAGCTCGATCAGGTCATGCACCTGGGCAGACGTGACGTGCAGCGAAGCCTGCACGGCGCGGATGTTCAGCGCCGGCAGCAGACAGGCCACCAGGGCGGCGGGGAACTTGCGGTGGCTCATGCGCAGGGTGAGCGACAGGCGCTGCGCGGCCGCCTCGTTGGCGTATTTCTCGAAGAAGGCGGAGGCCACCTCGGCCACCAGCAGGATCTGCCCCATGGGCGAGATCTGCTCGCCCTGCAGCCCGCGCGGGTAGCCGCTGCCGTCCATGCATTCATGGTGCTCCAGGATGGCCTGGGCCACGCTGCGCGGATAGACGTTCTGTGCCTGCACGATGAGGGCCGCCGTGACCGGATGGGCCATGAGCTCCTTGCGCCCGGCGCCGGTCACGCGGGTGCTGCTGTCGTGCCAGATGGGGTCCAGGTGCAGCGTGCCGATGTCGTGCAGCAGCGCCGCGGCCGCCAGGTGCACGCATTCGCGCTCGTTCATGCCGCTTTTCAGGCCCAGGTAGATGCTCACCAGCATCATGCGCACGCTGTGCACGTACAGACTGTGGTGCTGCTCGCGCATCACCGTGAGCTTGAAGGCCAGGGCGTGGGGCAGCACCAGCGAGCGCACGGGGGCCAGCAGGCGCTCGACGGCCATGCCGTCCAGCGTATGCACCAGCAGATAGGCCAGCGTGTCCTGCTCGCACTGGGCGGTGGCTTCGTGCACCAGGGCAGGCACGCCGACCATGTCCTGCACGGCCAGGTGGTCGTCGATGTGGCCGCGCAGCTTGTAGCGCACCAGGCGGTCGTACAGGGCGCTATCCACGCGCACGTCCTTGTCCACCAGCTTGATGCCGCGATCGGTGTACAGGGCCTCCTGCGTCATCACCTGGCAATGGTCGGCCATGTCGGTGACGGCGCGCAGGTAGTGGCTGTTGTCCTCGGGCCGCTGCTGCGCAGCAGTGCCGTCGGGGCTGGATTCGGAAGCAGACATGCGTGCGAAAGGATGTAAACAAGTGTTTCCGTGGCGGACTATACGGCCCTTTGCACGCGGCCATCGACCAACGAGACGGCAAAAAGCCGGGCAATGCCCGGCTTGGCAGCGCCTAGCGCCGGTGCGCGCTCAGCGCAGCAGCGGCACGCCGGTCCTGGACTGGATCTCGTCGAACTCCACGCCCGGTGCCAGCTCCACCAGCTTCAGGCCGTCCTCGGTCACGTCCATCACGCCCAGGTCGGTGATGATGCGGTCCACCACGCCCACGCCGGTGAGCGGCAGCGTGCATTCGGGCAGGATCTTCAGGTCGGTCGTGCCGTCCTTCTTGCGCGCCACGTGCTCCATCAGCACGATCACGCGCGGCACGCCGGCGACCAGGTCCATGGCGCCGCCCATGCCCTTGACCATCTTGCCGGGGATCATCCAGTTGGCCAGGTCGCCCTTTTGGCTGACCTGCATGGCACCCAGGATGGACAGGTTGATCTTGCCGCCGCGGATCATGGCGAACGACTGGTCCGAGCCGAAGATGGCCGAGCCGGGGATGGTGGTGACGGTCTGCTTGCCGGCGTTGATCAGGTCGGCGTCCACGTTCTCTTCGGTCGGAAAGGCGCCGATGCCCAGCATGCCGTTTTCCGACTGCAGCCACACCTCCTTGTCGCCGGTGTGGTTGGCCACCAGCGTCGGGATGCCGATGCCGAGGTTCACGTAAAAGCCGTCCTCGAGCTCCTGCGCCGCGCGCGCGGCCATTTGATCTTGCGTCCAGGGCATGTCCAGTCTCCTTATTTGGCTTCGCTCAAGGTGCGCTTTTCGATGCGCTTCTCAGGATGAGGGTTGTGCACGATGCGGTGCACGTAGATGCCCGGCAGGTGCACGTCGTCGGGCGCGATCTGGCCGGTCTCGACGATTTCCTCGACCTCGACGATGCAGACCTTGCCAGCGGTGGCCGCAGCCGGGTTGAAGTTGCGTGCCGTCAGGCGAAACTGCAGGTTGCCGCTCTTGTCGGCGCGGTGCGCCTTGACCAGCGACACGTCGGGCACCAGCGAACGCTCCATCACGTAGGTCTGGCCGTCGAACTCGCGCGTTTCCTTGCCCTCGGCGACCAGGGTGCCCACGCCCGTCTTGGTGAAGAACGCCGGAATGCCGGCGCCGCCGGCGCGCAGCTTTTCGGCCAGCGTGCCCTGGGGGGTGAACTCCAGCTCCAGCTCGCCGGCCAGGAACTGGCGCTCGAACTCCTTGTTCTCGCCTACGTAGGAGCTGATCATCTTCTTGATCTGGCGCGTCTCCAGCAGCTTGCCCAGCCCGAAGCCGTCCACGCCGGCGTTGTTGGACACCACCGTGAGTTGCTTCGCGCCGCTGTCCTTGAGGGCCTCGATCAGCGCTTCGGGTATGCCGCACAGGCCGAAGCCGCCGACAGCCAGCATCTGGCCGTCCTGCACGACGCCCTTGAGTGCCTCGGCGGCCGAGGGGTAGAGCTTGTTCACTGAATGTCTCCTGATGAAAGCAACGGATGCGCTACGATACTACGTATGACCCTAAGTAGTAATCCTTAAGCACTTTCCATGGACATTGCCGACTACCGCCTGGCCTTCGAGATGGCGCCCGTGGGCCTGGTGATCTCGCGCAACCGCATCATGGTGGACTGCAACCGCCACGTGTGCGAGATGTTCGGCGCCTCGCGCGAGGTGCTGATCGGCCAGTCTTTCCGCGTGCTCTACCCTTCCGCCGACGAGTACGAGCGCCTGGGCCGGCGCATGGAGCCCATCCTGAATGCGCGCGGGCATTACGCCGACAACCGCCTGATGAAGCGCGCCAGCGGCGAGATCTTCTGGTGCCACGTCACGGGCCGCGCGCTCAACCGCGAGGAACCCCACGCCTCGGGCATCTGGGCCTTCGAGGACCTGAGCGCCGAGCGCCCGGTGCGCGCCGAGCTCACGGCGCGCGAGCGCGAAGTGGCCGCGCGGCTGCTGGACGGCATGACCAGCAAGGAGATCGGCCGGGCGCTGGAGATCAGCCACCGCACGGTGGAGATCTACCGGGCGCGGCTGATGCGCAAGTACGGCGCCTCCACCGCCGCCGACCTGGTGCAGAAACTGCTGGCCGGCTGAGCCGCGGCGCGCCCGCCGCGGCTGTTCTGGAGCGTCAGTCCGGCAGGTCCAGCGGGCTCGCGACCGTGCGGCCGTTGAGCGTCCACTGCCCGCCCTGCAGCGCCAGGTCGCTGGCGATCTGCTCGCCCTCGGTGCGCACGTAACCCACCGCCTGGGCCATGGCCAGCATGCCCTGCAGCTCGTCGTCGTCCATGGCGGGCTTGCCGCCGGCCTGCAGCAGCGGGCTCAACCAGGCTTTGGGCAGGCGCAGGCTGGCGTTCAGGGCACCGCCTTGCATCAGCGCGGGCAGCCAGCCGCCCTCGGCCATCTGGGCCGGCGTCGGGGCCTGCTTGATCTCGGCGCCGTAGGTCACGTGGCCGGTCTGGCCCTGGTAGGTGGCCTCCAGCTTCATCTGGTAGGACGGCAGGGCCGCCACCAGGCGGGGCGCGGCCTGCTGCAGCAGCTCCGTCTGCTGCTCCTGCAGGGCGTCTTCCATCTCGCCGACGTCGCTGGCGCGCAGGGCCGTGCGGTAGCTTTGCCCCATGTGGCGCAGCATGCCGCGCAGCGCCTCGATGTCCAGGCGCTGCACCTGTTCGTGCATGCTCAGGGCCTCGAACTGCAGCGGCCCGATGCTGCCGACCGCCTTGATGCGGTTGGAGTAGCCCACGGTGGCGTTGTCGCTCACCACCTCGGTCTGGGCATGCAGGTCCTTCAGGTCCAGCAACGGCTTGGCAGCGCCGCCCTTGATGGGCGCGCTGCTGGCCTGCAGCTGGGCCACGCGCAGCTGCAGCGTGCCCGGGCCCATGCCCCACAGGCCTTCGATCATGGTGCTGTCGAACGAGCCCTGCATGCCCGTGGCGGCCACGGTGAACAGGCGCGTGGGCCGGGGGGCAGCGTCCTCGCTGGCGGCGACGGCTGCGGCAGCGGCGTCGGCCGCTGTGGCAGCAGCGCTGGCGGCGCTAGCGGCGCTGTCTGCGTCCTGCGCGTCCTCGGCATCGGCCAGCGCGTCTTCGTCCTCGTCGCCGGAGCCGGCCGGGCCGACCAGCGTCCAGCCGGGCCACTGGAAGCTGCCGCTGATGCGCCGGCCGTCGCGCCCCAGGTGCATGTCATAGGCCAGGGCCTGCCAGCGCAGCGCCGTTTCCTCGTCCACGATCTCGCCGGCAGGCAACTGCAGGCGCAGGTCGCTGGCGCCGCTGTAGTGGCGCACGGCCGTCAGCTGCGGCCCCTGCACCTGGGCCAGAGCCTTCTGCGCCGACTCGCTCAGGCCTTGCAGGGAAAAGCGCGTCTGCACCACGGCCGCGGCCAGGCGCGCGCCGGCCAAGGGGCCATGGCGCACGTCGCTGTCCACCACCAGGCGCAGCGGCTGCGCGGGCGCGGCGGGCGCGGCCGGCGCAGCCGCTGGGCGCTCGCCGTCTTCCTCGTCGTCGTCTTCCTGCGGCTCATCTGCCAAGGCGGCGGGCGGCGTCCACTCCAGCACCAGATGCGCCTGGGCCGAGAAGAACCCCTTGCGGTATTCGTCGGTGATGATGGCCTGCGGCCCGATGGCCGTGCGCAGCTCGGCAATCGCCTGCTGGTAGGCGGTCTGCACCTGGCGGCCGCTGTACCAGGTGGCCGCGCCATAGGCGGCGCCTGCCACCACGGCGGCAGCCGCCAGGGCCACCAATGTTTTTTGTCGTTGCATGAGAAAAGGTCCCTCGAGTTGTAGAACGTGCGGGCCCGCCGTGTGTCCCCAGCCGGGCGAAGGCGCGAGGATAGCGGCTGCCTGCAAGGCAAGCGTCGCTCGGCCACAACGGTTGGCCCGGCTGCATCGATTTGAAACAAAAAGGCCCGCAATGCCCGTCCTGCAAGCGCTGGCCGCTCCTTTTAAAGTAGCACCTTGCAGGCATGTTCAGGCCTTGCCGCGCTGCTGCTGCGGCCTCGCCTGCACGGCCCGCACCCACTCTTACGCATGACCACGCCGCCCTGCCCTGTCCCTGCCCGCCGCGCGCATTGCCCGCGCTGCCTGCGCCCGGCCCGCACCTGCCTGTGCGCGGCTGTGTGCGTCGTCGACCACCAGGTGCAGGTACTGCTCCTGATGCACCCGCTGGAGGTGGGCCAGGCCAAGGGCACGGGGCAGCTGCTGCACCTGTGCCTGCCCGGCAGCCGGGTGCTGGTGGGCGAGGCGTTTGCACCCCAGGCGCTGCGGCAGGCGCTGGTGCAGCCCTGGGGCGACGCCCTGCCTCGCCAGCCGCTGCTGCTGTACCCGGCCAGCCCGCCCCATCCGCGGCAGCCCGGCGGCGTGCAGGCGCCGCCCGCCGCGCCCTTCCTGGCGACACCCGGCGGTGCCCCGCTGCGCCTGGTGGTGCTGGACGCCACCTGGCGCAAGAGCCGGCGCATGCTGTGGGCCAACCCGCTGCTGCAGGCGCTGCCGCGGCTGTCGCTGCACGCACCGCCCGCTTCGCGCTACGCCATCCGCCGCGCGCATGCGCCCGAGCAGCGCTCCACGCTGGAGGCCACCTGCCACGCACTGATGCAGCTGGAGCCCGCCAACGCCCAGCTGCCCGCGCTGGTGCAGGCGATGGACGCCTTCATGGCGCAGCAGGCGGAGCACTGGCCCGCAGCCCGCTCCGCTATCCTGGGACCTTCCCCTTCATGACAACGACACCGGAGACCTGCATGGCCGAGCGCTACCCCTTTCCCGACCTGAACACGCTGCCCGAAGACATTCAGGGGCGCATCCTGGCCGTGCAGGAAAAGGCCGGCTTCATCCCCAACGTGTTCCTCGCCTTCGCACGCCGACCGGCCGAATGGCGGGCGTTCTTCGACTACCACGACGCGCTGATGGAGCCCGAGAGCTGCGGGCGCGCCAGCAACCTGACCAAGGGCGAGCGCGAGATGATCGTCACCGCCACCAGCAGCGCCAACCACTGCCTGTACTGTGTGGTCGCGCACGGCGCCATCCTGCGCATCTACGAAAAGAAGCCCTTCGTGGCCGACCAGGTGGCGGTGAACCATGCCAAGGCCGACATCACCCCGCGCCAGCGCGCCATGCTGGACTTCGCCATGAAGGTCTGCCTGCGCTCGCACGAGATCGAAGACGCCGACTTTGCCGCCCTGCACGCACACGGCTTCGACGACGAGGACCTCTGGGACATCGCCGCCATCACGGCGTTCTTCGGCCTGTCCAACCGCATGGCCAGCTTTGCCGGCATGCAGCCCAATCCGGAGTTCTACCTGATGGGCCGCCTGCCGCGCGAGAAGAAGCCCACCACCTGGACACTATCAAATCAATAGCTGCTACCGCTTGACTGGCAAGGCTTTGAGGCTTTTTTCACCATAACTCAAGCACCCGGCCTGCGGCAGCCGGCCCAGGCATCGAGCGCCCTCTGGTAGCTGTGCGAGCGCACGTCCAGCGCGCCCAGCACGGTGTGGTAGAGGTTGTCGTGCGTCAGCGGCGCGGCCAGGCCGGCGCGCAGGCAGTCCGGCGACAGCGACTGCCGCGCCGCCAGCGGCGCGCCCAGCCAGGCCACCATGGGCACGTGTTTTTGCCCGTCCGGCGCCAAGCCGTAGGGCATGCCGTGCAGGAACAGGCCGTACTCGCCCAGCGACTCGCCGTGGTCGCTGATGTACAGCAGACCGCCGTCGTAGTCGCGCCCGCGCGCCTGCAGCCAGTCGATGGCATGGCCCAGGAAGGCGTCGGTGGCGGCGATGGTGTTGTCGTAGGCGTTGACCAGCTCGCCATGGGCGCAGTTGGCCAGCACCTCGGTGCGGCACTCGGGCGTGAAGCGCTTGGCCTCGGGGGCCGAGCGCTTGTAGTACGCCGGGCCGTGGCTGCCCATCTGGTGCAGCACCAGCAGCACGCCGCGCTCGCGCTGCTGCGCCGGCAGCTGCGCCAGCCGCTCGTTCAGGCCGGCCAGCAGGGCCTCGTCGCGGCACTCGCCGCTGGCGTCGCACAGCCAGCTGCGCTGCTGTGCATTCAGGCCGTCCACGGCCTGGGCGTGCGGCACGCGCTCGCACACGCCCTTGCAGCCGGACTGGTTGTCCACCCACAGCACGGCCATGCCAGCGGCCTGCACCACGTCCAGCAGGTTCTCGTACTCGCTCTTGCGCGCCTCGAAGGCCGCCTTGCCCAGGGGCGAGAACATGCACGGCAGCGACGCCAGCGTGCTGGTGCCGCACGAGCGCACGTTGCCCCAGGACAGCACGCCGCGGCGCGCCAGCTCGGGCGTGGTGTCGCGCCCGTAGCCGTTGATGCCGAAGTGGTCGGCGCGTGCCGTCTCGCCCACCACCAGCACCCACAGCGGTGGCCGCGCGCCCGCGGCGTGGCTGGGCCCCAGCGCCGCGCCGGCCCCCATGGGCACCAGCGCGCTGCTGCGCGCAAACGCCGGGCGCAGGGCGGCCACGGCCGTCGAGTACAGCGGCGCCAGGGGATTCATCAGGTAGCGCAGCTGGGGGTGGTTGCGCATCAGCGGCGCCAGGTCGCGCGAGCCCAGCGCCACGGTGGCGGTGGCCACGGCGGCGGCAAGGGCCAGCAGCGTCAGATTGCGCCCCACCTGGCGCAGCACCCCAGCGGCCGGGATGCGCACGCGCAGCAGCCACCAGGTGGGCAGCGCCAGCACCGCCAGCACGGCCGCCAGCAGGCGCGTGCCAAGCAGGTCGGCTGCCTCGCGCGCATCGGTTTGCAGCACGTTGGCGGCCATGCCGGGGTCCATGACCACGCTGTAGGTCAGCATGTAGTACTGCGCCAGCGCCGCCACGGCCGCCGCCAGCCACCACAGGGCGCGCATGCCCCGCGTCCAGGCCGTGAACGCCAGGATCGCCACCATGCCGCACACCAGCAGCACCGCCAGCGCCAGGGCCGAGCGCATGTACAGGCTGGGCGCGCCGCCGATGCGCATCAGCTGCAGCCACAGCGGCGCATTGGCCACCAGCATCAGATAGGCCGACAGGCGCAGCGCGATGTGCTGCGGCGACATGGGGCGGGCCATCCAGGCGTCAACGCGGTGCAGCCCGCCGCGCAGTGTGGCGGCGAGCCCGGCAACAGAGGGCGGCAGGGGAGCAAGCGAGAAATCCATGCCGCGCATGGTGGCCGGCCCGGCTGAAAGACTCCTGAAGCTGGCGTTCAGGCTTCGTTCAGCTGCCCCGGCGCCTGCCGGCGCAGGCCCAGGCCCTGCATCAGCCCTTCGGTGGCCAGCCCCACGCTCCAGCAGATCCAGGCCGTCCACAGCGTGTGGCTCATGTAGTGCGCGCCGCGCAGCTGCTGCGCCAGCCCCAGCACCAGCCCCGCAAGCAGCGCCGCTGCCAGCCAGGGCCCGCTGCACTGCGGCGCCCTGCGCCGCACGGCAAACCAGCCGGCCACAAAAGCAAACGCCGCCGACGCGTGACCGGCAGGAAAGCAGTGCCCGCCGCCCCCATCGCGCACGCCCCAGGACCAGTGCGAGACATAGGGTACGGCGCCACCGAACTCCGCCAGGTCCCAGGGGCAACTGGTGCTGCTGGCGCGCTTGAGCAACGTGACGGCCGCCATGGCCAGGGCGATGGACAGGGCCAACTGCCAACGCTCCTGCGCAGGCCAGCGGCGCAGCATGCCCCACGGGCGCACCGCCCCGACGAACAGCGCCAGCAGCAGCACGCTGCTGATCGCGCGCGGCACCTCGTGCAGGGCCAGCACGAACAGCGGCTGGCTGCGCCAGGCAAAGCCGCCGGCCGTGCCCGCCCAGCGCGCCAGCGGCACGTCCAGGCCCGAGGCATCCCAGGCCACAACGAGCAGCAGGGCAACAAGGGTGCAGACGCACAGGCGCCGCAGAGAGGGGACAGGCAAAGGCATGGCGCAGCGCGGACGGATGCGAGGACGAGAGCGCGCCAGTTTGCGCGGCGGTCATGAACGGGCTCTGAACAGCCCCTACACTTTCTGCCCTGTCATTGGAAGTGGGAGCATCCATGCGCGTGCTGCTGGTGGAAGACGACACGGCCCTGCGCGAAGCCGTCTGCGGCTACCTGCGCGCCAAGGCCTTCGTGGTGGATGCTGCGGCCAGCGTGGCGCAGGCCAGCGCCGCGCTGCACGCAGCCCATTACGCCGCCGTGCTGCTGGACCTGCACCTGCCCGACGGCGACGGCCTGGCGCTGCTGCGCGAGCTGCCGCGCCTGAAGGAGCGGCCTATCGTCATCGTGCTCACCGCCCGCGACCAGGTCAGCGACCGCATTCATGGCCTGGACGCCGGGGCCGACGACTACCTGGTCAAGCCCTACGACCCGGGCGAGCTGCTGGCGCGCCTGCGCGCCGTCGAGCGCCGCCGCGCCAGTGCCGGCCAGCCGGTGCTGGAGCTGGGCGAGCTGCACATCGACCTGTCGCGCGAACAGGTGCGCCGCGCCGGCGTGCCGGTGGTGCTGACGCAAAAGGAATGGGCGCTGCTGCGGGTGCTGGCCACACGCTCGCAGCGCGTGCACACCCGGGGCAGCCTGCAGGACGCGCTGTACGGCTGGGGCGACGAGTCCGACAGCAACACGCTGGAGGTGTTCATCAGCCGGCTGCGCAGAAAGCTCGGGCGCCAGCACATCGAGACCGTGCGCGGCCTGGGCTACCGGCTGGCCGCGCAGGCCCTGCCCGCCAGCGAACCATGAGCGCGCCCCGCGACACCCTGGCCGGACGGCTGACCCACACCCTCATCGTGTGGGTGGGCAGCGTGTGGCTGGCCTGCGTGCTGGGCGTGGTGTGGTACGTGGGCAGCGAGATCAACTACAACTTCGACGGCGAGCTGGAAGAGGTCTCGCACCGCATGTTCGACATGGCGCTGGAGCATGTGGACGACGCGCCGCCCGGTGGCGCCAGCAGCGAGCCCCTCATCATTCCCACGCCCAGCTCGTTCCCGGATGCGGCCGTGCCCTTTCAGCTGGCCACACCCGATTCGCGCGTGCTGGCGCGCTCGGCCGGGGCCGAGCCGGCGCAGTTCGACGTGCCGCTGGCGCCCGGCTTTGCCAACACGCCGGCCTGGCGCGTCTATACGCTGCGCCATCCCACGCGCGAGGTCTTCCTGCAGGTGGCCGACCCGCTGGAGGAGCGGCGCGAGGCCGTCAACCGCAGCCTGGTCGGGCTGACCGTGCCGCTGGTGGCGGTGCTGCCGCTGCTGGCCCTGCTGCTGCGCCGAATTGCGCGGCGCGAGCTGCGCTCGCTGGACCAGCTGGCCCACGAAATCAGCCTGCGCGACGGCCAGCAGCTGGGGCCCATCGCGCTGCCGGCCCTGCCCCATGAGCTCAGCAGCGTGGAAGACCACGTCAACCGGCTGCTGGAACGGCTGGCAGGCGCCCTGGACGTGGAGCGCGCCCTGGCCGCCAACGCCGCACACGAATTGCGCACGCCGCTGGCCGTGGCCCGGCTGCGGCTGCAAACCGCGCTGGAGCACGGCCTGGCGCGCAGCGACGTGCAGGCGGCGCTGCAGGCCCTGCAGACGCTGTCGCACCGCACGGAAAAGCTGCTGCAGCTGTCGCGCGCCGAATCCAGCGCGCCACTGGCGCGCGCCGGCGTGGACCTGGCCCGGCTGGCCACCACCGTGGCGCAGGAGTTCTGGCAAGACGAGCAGGCCGCCGACCGGCTGGACCTGGTCCTGCCGCCCGCAGGCGAAGCCGCCCTGGCGCTGGGCGACTTCGACGCCCTGGCCATCGCCCTGCGCAACATGGTGGAAAACGCCCTGCACTACGGCGCCGGCAGCGCCGTGGAGATTCGCGTCGGCCCGGGCGCGCAACTGGCAGTGCGCGACCACGGCCCCGGCGTGCCGCCGCAGCAGCTGGCCACGCTGCAGCAGCGCCACGTGCGCCACAACGACAGCCGCACCGGCTACGGGCTGGGCCTGTCCATCGTCGCCACCATCGCGCACAAGCATGGCGCCGAACTCACGCTGGCCTCGCCTCCGGCCGATGGCGGCACCGGGCTGCAGGTGCGCCTGCTCCTGCAGCCGGCCGCCTGAGCCGGTTCAGCCAGCGACGATATCGCGCATCCACTGCGGCAGGGTCGCCGCCTTCTGCCTGGGAAAGTCCACCCAGATGACGGTGGCCCCGCCCTCGGCGAAGACCACGCCGGGCTGGTCCTCGCGCTCGATCGTGGTCCAGGTCTCGAAAGTGGTACGCCCGGGGTCGCTCACGTAGAGCGTGAGCAGCAGCCGCGCCGGGTATTCGATCTGGCGCAGGAAGCTGCAAAAGGCGTTGGCGATCACCGGCCCCTCGCCCTGGGGCTGCGGCACGGCGCCCACGGCCGTCATCCAGGCGATGCGCACGCTCTCCATGTAGCGAAAGTACACCGCATTGTTCACGTGACCCATGGCGTCCATGTCGCCCCAGCGCACGTCCATGGGCATCTGGTGCACCTGTTTCTTCAGTTCCGGCAGAGAAATTTTCATGGGCTGCATTCTCTCCCTCGCCGCAGCGGCGCGCGTCGCCTGGGCGGCACAAAAATGAACGACCGTGCGTTTTTGGGTCGCCCGGGTGCATACAATCGTCCGCCAATGGCGGCTCTGCCGCGTTCGCCACCCTTTTCCCTCCATTTCCACGCAGACGAGACACCGATGACGAACGAAGAAATCCTCCAGCAGTACGGCCCGCGCGAAGCCATGGAATACGACGTGGTGATCGTCGGCGGCGGCCCGGGCGGCCTGGCCACCGCCATTCGCCTCAAGCAGATGGCGGCCACCAATGGCAAGGACATCTCGGTGGTGGTGCTGGAAAAGGGCTCCGAGCCCGGCGCGCACATTCTGTCGGGCGCCATCATGGATCCGCGCGCGCTGACCGAACTCATTCCCGACTGGAAGGCCAAGGGCGCGCCCCTGAATCAGCCTGTCTCCGACGACGCCATGGTGTTCCTGGGAGAGAAGTCGTCGCTGCGCACCCCCAACTTCCTGCTGCCCGAGTGCTTTCAGAACCACGGCAACTACGTAGTCGCCCTGGGCAACGTGGTGCGCTGGATGGCCGAGCAGGCCGAGGGCCTGGGCGTGGAGATCTTCCCCGGCTTCGCCGCTGCCGAGGTGCTGTACCACGACGACGGCTCGGTCAAGGGCGTGGCCACGGGCAACATGGGCGTTGACAAGGACGGCGAGCCCACGGGCGACTTCCAGCTGGGCATGGAGCTGCATGGCAAATACACCATCTTTGCCGAAGGCGCACGCGGCCATCTGGGCAAGCAGCTGATCGCCCGCTACAAGCTGGACGACGGCCGCGACCCGCAGGCCTACGGCATCGGCGTCAAGGAGCTGTGGGAGATCGACCCCCAGCGCCACCAGCCCGGCTTCGTGCTGCACACCGCCGGCTGGCCGCTGGCCAATGACACCTATGGCGGCGGCTTCCTCTACCACCTGGAGGACAACAAGGTCACCCTCGGCTTCATCACCGGGCTGGACTACGCCAACCCCTATCTGAGCCCGTTCGAGGAGATGCAGCGCTGGAAGACGCACCCCAACGTACGCTGGTACCTGGAGGGCGATGAGGCCAAGGGCATCAAGCCGGCCAAGCGCCTGGGCTACGGCGCGCGGGCGATCACCGCCGGCGGCCTGATGAGCCTGCCCAAGTTCGTCTTCCCCGGCGGGGCACTGGTGGGCTGCGACGCGGGCTTTTTGAACGCCAGCCGCATCAAGGGCAGCCACGCTGCCATCAAGACCGGCATGCTGGCGGCCGAGGCCGCCTACGACGCCGTGGTGGCCGGCCGCCAGGGCGATGAGCTCACCGCCTATCCGAAGGCCTTCGAGGCCAGCTGGCTGTACGAAGAGCTGAACAAGGCGCGCAACTTCAAGGCCTGGTTCAAGAAGGGCCTGACCACGGCCACGCTGATGAATGGCATCGAGCAATTCGTGCTGCGCGGCCACATCCCCTGGACGCTGCACCGCGACACGCCCGACCATGCGACGCTCAAGCCCGCGGCCGAGTGCAAGCCCATCGTCTATCCCAAGCCCGACGGCAAGCTGACCTTCGACCGCCTGTCCAGCGTGTTCGTGAGCAACACCAACCACGCCGAGAACCAGCCGGCGCATCTGAAGCTCAAGGACCCCAAGGTACCCACCGAGATCAACCTGCCGATCTACGCCGGCCCCGAGAGCCGCTACTGCCCGGCCGGGGTCTATGAGTTCGTGCCCGACGAAGCCAAGGGCGGCAATGCCCAGCGGCTGCAGATCAACGCGCAGAACTGCGTGCACTGCAAGACCTGCGACATCAAGGACCCGACACAGAACATCGTCTGGGTCACACCCGAAGGCGGTGGCGGCCCGAACTATTCGGGCATGTAAATACGGGGGCGGGCGCCCCCCGTTTCCCGCCCGGCGGGGCGTTCGAGCCCCGCCGGGTGCGCTGCAACCGATAGACTCACGCCCCGGAGCCGCAGCACGCCGCAACGTGCCTCAAGCCGGCCCCGCATTCATAAAACTGGAGATGACACCGAAATGAAGAGCTTGACCTGGGCGCCCCTGAGCGCATTGGCCCTGGCCGCCGCCGCCCTCGCCCCCGCCGCCCACGCCGCCGACATGAAGTCCGTGGCCGTGACCGCCATCGTCGAGCACCCCGCCCTGGACGCGGTACGCGACGGCGTGAAGGATGGCTTGAAAGCCGCCGGTTTCGAAGAGGGCAAGAACCTCAAGTGGCAATACCAGAGCGCCCAGGGCAATACCGGCACGGCCGCGCAGATCGCCCGCAAGTTCGTGGGCGACAAGCCCGACGCCATTGTCGCCATCGCCACGCCCTCGGCCCAGGCCGTCATCGCCTCCACCAAGAACGTGCCGGTGGTGTTCTCCGCCGTGACCGACCCGGTGGCCGCCAAGCTGGTCAAGAGCTGGGAGCCATCCAAGAACAACGTGACCGGCGTGTCCGACCTGCTGGCGCTGGACAAGCAGATCGACCTCATCAAGCAGGTCGTGCCCAATGCCAAGCGCGTGGGCATGGTCTACAACCCGGGCGAAGCCAACTCGGTCGTGGTGGTCAAGGAGATGAAGGACCTGCTGGCCAAGCAGGGCATGCAGCTCGTGGAAGCTTCGGCCCCGCGCTCGGTGGACGTGGGCAGCGCCGCGCGCTCGCTGATTGGCAAGGTGGATGTGATCTACACCAACACCGACAACAACGTCGTCTCGTCGTATGAGTCGCTGGTCAAGGTGGGCCAGGAGGCCAAGCTGCCGCTGATCGCCTCCGACACCGACAGCGTCAAGCGCGGCGCCATTGCCGCCCTGGGCATCAACTACCGCGATCTGGGCGAGCAGACGGGCCGCATGGTGGCACGCATCCTGAAGGGCGAGAACCCCGGCGACATCAAGCCCGAGACGACCACCAAGATGGAGCTGTTCGTGAACCCCGGCGCCGCCGAGAAGCAGGGTGTGAAGCTGCCTGAAGCGCTGGTGAAATCCGCCGCGCAGGTCGTGCAGTAAAGGCCCCTGGTCCCACGGACCGGCACAGCCTCGAACACCCCCGCAGGAGCCTTTGGCTCCTGCTTTTTTATTTTTAGCTCCCGCCCTTCCATGTCCCTGTTTTCCCTGCTGGGCGCCATCGAGATCGGGCTGATCTTCAGCCTGGTCGCCCTCGGCGTGTTCATCTCCTTTCGCCTGCTGCGCTTTCCCGACCTCACCGTGGACGGCAGCTTTCCGCTGGGCGGCGCGGTCTGCGCCATCCTGATTTCCACCGGCACCCATCCCTTCCTCGCCACGCTGGCCGCCACGGCCGCCGGGGCGGCGGCGGGCCTCGTCACCGGCTGGCTGAACGTGCGCCTGAAGATCATGGACCTGCTGGCCTCCATCCTGATGATGATCGCGCTGTACTCGGTCAATTTGCGCATCATGGGCGGGCCCAACGTGCCGCTGATCAACGACGCCACGGTGTTCACGCTGCTGCAGCCCCAGGGGCTGGAGGACTACTGGTGGCGCCCGCTGCTGCTGGTGGTGATCGTCATCGCTGCCAAGCTGGCCATGGACTGGTTCTTCGCCACCGAGCGCGGCCTGTCGATCCGCGCCACCGGCTCCAACGCCCGCATGGCGCGCGCGCAGGGCATCAACACCGGCGCCATGGTGCTGCTGGGCATGGCGGTATCGAACGCGCTGGTCGGCTTGGCCGGCGCCCTCTTCGCACAGACGCAGGGCGGCTCGGACATCTCCATGGGCATCGGCACCATCGTCATCGGCCTGGCCGCGGTGATCGTGGGCGAAAGCATCCTGCCGTCGCGGCGCATCGTCCTCGCCACGCTGGCCGTCATCATCGGCGCCATCGTCTATCGCTTCTTCATCGCCGCCGCGCTCAACAGCGACTTCATCGGCCTCAAAGCGCAGGACCTGAACCTGGTGACCGCCGTGCTGGTGACCGTGGCCCTGATCATTCCGCAGCTCAAGCGCCGCCTCAAGAGCCGGCGCCTGCCCGACGCGCCCAAGAGCCTGTGAATCGAAAGGAACAGACCATGTTGAGCGCACAAGACCTGCACATCACCTTCAACCACGGCACGCCCATCGAAACGCGGGCACTGCGCGGCATGTCGCTGGACATCCCGGCCGGACAGTTCGTCACCGTCATCGGCTCCAACGGCGCCGGCAAGTCCACTTTCCTGAACGCCATCTCGGGCGATCTGGGCGTGGACTCGGGGCGCATCGCCATCGACGGCCTGGATGTGACGCGCCAGCCGGTGTGGTCGCGCGCCCAGCGCGTCGCCCGTGTCTTCCAGGACCCGATGGCCGGCACCTGCGAAGACCTGACCATAGAGGAGAACATGGCCCTGGCCCAGCAGCGCGGCACGCGCCGCGGGCTGCGCGGCGCCGTCAAGGCTGCCGAGCGCGCCATGTACCGCGAGCGCCTGTCCACGCTGGGCCTGGGACTGGAAAACCGCCTCACCGACCGCATCGGCCTGCTGTCGGGCGGCCAGCGCCAGGCCGTGAGCCTCTTGATGGCGGCGCTGCAGCCGTCCCGCATCCTGCTGCTGGACGAGCACACCGCGGCGCTGGACCCGCGCACCGCCGACTTCGTGCTGCAGCTCACCGACCGCATCGTGGCCGAGAACAAGCTGACCACCATGATGGTCACGCACAGCATGCGCCAGGCCCTGGACGTGGGCCAGCGCACCGTCATGCTGCACCAGGGCCAGGTGGTGCTGGACGTCTCGGGCGAAGAGCGCGCGCGCATGGACGTGCCCGACCTGCTGCAGATGTTCGAGCGCGTGCGCGGCGAGAAGCTGTCGGACGACGCACTGCTGCTGGGCTGACCATTCACTATCGTTTCAATAGCTTCCAGCGCTTGACTGGCGGGCGCTACAGGCCGATTTGAACCTCAGACACCGAGGGGCAGATCGGCCTTTTTCAATGTCCGCAAAACGAAGCTCGAGCGGCTGTGACGTATGCCCTTGATCTTGTAGAGCTTCTCGCGCAGCAGTCGCTCGTAGTCGCGCGTGTCTTTCACCACGACGCGCAACAGGTAGTCGTAGTCGCCCGAGACCAGGTGGGCCTCCACCACCTCGGGGATGCTGGCCAGCACCTCGCCAAATTTTTCCAGCGTGTTGTCCGAATGGCTGTCCAGCGTGACCATGACCAGCACGGTGTCACCCAGGCCCAGGGCCAGCGGGTCCAGGCGCACGGTGTAGCCCTGAATGACGCCGGCGTCCTCCATCTTCTTGATGCGGCCCCAGCAGGGCGAGGGCGACAGCCCCACGGCGGCGCCGATCTCCTGCAGGCTGGCACGCGCGTCGCGCTGCAGGACGGAGAGGATTTTTCTGTCTAGGCGATCCATTCAGATAATTATTCACGAAACGGCGAATGGGCAGAAAATTCTTCTGCTGAGACGCCAAAACGATGGAATTTCAGCAAATCCATCTGCCGACCCCCACGCATACTTCTGACCCATCAAGGCGCTCTTACCGGGGCGCACGACATTGACCACAGCCCCGCCCGGTTACCGCCGGGCGGGGGCTTGGCAAAGGACCTGCCGACGGCTGTCACCCTGGCGTCACACACGCAGGCGCAAACCGGCACAAACCCCGATGGCCTTCGAATGCTGCACCGCCATAATTTTTTGGTTCACTCGTACAGCATTCAGGAGACATCACCCATGCGACCCACCCGACTGGCCCTGGGCCTGGCCCTTGCGCTCGGCATGGCCGGCAGCGCCCTGGCGCAGACCACCATGCGCATCAGCATCTCCACGGCGCAGAACTCGCACCAGGGGGTGGCCATCGACACTTTCGCCAAGGAAGTGGAAAAGCGCACGGACGGGCGCTACAAGGTGCAGACCTTCTACAACGGCGCCCTGGGCGGCGAGCGCGAATCCATCGAGGCGGTGCAGCTGGGCACGCAGGAGCTGGCGTTCAGCTCCACCGGCCCGGTGCCCAACTTCGTGCCCGAGACCAAGATCCTGGACGTGCCCTTCCTGTTTCGCGACAAGGCGCACGCCCGCGCGGTGCTGGACGGCCCCATCGGCCAGGACCTGCTCGCCAAGTTCGATGCCAAGGGCTTCAAGGCGCTGGCCTGGGCGGAAAACGGCTTTCGCCACATGACCAACAGCAAGCGCGACGTGCGGGCGCCCGAGGACCTGAAGGGCCTGAAGCTGCGCACCATGGAGAACCCGGTGCACATCGCCGCGTACAAGGGCTTTGGCATCATCACCACGCCCATGGCCTTCCCCGAGGTCTTCACCGCGCTGCAGCAGGGCACCGTGGACGGCCAGGAAAACCCCCTGCCCGTCATCATCTCGGCCAAGTTCGACCAGGTGCAAAAGCACCTGTCGCTCACCGGCCACGTCTATTCGCCGTGCATCTTCGTGATGAACAAGGCAACGTTTGACAAGCTCTCGGCGCAGGACAAGCAGGCCTTCATCGACGCCGCCAAGGAAGGCACCCGCGCCAACCGCGCGCGCGTGGACGAGGACGATGCCAAGGGCGTGGCCGACCTGCGCGCCAAGGGCATGACCGTCATCGACGACCTGGACAAGTCCAAGTTCGTCGCCGCGCTGGCCCCGGTGAACGCGCAGTTCGAAAAAGACTTCGGCAAGGCCAACCTGGACAAGATCCGCAACTACAAGTGAGCGCGCTAGCGCTATGCTTTTCATAGCTACCAGCGCCCGTGGATCATGCGCCACGGGCGTTTTTCGTTGCAAGACAAGAAAGCCTCTTTGCCATGCGCATGAAACCCCTATTCCTGCACCTGGAGCGCTGGAGCACCGGCGCTTCCATGGCGCTGGCCTGCGCCATGCTGGGCGTGGCCGCCAGCCTGGGCATGTTCCAGATATTGATGCGCTTCGTGTTTGAGGAGCCGGCCGAGTGGACGGAGGTGCTGATCCGCTTCAGCCTGATCTGGATGGTGTTCCTGGCCATCCCCATGGCGTTTCGCCAGGGCGCCATGGTCAGCGTGGACGTGCTGTACCGCTGGAGCCCGCCGCCGCTGCGCCGCGTGCTGGACTGGGTGGTGTGCGTGGCCGCGCTTATCCTGTGCGCCGTGCTGATCTGGTGGGGCTTTGACTACGCGCGCCGCGGCGGCGTGCAGACCATGGCCGGGCTGGAGTCGCTGTCCATGTTCTGGGCCTACCTGGCCCTGCCAGTGGGAGGCCTTTTGAGCATCCCCGGCATCGTCGGCAACCTGCTGGACCCGCGCCGCCAGGAACTGGAGACCGCGCAATGAGCATTGTCATGATCTCCACCATGGCGCTGTGCTTCGCTTTAAGCATCTCGGTGGCCGTGTCCATCGGCCTGGCGTCCATCCTGGGCATCCAGGTGGCCAACGCCAGCATGCTGATCGCCGTGAAGGAAATGTTCGGCGCGATCAACAAGTTCCCCCTGGCCGCCATTCCGTTTTTCATCCTGGCCGGCAACCTGATGGAGACCGGCGGCATCTCGCGCCGCCTGGTCGAATTTGCCAAGAGCCTGGTCGGCGGCGTGCAGGGCGGCCTGCCAATGACGTGCGTGCTGACCTGCATGATCTTCGCCGCCGTGTCGGGCTCGTCGGTGGCGACGACCTTTGCCATCGGCGCCATCCTGATCCCGGCCCTCATCAAGCACGGCTACCCGACCAGCTACGCCGCCGCACTGCAGGCCACCAGCGCCGAGCTGGGCGTGATCATCCCGCCGTCGATTCCCATGATCCTGTACGGCGTCAGCGCCGAGGTCTCGATCGGCGAGCTGTTCATCGCCGGCTTCGGGCCGGGCCTCTTGATCAGCGGCGCGCTGATGCTGTTCGTCTGGGTGTATTGCAAATACAAGGGCTGGGGCAAGCACGACGGCGACGGCCGCATGCCGTTTGGCCGCGCGCTGCTGCAGGCGGGCTGGGCGCTGCTGATGCCCGTGATCATTCTGGGCGGCATCTACGGCGGCGTCTTCACGCCGACCGAAGCCTCGGCCGTGGCGGTGTTCTATGCGCTGGTGGTGGGCATGCTGATCTACCGCGAGATCAAGCCGCGCGACCTGGCCGCGGTGCTGAAGAAGTCCGCCATGTCTTCGGCGGTGATCATGTTCATCATCGCCAACGCCGGGCTGTTCGCCTTTCTGATCACCCGTGCCGGCGTGCCTGACGCCATCGGGCGCTGGCTGCAGGAGGTGCTGCAGACGCCGGCGCTGTTCCTGCTGGGCGTGAACGTGGCGCTGTTTCTGATCGGCATGTTCATCGAGACCAGCGCCGCCATCATCGTGCTGGGGCCCATACTGGCGCCAGTGGCGCAGCACTTCGGCGTGGACCCGGTGCACTTCGGGCTCATCATGGTGGTGAACCTGGCCCTGGGCATGATCACCCCGCCCTTCGGCGTGAACCTGTTCGCTGCCTGCACGGTGGCGCGCATCTCGCTGGATCGGATCGTCGGGCACCTGCTGCCCTTCGTGGGGGTGATCCTGGTGTGCCTGCTGGTCATCACCTACGTGCCGCAGCTGTCGCTGTTCTTGCGCGACCTGGTGTACGCCAGGTAGCCCTGGGTGGGCAGTGCCGTGAGGCAGAGGAGCCGCCCGGCAGCCAAGCCGGAACCTTCCTCAACCTACGGAAATGGCCATTTCTGTCAGCGGCGGTGCTGCCTACCGCGCCCTAGCCAAGTGGCCAGCGCCGCACCTGACACCAGCGCACCCGCCGTCATCGCAATGGTGCTCGCAGGCATTGCGCGCAGCATGTTGCCGGCAATCTCGCCGGTGCGCGGAACCGTGAGTTCAAGGCGGCGCTTGGTCATCTGCGCGCCCAATTCGTCGAGGCGCTCGGGGGACAGACAGCGCTCGGCCTCGGGCAGCATCACCGTCTCCTCCTCTGCAGCATGGTGCATGACCAGCCTGATCATGGCGTCGAAGGTCTGGTCGTAGTCGGGGTCGGTCGACTCTATGGCGCGCAGGCGATCGATGAAACCGCGAAGCTCGTCGTGGTCGTGGACGCTGCGCTTGATGAACTCGTCCGTCGTTGCCTCCCGCACCGCCGGGTAGAAGATTTCCTCTTCGAGCTGCGCGTGGATTTCAATGGCGGCGCAGACCGTCTTGACCAGACCTTCCTTCACGCTGGGGCGCGTGTCCGGATGAAACTGGTGGTAGGTCGACAGCACATGCATGTGGTCGAACTGGATCATGGCGATCGGGCCCGGAAACAGCTTGTTGGTCAACGTCTTCATGGCAGAGGCCTTTCTTGGACAAAAGCACGAACAGTCGGTCGCTTCAAAGCACAGGGTGCGAGCTTCTGCCTGCCACGTGGCATCAGGGTGGGGGCGGTTCCTGGAGCCGCGTCGGACGGCATCCTTTCGAGCGCCGCCGCAGGCGCAAGGGCGCCACCGGCTCCTGCGGCGGGGCGCTGCAAAAGCCTGCTGCGCGGTGCCCGCAATCCACTACACTGGCGCCCGTCAGGAGAGAGCCCCCGCGCGGGGCCGCCGAAGGCGCAGGCAGCGGCCAAACGCTCAGGCAAAAGGACTGGCGACACGCCCGCAGGGATGCGGGCGTTTCCCTTGCTGGAGAGAGGCCGGAGGCGCTGTGGAGCGCGATCCGGCCCACCGAAGGAGCAAGCCCCGCGCGCGGGGTGAATCTCTCAGGTAAAGCGGACAGCCGGGCAAATCTTGGGGCTCCAGCCAGCAAGCGGGGCCGCATCACCATTTGCTTTGGAACCTGCCCGCCCATGTCCACCACCGACGACACCCTGCTCAAGACCCCCCTGCACGCCCTGCACCTGGAGCTGGGCGCGCGCATGGTGCCCTTTGCCGGCTATTCCATGCCCGTTCAGTACCCGGCCGGCCTGATGGCCGAGCACCTGCACACGCGCGCGCAGGCCGGGCTGTTCGACGTCTCGCACATGGGGCAACTGCTGCTTAAAGGGTCGGATGCGGCCGCGGCGCTGGAATCGCTCGTACCTGTCGATGTGATCGACCTGCCCGTGGGCCGCCAGCGCTACGGCCTGCTGCTTAACGACGAAGGCGGCGTGATCGACGACCTGATGTTCTTCAACCAGGGCCAGGTCGATGGCGAAGACACCCTGTTCCTGATCGTCAACGGCGCCTGCAAGGTGGGCGACATCGCCCACATCCAGGCGCGCATCGGCAGCCGCTGCGAAGTGCGCCCGCTGCCCGACCAGGGCCTGCTGGCGCTGCAAGGCCCGCAGGCCGCCGCGGCGCTGGCGCGCCTGGTGCCCGGCGTGCAGCAGCTGGTCTTCATGAGCGGCGGCCCGTTCGACTGGCAGGGCGTGCCGCTGTTCATCACCCGCAGCGGCTACACCGGCGAGGACGGCTTCGAGATCTCCGTGCCCGCAGCGAATGCTGAAGACCTGGCGCGCGCGCTGCTGGCGCAGCCCGAAGTGAAACCCATTGGCCTGGGCGCGCGCAACTCGCTGCGCCTGGAAGCCGGCCTGTGCCTGTACGGCAATGACATCGACACCACCACCACGCCGCCCGAGGCCAGCCTGAACTGGGCCATTCAGAAGGTGCGCCGCACCGGTGGCGCGCGCGCGGGCGGCTTTCCGGGCGCGGGCGTGGTGCTGGCGCAGATCGACGAGCCGGCCAGCCTGGCCCGCAAGCGCGTCGGCCTGGTGGCGTTGGAACGCGTGCCCGTGCGCGAGGGCACGCCGCTGCACACCGAAGACGGCCAGAGCGCCGGCGCGGTGACCAGCGGCCTGCTGGCGCCCAGCCTGGACAAGCCCGTCGCCCTGGGCTACGTGGCGCCCCACCTCGCCAAGCCGGGCACGCGCCTGAACGCCCTGGTGCGCGGCAAGGCCGTGCCCATGGAGGTGGCACCCACGCCCTTCCTGCCCCCGCGCTACCACCGCGGCTGACGAGCCTGCGCCCGCAGCTACAGTGCTCGCGGGCGCCCTGCCTGCTCCTTTTTTTCCTCTTTTCCATTCTTCGAAAGACCGCCATGACCATCCAGTACTCCAAAGACCACGAGTGGATCAACACCGCCGAGCCGGCCGCCGCCGTGGTCGGCATCACCGTGCACGCGCAGGACGCGCTGGGCGACATCGTCTTCGTGGACCTGCCCGCTGTCGGCACCAGCTTCAAGCAGGGCGAGGTGGCCGGCGTGGTCGAATCGGTGAAGGCCGCCGCCGACGTGTACATGCCGATCTCGGGCGAGATCGTCGAAGTCAACGAGCAGCTGCGCGCCGACCCGTCGCTGGCCAACTCCGACCCGCTGGGCGCGGGCTGGTTCTTCAAGGTCAAGCTGAGCGACGAGAAGGAGCTCTCGGGCCTGATGGACGAGACGGCCTACCAGGACTTCGCCGCCAACGCCTGACGCGCGCCGGCCCGCCGCCGCTGCACGGGCGCGCGGGCCAGCTCCAGGCATTCCAGAAATATCAGCCAAATCGGGCTCCAGCGCTTGCCAGGCAAGCGGCAGCAGCTCCTCATTCAATAGCACCCTGAAGGCCCCGCCCATGCAGATGCCCGCCGCCCTGCCCCTGGCCGCGCTCGAGAACGCCGCCGAATTCCTGCCGCGCCATATCGGCCCGGATCACGCCGAGCAGGCGCACATGCTCTCCTTCATCGGCGAGGCCTCGCGCCGGGCGCTCATCGACTCGATCGTGCCGCGCTCCATCGCCCGCGCCAGCCACATGCAGCTGCCCGCGCCGACGACCGAGGCTGGCGCACTGGCCGAGCTGAAAGCCATCGCGGCCAAGAACCGCCTGCTCAAGAGCTTCATCGGCCAGGGCTACTACGGCACGCACACGCCCGGCGTCATCCTGCGCAACGTGCTGGAAAACCCCGCCTGGTACACCGCCTACACGCCCTACCAGGCCGAGATCAGCCAGGGCCGGATGGAGGCGCTGGTCAACTTCCAGACCCTGGTTACCGACCTGACGGGCATGGACATTGCCAACGCCTCCATGCTGGACGAGGCTACCGCCGCCGCCGAGGCCATGACGCTGGCGCGCCGCTCGGTCAAGGCGGCCAGCAACCGCTTCATCGTCGCCGGCGACGCGCATCCGCAGACCATCGAGGTCATCCAGACGCGCGCCCAGCCGCTGGGCATCGAGGTGGTGCTGGCCAATTCGCGCGAGGAATGGGACGCTGCCATCGAAGGCGAATATTTCGCGCTGCTGGTGCAGTACCCGGCCACCAGCGGGCGCATCGACGACGTGGAAAGCCTGCGCGCCGCGGCCGAGAAAGCCCACGCGCGCCAGGCCGCCGTGATCGCCTGTGCCGACCTGCTGGCGCTGACGCTGATCGTGCCGCCGGGCGAATGGGGCGCGGACATCGTCGTCGGCACCACGCAGCGCCTGGGCATGCCCATGGGCGCGGGCGGCCCGCACGCCGCCTACATGGCCTGCCGCGACGCCTTCAAGCGCAGCCTGCCCGGCCGCCTGGTGGGCGTGAGCGTGGACGTGCACGGCCAGCCGGCCTACCGCCTGGCGCTGCAGACGCGCGAGCAGCACATCCGCCGCGAAAAGGCCACCTCCAACATTTGCACCGCGCAGGTGCTGCCGGCCGTGGTCGCCAGCATGTACGCCGTGTACCACGGCCCCGAGGGCCTCACGCGCATCGCCCGGCGCGTGGCCACCTACACGGCCATCCTGGCGCAGGGCTTGAGAAGCCTGGGTGCGCCGCTGCGCGAGCACGCCAGCTTCGACACCTTGAGCCTGCACACCCGCGACGCTACCAAAACAATAGCTGTCCGCGCAGTCTCCATGGGCGTCAACCTGCGAATCTATTGGAACGAGTACCTGTGCATCTCGCTGGACGAGACCACCACGCGGGCCGACGTCGAGCTGCTGTGGAAGATCTTCGCCAAGGACGGCCAGGCCACGCCCACCTTCGCCGACTTCGAGATGGGCGTGGACACGCTGATCCCGCCCGCGCTGCAGCGCAGCAGCGCCTTCCTCACGCACCCGGTGTTCAACACGCACCACTCCGAGACGGCCATGCTGCGCTACATCCGCAGCCTGTCCGACAAGGACCTGGCGCTGGACCGCAGCATGATCCCGCTGGGCTCGTGCACCATGAAGTTGAACGCCACCAGCGAGATGATCCCCATCACCTGGCCCGAATTCGCCCAGGTGCACCCCTTCGCTCCGGCCGACCAGCTGCAGGGCTACCGCGAGCTGGACGAGCAGCTGCGCCAGTGGCTGTGCGAGGCCACCGGCTACGCCGGCGTCAGCCTGCAGCCCAACGCCGGCAGTCAGGGCGAATACGCCGGCCTGCTGGCCATCAAGGCCTGGCACGAGGCGCAGGGCAACACGCAGCGCACCATCTGCCTGATCCCCAGCAGCGCCCACGGCACCAACCCGGCCAGCGCGCAGATGGTGGGCATGCAGGTGGTGGTCACCAAGTGCGACGAGAACGGCAACGTGGACATGGCCGACCTGCAGGCCAAGTGCGAGCAGCACAGCCAGAACCTGGCCTGCGTGATGATCACCTACCCCAGCACGCACGGCGTGTTCGAGACCCACGTCAAGGAGCTGTGCCAGCTCGTGCACCAGCACGGCGGGCGCGTGTACGTGGACGGCGCCAACATGAACGCCCTGGTCGGCGTGGCCGCGCCGGGCGAGTTCGGCGGCGACGTGAGCCACCTGAACCTGCACAAGACCTTCTGCATCCCCCATGGCGGCGGCGGGCCGGGCGTGGGGCCCGTCTGCGTGGTCGAGGACCTGGTGCCCTATCTGCCCGGGCACGCCACGGCCGGCATCGCGGGCAAGGTGGGCGCCGTCAGCGCGGCGCCACTGGGCAATGCGGCCGTGCTGCCGATCTCGTGGATGTACATCCGCATGATGGGCGCGCAGGGCCTGACCGATGCCACCGAAGTCGCCATCCTGAGCGCCAACTACATCAGCGCGCGCCTCAAGGACCACTACCCGACGCTGTACGCCTCCGGCAACGGCCACGTGGCGCACGAGTGCATCCTGGACCTGCGCCAGTTCAAGGACAGCAGCGGCGTGATGGCCGAGGACGTGGCCAAGCGGCTGATCGACTACGGCTTTCACGCGCCCACGCTGAGCTTTCCCGTGCCCAACACGCTGATGGTGGAGCCCACCGAGAGCGAGGACCTGGCCGAGATCGACCGCTTCATCGACGCGATGATCGCCATCCGCGCAGAGATCCGCCAGATCGAATCCGGTGCGCTGCCGCGCGACGACAACCCTCTGAAAAACGCCCCCCACACGGCCGAAAGCCTGCTGGCCGCGCAATGGGAGCACCCCTACCCGCGCGAGACGGCTGCCTACCCCGTCGATGCCCTGCGGCGCAGCAAATACTGGAGCCCCGTCGGCCGCGTGGACAACGTGTATGGCGACCGCAACCTGTTTTGCAGCTGCCTGCCGGTGGGCGAGCCGGACTGAAAGGAGCTTCAGCGCAGGGACCGAAGGGGCTGAGGCCCCGGCCCTTGCGCGCAGCTTCTCGGACCGCTCCTGGGCCGCATCCCCATAGTCCCGGTGCGCCGCCGCCCGGCCATTGGCAGCCACGCGGGCCAGGCTGGCGCCCTGGATGCGCTGGTCCAGCCCCGGCCGCCAGCGGCGCATGCGAAGGCGCAACTCCCAGGCCAGAAGCGCCTGGTCGCCCTCCACCAGGTGCCGAGTGACGAAAAAGCGCGCCTGCTCCAGCGTCTCGTACATGGGGGCGAACACCTGCGTGATGACGGACACGCCCTGCCCGTCGGTGAAAGGGCCCTCGAAGCGCGCATCGGGTGCATCGTGCTGGCGCGGCGTCGGCAGGTCGGCCGGCGCCAGCTTCCAGGCTTTGCGGCAGGCCGCGCCAGCCCTCCACGCTGGCCACCAGGCTCAAATGCCGCTTGCGACCCGCGCCGCTGCGCGCAGCAGCGTGGGCACCACGGGCAGCGAGCCAATGCAGCGCCCCGGCGCTCTAGGGCGCGTAGCGGCCTGCGCAGCAGCACGCCAGGTCCACTGGCGGGTGGACGCATCGGGGACAATCGCCTGGGCGGGTGATACAGCTACCGTGCGTTCAAGGCAGCCTTGAACGTGGTCATCAAAGCCGCTTTTGCCGAACTGGCGCGCACCGACCCGCAAGCCGTGCTGGCCGCGCTGCATCCCGGCACGGTGCATGCGCGCGTGCTCGACACCCTGCACCCCGAACACTCAGGAGGGCTGGGGGCCGATGACGGCCGGCGCCTGCCCTGGTAACCGGGCGTGGGCAACCCGTAAAGGACTTCACATGCGCATTCTCCTGAGCGGTGGCACCGGCCTGATCGGCCGCGCCTTGTGCCAGCACTGGCAGCAGCAGGGCCACGAGCTGTGGGTCCTCAGCCGTAAGCCGCAGCGGGTGGCGCACCTGTGCAGCGGGGCCCGGGGCGTTGGCCAGCTGCAGGCCCTGGACGCGGTGCCGCCCCTGGACGCAGTGGTGAACCTGGCCGGCGCTCCCATTGCCGATCGGCCCTGGACGGCGGCGCGGCGGCAGGTGCTGTGGCGCAGCCGCATCGATCTGACCCGCGCCCTGGTGGACTGGCTGGGGCGGCGCGCCACCCCGCCGCCCGTGCTGGTGTCGGGGTCGGCGGTCGGCTGGTATGGCGACTGCGGCGAGCAGGCGCTGGCCGAGGGCAGCCCGCCCGGCCGGCCGGACTTCGGCAGCCGCCTGTGCGCGGCCTGGGAACACGAGGCCGAGCGGGCCCGCCAGTGGGGCATGCGGGTGGCGCTGGTGCGCACCGCCCCCGTGCTGGCGCCGCAGCACGGCATGCTGGCGCGATTGCTGCCGGCCTTTCGCATGGGCCTGGGAGGCCGGCTGGGGAGTGGCCGGCAATGGATGCCCTGGATTCACCTCGATGACCAGGTCGCCCTCATCGACCGCTTGCTGCACGACCCCGCCTGCAGCGGGCCCTACAACGCCTGCGCGCCGGGCGCGGTGCGCAACGCGCATTTCGCGCAGGCGCTGGCGCGGGCCCTGCATCGCCCCGCCCTGCTGCCCGTGCCGGGCTGGGCCCTGCGCCTGGCCCTGGGGGAGATGTCGGTGCTGCTGCTGGGCAGCCAGCGTGTGGTGCCCGCGCGTGCAGAGCAGGCCGCCTTCCCCTGGCAGCACCCGGCGCTGCCCGGCGCCCTGGCGCATCTGCTGCTGCAGCGCTGACGGCGGGCCGCAGCCCCGCGAAGCCTCTCACCGCGGCCCGGGGGCCGCGGCATGCCGGCGTACACTGGCCCGGCTCCCGCTGGTCCCGCGATGAACGAGCCCGACCTTTCCTATCTGCTGCACAAATCCGACCCGGCCGGCGCCCCGCCGCCTGCCGGGCCGGTGCCCCCGCACCCGGACCAGCGCACGCCGGGCGAACGCGCCACCGGCCCGGTGGCGCGCCTGATCGGTGAGCTGCGCAAGTCGCAGGCCGAACTGGAGGCGCAAAACAAGGTGCTGCGCTACAGCCAGGCGGCTGCGGAAAGCGCCTCCGAGCGGTTCGAAGCGCTGTTTGCCAGCGTGCCGCTGGCGCTGCTGGTCATCGACACGCACGACGTCGTGGTGCAGGCCAATCCGATGGCGCACCGGTCGTTTCAGCCGCTGGAGCACGACCGGCCGCTGACGGCGCTCATGCCCTTTGTCGATGCGTCGCACAGCCAGCGCGTGCGCCATGCCTTCAACCAGGCCAGCGCCGACGGCCGCGCCGAGGCCACCGAGGTGGTCTTTCGCATCGGCCAGGACGGGCAGATCACCGGCGACCTGCACATCGCCCGCATCGAGGCGGCCGACACCGCCGGCGGCACGCAACACCAGTACCTGTGCGCCGTCGTGGACCAGGGCCCGCTGCTGGCCGAGCGCCGGGCGCTGCAGCAAAGCACGTGGGAGCTGCAGGTGCGCAACGAACAGATCCAGGCCAGCGAAAAGCGCCTGGAGGCTGTCATCAACTCGGCGCTGGACGCCATCATCTGCGTGGACCAGCACCAGCGCATCACCGTGTTCAACCCCACGGCGGCCGTGCTGTTCCAGTGCGCGGCCAGTGACGCGCTGGGAAGCGCCATCCTGCGCTTCATCCCCCATGCCGAGCAGTTGCTGGCCTTCGCCCAGCTGACCACGCAGGCGGTGCTGGGCGAGATGACCGCCCTTACCGCTTCAGGGCGCGAGCTGGCGGTGGAGATTAGCGTGTCCTTCGAGCGCCACGCCGGCGGCGAGACCACCACCGTGTTCGCCCGCGACCTGACGGCGCGCAAGCGCGAGGAGGCCCGCCGCGCCGAGCTGGAGGTGCAACTGCGCGAGTCGCACAAGATGCAGGCCGTGGGCACCATGGCCGGCGGCATTGCGCACGACTTCAACAACATCCTGCACGCCATCCTGGGCAACGTGGAGCTGGCCAAGGCCGATGGCCAGCCCGGCACGCCGGCCTACGAGAGCCTGCTGGAGATCGACAAGGCCGGGCGGCGCGCGCGCGATCTGGTGCGCCAGATCCTCACTTTCAGCCGCAACGAGGCGCCCCGGCGCACGCCCGTGGCGCTGGCCGAAGTGGCGCGCGACACCCAGCGCCTGTTGCGCGTGACCCAGCCGCCGCAGATCGTGCTGACGGTGCACGAGGCCGAGGGCGTGCCGCCCGTGCTGGCCGACCCGACGCAGGTCGAGCAGGCACTGCTGAACCTGTGCACCAACGCCATCCACGCCATCGGCACGAGCCCCGGCACCATCCACGTTGACGTGGCCGTCGCACAGCCCGGCCAGCGCCTGCGCGAGCGGCTGGGCCTGTCGGGCGAGCACTACGCCGCCGTGACCGTGCGCGACGATGGACCGGGCATGGACGCAGCCACGGTGTCGCGCATCTTCGAGCCGTTCTTCACCACCAAGCCCGTGGGCCAGGGCACAGGCCTGGGCCTGGCCGTGGTACACGGCGTGATGCGCACGCATGAAGGCGCCATCGACGTGCACAGCACGCCGGGCCAGGGCAGCCGCTTCACGCTGTACTTTCCGGCCGCGCCGGGCGATGCGCCCGCCGCCCCGGCCGAGCCGCAGCAGGCGCCAGCCCCGGCATCGGTCGCACCGGCACCCGCGCCCACCCTTGTGACCGCCCCGGGCCGCCAGCGCCATGTGATGTACGTGGATGACGACGAAGCCCTGGTCTTTCTGGTGCAGCGCCTGCTGCGCCGCCGCGGCTACCAGGTCACGGGCTTTACCGACCCGCGCCAGGCCACGCAGGCGCTGCGCGAGGCGCCCGCCCGCTACGACCTGCTGGTGACCGACTACAACATGCCCGGCTTTTCCGGCCTGGATCTGGTGCGCGCCGCCCACGCCATCCGCGCCGACCTGCCCATCGCGCTGGCCTCGGGCTACGTCACGGCAGACATCGAGCAGCAGGCCCTGGCCAGCGGCGCGCGCGCGCTGATCCACAAGCCCAACGACGTGCAGGAGCTGTGCGCCACCGTGGACCAGCTGATCCATGGCGGCTGACGCGCTCGTGCAGTGCGTGCATGCCGACGACGATCTGCTGGTGCTGGCCAAGCCCGCCGGCCTGCTGTGCGTGCCCGGCCGCGGGCCGGACAAGCAAGATTGCCTGAGCGCACGCACCGCGCAGCACTGGCCCGGCGTCCTCGTCGTGCACCGACTGGACCAGGCCACCTCGGGCCTGGTGCTGATGGCACGCAACCCGACTGCCCAGCGGCTGCTAGGCCGCGCCTTCGAGCAGCGCCAGGTGCACAAGCGCTACCAGGCCGTGGTGGCAGGGCTGCTGGGCGAGGCAGGCGGCGCCTGGGGCGAGATCGCCCTGCCCATCGCCGCCGACTGGGAGCGCCGCCCGCTGCGCGTGATCGACCCCGCCCTGGACAAGCCCAGCCTGACGCGCTGGCGTGCCGTGGCGCAGGACGCGGCGGCGGGCGTTACCCATGTCGAGCTGGAGCCCGTCACCGGCCGCACCCACCAGCTGCGCGTCCACCTGGCCGCAATCGGCCACCCCATCCTGGGCGATGCGCTGTATGCCGACGCAGCCGCGCTGGCCCTGGCGCCGCGCCTGCTGCTGCACGCCAGCACGCTGGCCTTCGACCACCCCGTGCACGGCAGGGCCTGCCGCTTCGATCTGCCGGCAGATTTTGGTCAAATCGACCTCAAACCCTTGCCTATCAAGCGCTAGAAGCTATTTTTTCGATAGCACCAGGCGCCGCGGTGGACTACGTCCTGGCGCAGCTGGCCGGCCCCGCCCCGCCCCGTCCCATTACCATTGCCGGATGACCCTGCACCTCACCATCCTGACCGGCGGCTCGCGCGGCATGGGCCTGGCCATGGCCCGGCAGCTGCTCGCCCCCGGCCACACCCTCGTCAGCATCGCCCGCCACGCCAACCCCGAACTGGCCGCCCCCGCGGGCGCGCAGCTGGAGCAGTGGACGCTGGACCTGGCCGACGGCGCGCAGGCCGCCGGACAGCTGCAGTCCTGGCTGTCCGCCCAGGGCGCCGGCCGCTACGCCAGCGCCACCCTGATCAACAACGCCGGCGTCATCCCACCCATCGCCCCGCTGTCGGCCAGCGATGTGCATGAGGTGGCGCGCGCCCTGCGCGTGGGGCTGGAGGCGCCCATGCAGCTCACCGCCGCTTTCCTGGCCGCCACCGAAGGCTGGGGCGTGCCGCGCAAGGTGCTGAACGTCTCCTCGGGCCTGGGCCGGCGCGCCATGGCCTCGCAGGCGGCCTACTGCGCCGCCAAGGCCGGCATGGACCACTTCACCCGCTGCCTGGCGCTGGATGAGGCCGCCAAGCCCCACGGCGCGCGCGTGTGCTCGCTGGCCCCCGGCGTGATCGACACCGACATGCAGGTGCAGCTGCGCAGCGCCGATGCGGCCGACTTTCCCGACGTGGGCAACTTCGCCCAGCTCAAGAGCAGCGGCTCGCTGACCTCGCCCGAGGAAGCTGCCCGCCGCGTGCTGGCTTGGCTGGCGCGCCCGGACTTTGGCGCTAACCCGGTGGCCGACGTGCGCGATGCCTGAGGCCTCTTCACTATCGTTTTCATAGCTGCTGGCGCTTTACTGGCAACCGCTGGAGCCGTTTTTTCCGTCAAATCCCACGCAACAGGAGTACCCCCATGACCCGTGAAGTCGTCGTCGTCAGCGCCGTGCGCACCGCCATCGGCACCTTTGGCGGCAGCCTGAAAGACATTGCGCCCACCCAGCTGGGCGCCACCGTGGTGCGCGAGTCGCTGGCCCGCGCCCAGGTCGAGGGCCAGGACGTGGGCCACGTGGTGTTCGGCCACGTGGTCAACACCGAGCCGCGCGACATGTACCTGTCGCGCGTGGCCGCCATCGAGGGCGGCTGCGCCGAATCCACCCCCGCCTTCAACGTCAACCGCCTGTGCGGCTCGGGCCTGCAGGCCGTGGTCTCGGCCGCGCAGAGCATCCTGCTGGGCGACGCCGACATCGCCATCGGCGCCGGCGCCGAGGTCATGAGCCGGGCGCCGTATGCCAGCCTGGCGAGCCGCTGGGGCGCGCGCATGGGCGACTTCAAGATGATCGACATGATGATCGGCGCCCTGCACGACCCGTTCCACAACATCCACATGGGCGTGACGGCCGAGAACATCGCCGCCAAGTGGGGCATTACCCGCGAAGACCAGGACCGCCTGGCCGTGGAAAGCCACAACCGCGCCGAGCGCGCCACGGCCGCGGGCTACTTCAACGAGCAGATCGTGCCTGTCACGCTCAAAGCTAAGAAGGGCGAGGTGCAGTTCACCGCGGACGAGCATTTCCGCCCTGGCGCCACCCTGGACGACATGGCCAAGCTGCGCCCCGTGTTCACCAAGGACAACGGCACGGTGACGGCCGGCAATGCTTCGGGCATCAACGACGCCGCCGCTGCCCTGGTGCTGATGGACGCCAAGACCGCCCAGGCGCGCGGCGCCAAGCCGCTGGCCCGCCTGGTGGCCTACGCCCACGCCGGCGTGGACCCGAAATACATGGGCATCGGCCCCGTGCCGGCCACCCAGGCCGCGCTGAAGAAGGCCGGCCTGACGGTGGCCGACCTGGACGTGATCGAGGCCAACGAGGCCTTCGCTGCCCAGGCCTGCGCCGTCACGCGCGACCTGGGGCTGGACCCGGCCAAGGTCAACCCCAACGGCTCGGGCATCTCGCTGGGCCACCCCATCGGCGCCACCGGCGCGCTGATCACCGTGAAGGCGCTGCACGAGCTGCAGCGCGTGCAGGGCCGCTACGCGCTGGTGACCATGTGCATCGGCGGCGGCCAGGGCATCGCGGCGATCTTCGAGCGCATGTAGGCCGCAGCGCCTGGGCGCCATCGCGGCCGGCGATGGCACCCTGGTGCAATGGCATGGCGGGCGCACCGGCGGTGGACGATCATCTGCCGCCCGCACCCGGGCCGATCACACGACCGACAAGGAGACACCACCCATGCTTCGCCGCCACCTTCTGACGCTTGCCGCCCTCGCCTGCGGCGCCAGTGCCGTCCATGCCCAGGGCGACGCCGCAGCGCCCGCCGCCAGCGCCTACCCGGCTAAGCCGGTGCGCCTGATCGTGCCCTTTCCACCCGGCGGCGGCACCGACATCCTGGCGCGCCTGGTGGCCGCCAAGCTGTCGGAGACCAAGCCCTGGACCGTGGTCGCCGACAACAAGCCCGGCGCCGGCGGCACCATCGGCATCGGTGAGGCCGTCAAGGGCGCCCCCACGGGCTATGACCTGGTCATGGGCCAGAAGGACAACCTGGTCATCGGCCCCTGGCTGTACAAGAACCTGCCGTGGAACCCCACGCGCGACCTGACGGCCGTGGCCCATGTGGCCTACACGCCGGTCATCATCGCCACCAGCGCCAGCTCCAAGTTCAAGACGCTGGCCGACGTGGTCAGCGCCGCCAAGGCCCAGCCGGGCACGGTGACCTACGGCTCGCCGGGCAACGGCACCTCCATCCACCTGGCCGGCGACCTGTTCGAGAAAGCCGCGGGCATCAAGCTCAGCCACATCCCGTACAAGGGCTCCAGCCCGGCGCTGATGGACGCGCTGGCGGGCAACGTGGATCTGCTGGTGTCCTCCCTGCCCTCGGCCATGGGGCAGATCAAGTCGGGCAAGCTGCGCCCGCTGGCGGTGACTTCGGCCGTGCGCAGCTCCTCGCTGCCGGACGTAGCCACGGTAGCCGAGTCGGGCTACCCGGGCTTCGACGTGAGCACCTGGTACGGCGTGCTGGCCCCGGCCGGTACCCCGGCGCCCGTCGTCAAGACGCTGAACGCCGAGATCAACCGCCTGCTGGCCACGCCGGAGGTGAAGGCCGCCATCCAGGCCCAGGGCGCCGAGCCCCAGGCCATGACGAGCGAGCAGTTCGCGGCGCTGCTCAAGAAGGAATACGGCGAGTGGAAGGGCATCGTCGAGGCCTCCGGCGCGCGCATCGAATAAGCCCGTCCGGGCCTGCATGCAAAACGGCTGCCCTGGGGCAGCCGTTTTTTCGCCTTGCGTGCAGCGCGCTATCGTCAGCCGCGCACCACCAGCACCGGGATGCGGGCCACGCCCAGCACGCGCTGCGTGACGCTGCCCAGCACGAGCTTTTCCAGGCCGCGCCGGCCGTGCGAGCCCATGACGATCAGGTCGGCGCCGGTAGTGTCCACGGCGCGCACGATGCCGTCGTGGATGGCGTGGCCTTCGCCGACCAGCGTGTTCACGCTGGCCACGCCGGCCTGGCTCAGGGCTGCCTTGGCGGCATCCAGCGCCGTGTTGGCCTCGGCCGTGGCGGCGCTCAGGTACTGCGCCTGGCCATAGGCGAAATCGGCGCCCACGCCGGTGAAGGGATAGGGGTCGATCACGTACATGGCGGTCACCGTGCTGGCGAACACCTTGGCGAGCTCGGCAGCCTTGGCGACCGCCTTCATGGACGTCTCGGAGCCGTCCACCGGAATCAGGATGTGCTTGAACATGGAAACCTCCTTGGTTGTCATCGTTGAAATGTCGTATCAGCCTGGCCGAGTGTGCGCCAGGCGTCTGGCGCTGTCTTGATCATGGTCAATCACTGGGTCTCGTCATCGCCCAGGAAGGCGCCGCGGCGGCAGGTCAGCACCAGCGTGTCGCGCCAGCCGTGCTCGCCCTCGGGCTGAATGGGCGTGGTCTCGTGGATCATGCGCGCATCGTCCAGCAGCATGACCGACCAGGGCTCGCTGAGCGTGAAGCGCTGGCCGCTGGGGCCGGTGGCTTCGAAGATGCGCGTCTCCCCGCCCTTGACGTTCTCGCGCCCGACGAGGAACACCGCCACCAGGTCCACGCCGTCGCGGTGCGCGCCCTCGGGCGTGGGCCGCCCGATGCCGCCTGCGGTGTCGATGCGAAACTGGTGCGCTTCGACGAACCAGCGCGCGACCTGCGGCGCCAGCGCGGCGCGCGCGGTCTCGGCCACGGCGCCCAGCAGCGCCTGCCAGGCCGGTTGCGCCAGCGTGGCATCCAGCATGGGCGCAAACCAGCGGCGCATGCCGCCGTGCAGGGCGTTGTACTGCACCGGCTGGTAGTGCGCGCGGTGCGCAACCTGCCGCGCGGCGCTGCCTTCCAGCACGAAGCTGGCATGGCGCCGGCTGCGGTAACGCCCGCCGTCCTTCAAAAAATCATCCGGCGGCAGGCCGGCCCAGTCCACCTGCAAGGCCTGCAGCTGCGCCAGGGTGCAGCCCGCCCACTGCGCCGTGTCATGGGGGCGCAGCACGGCATAGCCCCGGTCGCGCAGCTGCTGCACGGCGTGGCAGGGCGGTGTGTAGGGAGGGAAAAAAGTGACGTGAGCCATGCACCCAGCTTAAACCCATGGCGCAGGGCATCAGAAAAAACAAAAGGGGTTGCACCGCGCAGGTGCAACCCCTTGATTTCATTGGTCGGAGCGGCGGGATTCGAACTCGCGACCCTCTGCTCCCAAAGCAGATGCGCTACCAGGCTGCGCTACGCTCCGACAGCTGGCATTCTAACCCGGCGAAAGCCTTGAAGAAGGCAAGCAGCGCACTATTTCTTGCCGCTTCAGCGGCTGGACGATGACGGGCCTGGGCCGCGGCCGGGCAGATGGCGGAAAGTGATGCGGCCCTTGGTCAGGTCGTAGGGCGACATCTCCAGCGAGACCTTGTCGCCGGCCAGGATGCGAATGTGGTGCTTGCGCATCTTGCCGCCGGTATAGGCGATCAGCTGGTGCCCGTTGTCCAGCGTCACACGAAAGCGCGAGTCAGGCAGCACTTCCGTAACGCTGCCCTGCATCTCGATGAGTTCTTCTTTGGCCATGGATGATGATGGTTCTGTAAAACTGTCTGCGCGATGCCGCAACTCTGAGCTGCCCGCAGGACCTGAACCACCACCCATTTCCCGTGCGAAGCGCCATGCGACGCAGACCGGAAAAAGCACTGCGCCCGGGGGCGCAGCGGTGGACGGGCAGCAGCAGGCGGTACGCTGCGCGGAACCACATAAATTGTATCGCGCCGCCCTGGCGCGCGTCACCTATGAATACGCCACGGAGCGGGCCAGGGCGCGCACCAGATCGGTCTGGGTGATGATGCCGGTGAGCTGGCCGCCCTCGTCCACCACGGGAAAGTGGTGGTGCCCGGCCTCGGAAAACAGGGGCACCAGGTCCATGACGGGCTGGCCGGCCTGCACCTGCTGGGCCGGGCTGCTCATCAGACTCTCGACCTTATCCGGCTGGCGGGGCCGGCCCAGCACCAGTTTGCGCAGGCGCTGGGCCATGCCCTCGTGCGTATCCAGATGGGCCAGGCGCATGAAGTCGGCCACGGTGATGATGCCCAGCACCACGCCCTGCGGGTCCACCACCGGCAGCGCCTTGACCTCCTCGCGCCGCATCAGCGCCCAGGCATCGGCCAGCGAGGCCTGCGGCACCACGGCATGCACCGGGGCCGACATGATGTCGCGGCAGCACAGGTCGCCCAGCGTGCGCTGGAACGCCGCCCGGCCCACCAGGTGCAGCAGGCCTTCCAGGTCGGCACGGCTCACGTCCAGCACCTCGTCGTAGTGCGCCAGGGCCGCGTCCAGGTCGGCCGAGATGAACGGGCTGGCGCCCGCCGCCGCACGGCCCTGCCCGGGCTTGTTGTGCGCCTGGTGGGGGTAGCTGCGTCCCGTCAGGTTGTTATAGACGATGGCCGTCAGCACCAGGACGCCCACGTTCAGCAGCAGGGGCCCGGTGGCCGGCAGCGTGGCCTCGGGCGGATGCAGCACGGCAAACAGCGCCATGGCCCCGCCGGGCGGGTGCAGGCAGCGCAGCGCCAGCATGGCCACCACCGACAGGCACACGGCCGCGGCACACGCCGCCACCACGTTGTCCACCCAGGTGGCGCAGCCGATGCCAATGAGAAACGACAGCGCCGTGCCGGCCAGCACCGCCCAGGGCTGGGCCAGCGGGCTGGCGGGCACGGCGATCACCAGCACTGCGCTGGCGCCGACGGAGGCCACCATCCACGGCGTGGGCAGCGTCGTCACCAGCTCGTGCGCCAGCACGGCCACCATGGCGATGCACAGACCCGTGCCCAGCACCATGCGCAGCCGCTCGCGCCAGTTCAGGCCCACCGGCTGCGGGAAGAAGCGCCACAGCCATTCACGCATGCGGCGTGCAGCAGGCCCGGCAGCGGCCAGCGGGGCCGCGGTGGTGAAGCGGGAAGAAGGCATGGGAGGACAAAGGCCGAAGCGCCGCAGCGGCGCGCGGGCGCCGGGCGCGGGAAAACCCGCCATTATCAGGCGAGCCGCTGCTGCCTGGACAGGCGCACATACAATGGCCCGCTCCCCATTTGCTGGCCCGCCGGGCTGGAATCCGCCACGTGTCTGACCGCTTCGCCGTCCTGCCCCAGTACCTGCTGCCCAAGCAGGCCCTCACCGTTGTGGCCGGGCGGCTGGCGTCGGCGCGCGCGGGTTCGCTGACCACGGCCGCCATTCGCCGCTTCGTGGATCACTACCGGGTGGACATGCACGAGGCCGAGCAGCCTGACGTTGCCAGCTACGCCACCTTCAACGATTTCTTCACCCGCGCCCTGCGCCCGGGGGCGCGCCCGCTTGCCCGGGCCGACGTGGTCTGCCCGGCCGACGGCGCCGTCAGCCAGCTGGGCGCCATCGAGCGCGACCAGATCTTCCAGGCCAAGGGCCACCACTACAGCACCACTGCCCTGCTGGGCGGCGACGCGCAGCTGGCCGCGACGTTCCAGGACGGCAGCTTTGCCACCATCTACCTGAGCCCGCGCGACTACCACCGCGTACACATGCCCTGCGACGGGCGCCTGCTGCGCATGGAGCACGTGCCCGGCTCGCTGTTTTCCGTCAACGCCCTCACGGCGCGCGGCGTGCCGGGGCTGTTCGCCCGCAACGAACGCGTGGTGTGCCTGTTCGAAACGCCCCTGGGGCGCATGGCGCTGGTGCTGGTGGGCGCGACCATCGTCGGCAGCATGGCCACCGTCTGGCACGGCCAGGTGAACCCGCCGCGCACGGGCAAGCTGCGCCGGTGGGACTATGCGGACGCGCAGGTCACGCTGCGCCAGGGTGAGGAGATGGGCCGCTTCTTACTCGGCTCCACGGTGGTGCTGCTGTTTGAGCGTGGCGCCGTGCGCTTTGCTCCGGGTTGGCAGGCCCAGCGCCCAACACGCCTGGGCGAGGCCATGGCGCAACGCGCCTGACGCTGTGGCCGGCTATGGCTGCTGGTGCACGCGCGCGGTGGTGAACACCGTCGGCGCCAGCTCCAGCTCCACAGGGTCCACCGGCTCCGTGCGGCCCACCAGATAGACCGTCATGTCGTGGCGGCGCAGGCCCACGTGGCTCACCGTCTCCCACGAACCGCCGTGCCGCACCTTCGTGCCCGGCCTGTACAGCGGCATGCGGAACCGGGAGCTCCAGCCCCAGGGCACTTCGGAGGGCTCCGGCGCGGTCAGGGGCGTGGCGAGGACATGCATGGCCGCATCTTACCTTTGGGTCCCTTCGCCCGCAAAGTCCAGCGCCGCCTGCAGCAGCTGGCGCAGCACCGGCTGCACGCGCGCGGCCTCCCGGGGCAGGTAGTCGAAGGGCAGCGCCTCCTGCATGTAGCTGCACTGCGTCAGCTCCAGCTGCACGGCGTGGATGCCGCGCGCCGGCTCGCCATACTGGCGCGTGATGTACCCGCCCTTGAAACGCCCGTTGAGCACGCTGCTGTAGTCCGGTGCCGCCTGGGCGACCGCCAGCAGCCGCCGCGCCAGCGCCGGGTCGCAGCTCTTGCCGTCGGCCGTGCCCAGGTTCAGGTCGGGCAGGCGGCCTTCGAAGAAGCGCGGCAGCACCGAGCGGATGGAATGCGCCTCCCACAGCACCACGCGGCCGTGCGCCTGGCGCAGGCGGTCCAGCTCCTGGCGCAGCTGCGCGTGGTAGGGCGCCCAGACGGCATCGCGCCTTCCAGCCACCTCGTCGGCGCAGGGCACGTCGCCGGCCGGGTACAGCGCCAGCTCGTCGAAGCTGTCCACCGGGCACAGGCCGGTGACGTTCTGGCCGGGGTACAGGCTGGCGTCGTCCGGCGGCCGGTTCAGGTCGATGACGTAGCGCGAATGCGTGGCCACCAGCAGCGTGGCGCCCAGTTCGCGGGCAAAGCCGTACAGCCGCTCCAGGTGCCAGTCGGTGTCGGGCAGCTGGCGGCCGCGCTCGCTCAGCCGTGCGGCGATGGCCGGCGGCACATGGGTGCCGCTGTGCGGGATGGACAGCAGCAGCGGCGCGCTGCCCCGGTGCAGCGTGAAGGCCGGGCGGTCGGTGACGGGTGAAGAGGAAACGGGGTCCATAGCCATGTCAGTCCAGCGGGTTGAGCAGCGCGGTGCGCGCTGCAATGAAAGCCTGCGCCGCACCATGGTGCAACGCATGGCGCCCGCCCGCAACCCGGCGCAGCCCCAGCGCCCACACGCCGGCGACGGCCGAGGTGCGCTGGCTGGCGAAGACGTGGGCCGACAACATCTGCGCCGGCGCCAGCCCGTCCAGGGCGACGTGGCATGCGTCCAGTTCGACAAAGTCCGCCAGCTGCCCGGCCTGCAGCCCGGCCACGGGCCGGCCGGTGGCGCGGGCCCCGCCTTGCACGGCCGCCAGCCACTGGGCGGTGGCCACTTCGGGCTGGGCCGGCGTGGCCAGCACGTTGCGCTCGCGCCGGGCCAGGCGCTGGCTGTACTCCAGCAGCATCAGCTCCTCGGCGGCGTTCACGCAGACGTGGCTGTCCGAGCCCAGCCCCCAAGCCCCGCCCAGGCCCTGCCAGCGGGCGGCGTCGAAGATGCCGTCGCCCAGGTTGGCCTCGGTGCTGGGGCACAGGCCGGCCACGGCGCCAGTGGCGGCGGCGCGGCGGTATTCGTCCTCGTCCATGTGGGTGGCGTGCACCAGACACCAGCGTTCGTCCACGGCCGCATGGTCCAGCAGCCATTGCACCGGGCGCTGGCCGCTCCAGGCCAGGCAGTCCTGCACCTCCTGCAGCTGTTCGGCGATGTGAATGTGCACGGGCGCGCGCGGGGCCACGGCATGCAGCGCCGCCACGGCGGTGCGCAGGCTGTCCGGCGGCACCGCCCGCAGCGAATGCGGAGCCAGGCCCAAATGTGCCTCCAGCCCTTGCGTATCAAGCGCCAGCAGCTCCAATAACGATAGCATGCTGTCGGTGTTGCGGAGGAAGCGCGCCTGGTCGGCCCGGGGCGCCTGGCCGCCAAAGCCGCTGCTTTGGTAGAGCACCGGCAGCAGCGTGATGCCGATGCCCGCCTCGCGCGCGGCGCGCAGCAGGGCGCGCGACAGGGTGGCGTCGTCGGCGTAGGGGCGGCCGCCCTCGTCGTGGTGCAGGTAGTGGAATTCGCAAACGCTGGTGTAGCCCGCCTCCAGCATCTCCACGTACAGCCAGGTGGCGATGGCGTGCAGCTGCTCAGGGGCGATGCGCGCGGCGAAGCGGTACATCAGGTCGCGCCAGCTCCAGAAGCTGTCGTGCGCCGTGCCGCGGTACTCTGTCAGGCCGGCGAAGGCGCGCTGGAAGGCGTGCGAATGCAGGTTGGGCATGCCCGGCAGCACCGGCCCGGCGGCGCGCGGCGCATCGCTCGGCGCGGCCTGGGGCGTGACGGCCGTCAGCAGACCTTGCGCGTCCCACTGCAGCAGCACGTCCTGCGCCCAGCCGCCGGGCAGCAGGGCGTGGCTGGCGAACAGGCAGTCGGGCTTCATCAAGCCAGCCCCCGCTGCACGATGCGGCCACCGCGCACGATGGTGTGGGCGCGCTGGCGCCCGAACCAGTAGGCCAGCTCGGCGGCCTCGGCCACCGGCCACAGCACGAAGTGCGCCGGGCGGCCGGCGGCGATCAGTCCGTGCGTGTCCTGCAGGCCCAGGGCGCGCGCGGCGTGCAGCGTGATGCCGGCCAGCGCCTCGGGCACCGTCAGGCGAAACAAAGTGCAGGCCATGTTGGCCATCAGCAGCAGGCTGAGGGCCGGCGAGGTGCCGGGGTTGTGGTCGGTGGACACGGCCATGGGCACGCCCGCGGCGCGCAGCGCGGCGATCGGCGGCAGCTGCGTATCGCGCAGCGTGTAGAAGGCGCCGGGCAGCAGCACGGCCACGGTGCCGGCCTGGGCCATGGCCTCCACCCCCGCCTGCGACAGATGCTCGATGTGGTCGCACGACAGCGCCCGGTAGCGCGCGGCCAGCTGCGCGCCGCCCATGTCCGACAGCTGCTCGGCGTGCAGCTTGACGGGCAGGCCCAGGCGCTGCGCGGCGGCGAAGACCTGCTCGGTCTCGGCCAGCGAGAAGGCGATGCGCTCGCAGAACACGTCCACCGCGTCCACCAGCCCCTCGGCGTGCAGGGCGGGCAGCATGTCGTTGCAGACGTGGTCGATGTAGTCCTGGCTGCGGCCGGCGTATTCGGGGGGCAGCGCGTGCGCGCCCAGGAAGGTGGTGCGCACCGCCAGGCCCGTGGCCTGGCCCAGGCGGCGCGCCACGCGCAGCTGGCGGCGCTCGTGCGCCAGCGCCAGGCCGTAGCCGGACTTGATCTCGACGGCGCACACGCCCTCTTCCATTAGCGGGCGCAGGCGCGCCAGGGCACAGGCGAACAGTTCGTCCTCGCTGGCGGCGCGGGTGGCGCGCACGGTGGAGGCGATGCCGCCGCCGGCGCGCGCCACTTCCTCATAGCTGGCGCCGGCCAGGCGCATGGCGAACTCGCCGGCGCGCTGGCCGCCATAGACCAGGTGGGTGTGGCAGTCCACCAGCCCGGGCGTGGCCAGCAGGCCGGCGCCGTCGTGGCGCGGCGCCTGCGCCCAGGCGGCGGGCAGCCGCGCGGCAGGCCCCACCCAGCGCAGCACGCCCTGGTGCACGACCAGGCTGGCGGCCTCGCCCTCGGCCAGCGGCTCGTCGGGCTGCGCCAGCCCGGGGGCCAGCTGCAGGCCATGCCACACGCCATCGGCATCGGTATGGGGTGGAGAAGCATCCATTGCTACCCTTTCAATAGCTGCCAGCGCTTGCTGGATAAGCGCTGGAGGCCGATTTCATTCATATTCAACCACGCTGCAGCCCGACCCAGGCCAGCGCCGCCGGCGGCTGCCCGCCGGGCAGGGGCGACAGTTGCAGCGCGTTGCCAGGCCCGCACCACCACAGGCCCTGGTCCGGCGCCAACCTCTCGCCCGCCGGCGTGCGCCACGTGCCCTGCAGCGCCAGGCACAGCCCGGCCGGGTACGGGCCGGCCTGCAGCGCCTGGCCCGTGACGGCCAGCGCGCCGCGCCAGGCGCCGCGGCGCAGCATCAGGTTGAAGTCGCTGGATGGCCCCGGGCCATCCCCCAGCAGCTGGCAATGCAGCGGCTCGTCGCCGCAAAAGGCAAAGGGCTGGTGCGGCCGGTCCAGCCGGTGCTCCAGCCCCTGGCCGCGCAGCAGCACGCCGCCGCCCTGCAGCAGCAGGATCTGCCGGTCCACGCCAGGGAAGGCCGAGAACGGCCCCGACTGCTCGATGCACGCCACGCTGGCGCGCCACTCGAAGCCGTCCATGCCGGCGCCGGGCGGCCAGCAGGCCAGCTCGCGCGTGGCGCCGCCGCCGTTCTTCCAGGGCGCGGGAGCGATAGCGGCGAGGTCGAAGCGCTGCATGGCCTCCGGCGGTCAGCCCACCAGCAGGGGAAACAGCGGGTGCTCCATGGGCGCGCCGGCGGGCAGTTCGCGCTCCAGCCCGGGAAAGTCGGGCGAGGTGGTCCAGCGGCGCGGCGCGTGGCGCGTGTCCTCGCCCATGAAGCGCACGGAAAACACGCGCCTGCGCCCCGGCCCCTCGAAGCCGCCAGCGCCATGCAGCGTCAGCATGTGAAAGCACACCACGTCGCCGGGCTCGACCTGCCAGCCCAGGATGGGGTGGGCCGCGCGGTCGGCCTCGATGTCGGGCAGATCCTGCAGGCTGCCTTCGGGGAACCACCGGGCCTGGTGGTCCATGAAGCTGCGGGGCATGAGCCATGGCCCCAGGTGCGAGCCGGCGACGAACTCCAGCGTGGATGCGCGCGGCACCGGGTCCACGGGGATCCACATGCTGATGTTCTGCCGGCCCTCGATGTTGTAGTAGGGCTGGTCCTGGTGCCAGGGCGTGCGCTGGCGCGTGCCCGGCTCCTTGACCAGCACGTGGTCGTGGTACAGGCGCACGCTGGGCGAACGCATCAGCTGCTGCGCCGCCAGGGCCACGGGTGCTTCGGTGACGAAGCGCCGGAATTGGCCGATGTCCTGCCAGTTGCAGAAGTCCTCGAAGAAACGGCCGGGGTCGTCGGGGCGGCTGGCCACCTTTGCCCGGGGGCTGGGCGCGGCCAGGTTGGCGTCGATGCCCTGGCGCAGCAGCGCCACCTCGTCCGGGTTCAGCAGTTGGCGCAGGCAGACGGCACCATCGCGCGCGAAGGCCTCGACCAAGTCGGGCGTGACGCGCTCCTGCACACGGCGCTTGATCTCGGGGGTGATGAAGGCTTGCATGACGGTCACCGCACCATGGGGAGGTTGAGGCCCTGGGCCTTTGCCGTGGCAATGGCCAGCTCATAGCCCGCGTCGGCATGACGCATGACGCCCGAGGCGGGGTCGTTCCACAGCACGCGCGCCAGGCGCTCGGCCGCCGCATCCGTGCCGTCGGCCACGATGACCACTCCGGAGTGCTGCGAGTAGCCCATGCCCACGCCGCCGCCGTGGTGCAGGCTGACCCAGGTGGCTCCGCCGGCGGTGTTCAGCAGCGCGTTCAGCAGCGGCCAGTCGCTCACCGCATCGGTGCCGTCCTTCATGGCCTCGGTCTCGCGGTTGGGGCTGGCGACGCTGCCGGTGTCCAGGTGGTCGCGGCCGATGACGATGGGGGCTTTGATCTCACCCGATCGCACCATCTCGTTGAACGCCAGCGCCGCCTTGTGCCGCTCGCCCAGGCCCAGCCAGCAGATGCGCGCGGGCAGGCCCTGGAAGGCGATGCGCTCGCGCGCCATGTCCAGCCAGCGGTGCGTGTGCGTGTTCTCGGGGAACAGCTCCTTGATCTTGGCGTCGGTCTTGTAGATGTCCTCGGGGTCGCCCGACAGCGCCACCCAGCGAAACGGCCCCTTGCCCTCGCAGAACAGCGGCCGGATGTAGGCCGGCACGAAGCCGGGGAAGTCGAACGCGTTCTTCACGCCCTGGTCGAGCGCCACCTGGCGGATGTTGTTGCCGTAGTCCACCGTCGGCACGCCCATGGCCTGGAAGTCGAGCATGGCCTGCACGTGCACCGCGCAGCTGCCGGCCGCGGCGGCGCGCAGGGCCGCGTGCTGCGCGGGTTCGGCGGCCGCCGCCTGCCACTGCGCCACGCTCCAGCCTTCGGGCAGGTAGCCGTTGACCAAGTCGTGCGCGCTGGTCTGGTCAGTCACGATGTCAGGCCGGATGCCGCCGGCGCGCGCGCGGCGCACCAGCTCGGGCAGCACCTCGGCGGCGTTGCCCAGCAGCGCGATGGAGACGGCTTCGCCGCGCGCCGTGTGCTGCGCAATCAGCGCCAGCGCGTCGTCGATGTCCCGCGCCTGCTTGTCCACATAGCGCGTGCGCAGGCGAAAGTCGATGCTGGACTGTTTGCACTCCACCGTGAGCGAGCAGGCGCCGGCGAGCGTCGCGGCCAGCGGCTGCGCGCCGCCCATGCCTCCTAAGCCGGCCGTGAGGATCCACCGGCCGGCGAGGCTGCCGCCATAGTGCTGGCGCCCGGCCTCGACGAAGGTTTCGAACGTGCCCTGCACGATGCCCTGGCTGCCGATGTAGATCCAGCTGCCGGCGGTCATCTGGCCGTACATGAACAGGCCCTTGCGGTCGAGCTCGTCAAAATGCTCCCAGTCAGCCCAGCGCGGCACCAGGTTGGAGTTGGCCAGCAGCACGCGCGGTGCGTTCTCGTGCGTCTTGAACACGCCCACGGGCTTGCCGGACTGGATCAGCAGCGACTCGTCGGCCTCCAGGTTCCTCAAAGACTCGAGGATCTGGTCGAAGCATTCCCAGTTGCGTGCCGCGCGGCCGATGCCACCGTAGACGACCAGCGCCTGCGGGTTTTCGGCCACCTCGGGGTCCAGGTTGTTCTGCAGCATGCGGTAGGCAGCCTCAGCCAGCCAGTTCTTGCAATGCAAGGTGCTGCCGCGCGGGGCGCGCACGGTGCGGCTGGCGTCCACGCGCGGGTCGGCCAGCGGGGCGGCGCTGCGCAGGATGGCGTCGTTGGCGTTCATGGAGAAGCTCCTTTAAAAAGCGTTGGCGTGGCTGGGCAGGCAGGCGGTGACGGCCCCCGGCCAGGCGGTGTGCGAGGCCCACAGGCGCATGGCCTCGATGTCGGGGGCGAGCAGCCGGTCGCGCTCGAGATAGGCGACCTGCTTCCGGATGGCGGCGAACTGTTCCTCGATCAGCGGGGAGGATGGGAGGCTGCGGTCGAACTCCATGCCCTGCGCGGCAGCCATGGCCTCGATGCCGACGATCACTGCCGTGTTGCGCGCCATCTCCAGCAGGCGGCGCGCGGCATAGGTGGCCATGGAGACGTGGTCTTCCTGGTTGGCCGAGGTGGGCAGGCTGGTCACGCTGCTGGGGGTGGCCAGGCACTGGTTCTCTGCCGCCAGCGCGGCGGCGGTGACCTGGGCAATCATGAAGCCGGAGTTCACGCCGCTGTCGGCCACCAGGAAGGCTGGCAGGCCGGACAGGCCGGGGTCCAGCAGCAGCGCGAGGCGGCGCTCGGAGATTGCGCCGATCTCGGCCAGCGCCAGGGCGATGATGTCGGCAGCGAACGCCACCGGCTCGGCGTGGAAGTTGCCGCCGGAAATCACTTCCCCTGTGTCGGTAAACACCAGCGGGTTGTCGGACGCGGCGTTGGCCTCAATGGCCAATACGCGCGCGGCATGCTGCAGGTTGTCCAGGCAGGCGCCCATGACCTGCGGGACGCAGCGGATGGAATACGGGTCCTGCACCCGGCCGCAGTTCAGGTGCGAGGGATCGATCTCGCTGCCCTCCAGCAGCGCGCGCACGGCCTGCGCCACGGCGATCTGCCCCGGTTGCCCGCGTGCGGCGTGGATGCGCGCATCGAACGGCTTGACCGAGCCCTTGATGGCCTCCAGCGTCAGGCAGCCCGAGACCAGCGCCGCGCCGAAGGCGCTCTCCGCCCCGAACAGCCCGGCCAGCGCCAGCGCCGTGGAGACCTGCGTGCCGTTGAGCAGCGCCAGCCCCTCCTTCGGCCCCAGCACGAAGGGTTCCAGCCCGATGGCCGCCATCGCCTCGCGCCCGCTCACCACCCTGCCCTGCACGCTCGCCTGGCCCTCGCCGATCAGCACGCAGGCCAGATGCGCCAGCGGCGCCAGGTCGCCCGACGCGCCGACCGAGCCCTTGGCGGGAATCACCGGCAGCACGTCGGCATTGGCCAGCGCCAGCAGCGCCTGCGCCAGCGCGGGCCGCACGCCCGAATGGCCGCGCGCCAGGCTCACCGCCTTGGTGGCCAGCACCAGGCGCACGACACCCTCCGTCAGGGGCTCGCCGGTGCCAACGCTGTGCGACAGCACCAGGTTGCGCTGCAGCTCGGCCAGCCGGTCGTGGGCGATCTTCGTGCTGGCCAGCTTGCCGAAGCCGGTATTGATGCCATAGACCACGGCGTCTTGCTGGACGATCTGCTGCACAGTAGCCAGCGATTCGGCCATGCCCTGCAGCGCGGCGGCATCCAGTTCCAGGCGCAGGCCGCCCGCCTTGATGCGCCGCAGTTCGGCCAGGGTGACGCGGCCGGGCCGCAGGACGAGGGACGGTGTGGCGCTCATGGATCTTTCCTGTATAGACAAGATCGGCAACGACACTACGCCTTTGCCCAGCATGTCACGGAACGGATTGCACCACTCGGCGGCCAACCTGTATATACAGGTTAAACCCCTAGCTCACTCGGTTTCAGCCCACCAGGGGGTTGCCATCCGCCTGCATGCGGCTGCCCAGGCGGTAGCGCGAGCCCGGGTGCAGGCAGCGCACCAAGGTCACCGGTACGCCGCCCAGCCAGGTGCGCCGCGTCAGCAGCAGGCACGGCGCGGCCTGGGGCATCTGCAGCAGGCGCGCCTGGTCGGGGGTGGGCAGCACGGCATCCACCACATGCTCCATCTGGTCATACGGCACGTTGCGCACCAGGTACTCCGACGGCTGCAGGCGCGAGAAGTCCTGCGCGCCAAAGTCCGGCGCCATGTGCGGGTTGACCCAGCGGTCCTCCAGTTGCACCGGCACGCCGTCCTCCAGGTGTACGCAGACGGCGTGGAACACCGATTCGCCGGTGCGCAGCTCCAGCGCCGCGGCGGCGTCCACGGGCGCGGGGATGCGCTCGACCAGCAGCACGCGGCAGGCGTAGTCGTGTCCGCGCTGGCGCACCTCGGCGGCCAGATTGGCGATGCGCAGCAGGGTGGACTGGGGCTTCTCCGGCGCCACGAAGCTGCCCACGCCGGCCACGCGCTCGATGCGCCCCTGCTCGGCCAGCTCGCGCAGCGCCCGGTTGACGGTCATGCGCGAGATGCCGAACTGCTGCACCAGCTCGTTTTCGGACGGCAGGCGGTCGCCCACCTGCCACTGGCCGTCCTGGATGCGGTGGGTGATGAAGTCCTTGACCTGCTGGTAGCGGGCCACGGCGACCGGGGCTTCGGCGCCCTGACGGGCCGGCAAGGTGGCGTTCCTGGCCATTCAGTGCAGCGCCCCGTGCAGGGCTTCGGCGCGGATCTCCTCCGTCAGCCGTGCCTTCAGCTCCATGAATTCGGGCGCCGTCTTGACGGTGTAGTGGCGCGGGTGCGGCAGCGGCACGGGCAACTCGGTCTTGATGCGGCCGGGCCGGGCGCTGAAGACGGCCACGCGGTTGGCCATGAAGATGGCTTCGTCGATGTCATGGGTGACGAACATCACCGTCTTGCGCTGCGCCTCCCAGATGGACAGCAGCAGCTCCTGCATCTGCACGCGGGTCTGGTTGTCCAGCGCGCCGAAGGGCTCGTCCATGAGCAGGATCTTCGGGTCGTTGGCCAGGGCGCGGGCAATCGCCGTGCGCTGCTGCATGCCGCCCGACAGCTGCTTGGGGTAGTGCTGCTCAAAGCCGGCCAGGCCCACCTTCACCAGAAAATAGTCGCTGCGTTCCTTTTGCTGCGCTGCAGGCACGCCGCGCTCGCGCAGGCCGAAGCGGATGTTTTGCTCCACCGTCAGCCAGGGAAACAGCGTGTAGCTCTGGAACACCATGCCGCGGTCGGCGCCCGGGCCCTGCACCGGCACGCCGTCCAGCAGCACGCGGCCGGCGGTGGGCTCGTCCAGGCCGGCGACGATGCGCAAGAGCGTGGACTTGCCGCAGCCGGACGGGCCCAGGATGGTGACGAAATCGTTGTCGCGCACATGGAAATCCACCGGCAGCAGGGCCTGGGTGGCCTGCCCGCGCGCGTTGGTGAAGGTGCGTGACACCCCTTGGATCAGAACCTCGCTCATTTACAGGGTGCTCCAGGCAAACAGGCGGCGGTTAGCCCACTTGAACAAGGCGTCCGACACCAGCCCGATCAGGCCGATGACGATGATGCCGAAGATGATCTGCCCGGTGTTGAGCAGCGCCTGGCTGTCGATGATCATGTGGCCGATGCCCGAGGACGAGCCGATCAGCTCGGCCACGATGACGTACGTCCAGGCCCAGCCCAGCACCAGGCGCAGGGTCTCGGCGATCTGCGGCGCGGCGCCAGGGATCAGCACGCTTTTCACGATGCCGCGCGGCGTGGCGCCCAGGGTATAGGCGGCCTCGACCAGGTCGCGGCGCGCATTGCCGACGATCACCGCCACCATCAGGATGATCTGGAACACCGAGCCGATGAAGATGACCAGCAGCTTTTGCAGCTCGCCCAGGCCCGCCCACAGGATCAGGAGCGGAATGAAGGCCGACGCCGGCAGGTAGCGGCAAAACGACACGAAGGGCTCCAGGAAGGCCTCCACCCCCTTGTGCGCGCCCATGGCGATGCCCAGCGGCACGGCGACGACCGCCGCCATGACGAAGCCGCCCAGCACGCGCCACACGGTCATGACGACGTCGTGGGCGAAGTCGAACTCGGCAAACAGCGCCCAGCCCTCGCGCAGCATCGTCGCCGGGCTGGCCAGGAACGTGGGCGAGACGTAGCCGCCGTGCGTGGCCAGCGCCCACACGGCCACGAACAGCACGAAGAACGAGGCGCCGAGCAGCCAGCGCGTGCCGGCACGCACGGGCTGCAGCGGCGCCAGGCGGCGGCGCGGGCGCGCGGCGGGCGCGGCCTGCGCCGCGGCCGGCGGCAGGGCTTGCGTCATGGGATCCATGAAAGGCTCAGGTCTCGCACGTCACTTGATGAAGCTGTCGTCAACCATGGCCGACCAGTTCTCGGGCATCTTGCGGATCACGCCGGCCTCCAGCAGGATGGCTGCTGCGTCCTTCATGAACTGCTGCAGCTCGCCGGCGAAGAACTTCTGGTTGGCCGCCTTGTCCTGCCAGCGCAGGAAGGAGGCCGACTTGCCAAACGCCTCGCCCGGCTGCTTGACCACCGCGCCCATGATGTCGTAGGCCCTGGCCTGGTCCGACTTGATCAGCTCCAGCGCCTCGAAGTAGGAGTCGGCCAGTGCCTTGGCGGCCTGCGGGTTCGCCTTCAGCCACTCGGGCGCGCAGCCCACCGTGTCCATGATGTGCGGGAAGTCCAGCGTGGTGGCCAAAATTTTGCCGGCGTCCGGGTTGGCGCGCACGGTGGACAGGTACGGCTCGTATGTCACGGCGGCGTCGTTCTGGCCGGTGACGAAGGACTGCGCCGCCGGCTGGGGCGCCAGCGTGGCGGTCTTCACGTCCTTGATCTTCATGCCGTTCTTGGACAGCAGCCAGGCAAGCGTGAAGTACGACGCCGTACCGGGCGCGTCCACCGCCACCGTCTTGCCCTTGAGGTCGGCAAAGGTCTTGATGTCGTTGCGCACCGCGATACCGTCCGCGCCGTAGGACTTGTCAAGCTGGAAGATCTGCACGATCGGCACGCCGTTGGCGTTCCAGGCCACGTGCGTCTCCACCGTGGTGGCGGCGCACTGGATGGCCTTGGAGGCCAGGGCCAGGTGGCGGTCCTTTTGCGGGATCATCTTCAGGTCCACGTCCAGGCCGTGCTTCTTGAAGATGCCCGCCTTGTCGGCCAGCGACAAGGGCGCAAACCCCGTCCAGCCGGAGATGCCCAGGGCCAGCTTGGTCGCCTGCTGCGCCTGGGCGGCGCTGCCCAGTGCCAGGGCCATGCCCGCCACCACCATGGCGCCCATGCGCGCCACCGTTGTCCGCCGTGCCATCAGTTGTCTCCCGATCGAGTGGGTGTTTGAAAGAAGAAGGTGAAAAAGGAAGGGGAAGTGAAGGCGCATGATGCGCGCGGGCCCCTACCTGTCTATACAGGGATAACACGCACCTGTCCGGCCCTGCCGGTGCCCTTGGCGACACTTTCTATAATCGCGCCACCTATGGTCCGGTGGCTGCTCGCTGTCTTTACTCTGCATTTCCTGCTGGCAGCGGGCGCGTCCGCCTTCGCCGCGGTGCCGCCCGCCGCCCTGGCGACCGGCCACGCCGGGCATTGCAGCGCCGCGCAGCACCAGGGCTTTGGCGATATGAAGGCCGCCATCGCGGCCGATGCCCCGGGCGACTTCGCCGCCGACACGGCGGCCGATTGCAGTATCGACCTGCCGGACGACCAGCAATTCCAGCGCCCGGCACCGCTCGTGCAGGGCACGCACTTTCCCTGCCCCCAGCTGCGCAGCCCCCTGCTGGCATCGCGCACGCCCCAGCGGCAGCTGCGCCCCCCGCGCGCCTGAGCCGCGCCGGCCCCGCCCGGGCCGTCCGCCTCTGCCGCCCGCCCCTGCCGCCCTTCTTCGCAGCGCCCGCGCCGGGCGCCGCCCCTTGCACTCTCTTTCCTCAGGATCCGTCTATGCGACTGACCACCCGCGGCAAGCTTGCCGTGACCGCCATCACCGACCTGGCCCTGCACTCGCATGGCCAGCCCGTGCCCCTGCCCGCCATCAGCGCGCGCCAGGGCGTTTCTCTGTCCTATCTGGAGGACATCTTCAGCGCCCTGCGCCGCGCCGCGCTGGTGACCAGCACGCGCGGGCCGGGCGGCGGCTACATGCTGACGCGCGAGCCGCGCGAGCTGACCGTGGCGCAGATCATCACTGCCGCCGAGGCCGCCCTGGCTGCGCCCGCCAGCCCGCGCACCGGTAGCGGCGAGGACATGACGTCCGAGCTCTGGGCCAGCTTTCAGTCACGCGTCATGGACTACCTGCAATCCATCACCGTGGCCGACCTGCTGGCGCACCACGTGGCCGCGCGTTCGCCGGCCGTGGTCAGCCCGCCAGCGCGCAGCAAGGCCCGGCCGGCGCGCCAGACACCGGCGCCGCAGGTGCCCAATTCGGTCTTCGCGCTGGGCCTGACGCCGCTGTAGCTGGAGGTGCTCCGGACACAAAAGTCACCGCTGCCTCACCTTGGTGACAGTAGCTCCGGGTAATCCCGCAGATCTCCTGCCTACAATCCGTCCCTCGGTCGGCAGCGGCTCGGCCCTGCCGGGATGGATTTCATGAGGAGGTGGCGGGCTTTGTCTGGGATGGAAGTGAAACGCAAGCCGGCCGGCGCGGCCGGCTTCGCGCTGGCCTATAACCCGGCGCTGGACGGCCTGCGCGCCGTGGCGATCGTGCTGGTCGTGCTCTCGCACGCCCATGCGCCGCTGTTTGATGGCGCCTTCTACGGCGTGGACGTGTTCTTCGTGCTCAGCGGCTTCCTGATCACCGCGCTGCTGCTGATGGAGCGCGAGCGCACGGGCGGGCTCGACTACTGGCGCTTCTATCGCCGCCGCCTGTTGCGCCTGATGCCGGCACTGGCCCTGTTTTTGGCCGCCTACGTGCTGCTGGCGCCCTTCATCTGGCCCGATCTGACGGACATCTATTCCGACGCGCTGGTCTCGCTGCTGTACCTGGCGGACTACGGCATCGCCTTCTTCGACAGCCCGGACACGCTGCTGCACATGTGGTCGTTGTCGGTGGAAGAGCATTTTTACCTGGTATGGCCGCCGCTTTTGATGCTGATCGTGCGGTTTTCTCCCAAGGGCCGGTTGTGGCGCCCGGTGGCCGGGCTGGTGCTGCTGGCCTGGCTCTGGCGCGTGTTCTGGGTGCTGCAGGGCCAGCAGTTCTACGAGATCTTCTTTCGCTTCGACACCCGCGCCACGGGCCTTTTGATGGGCGCGCTGCTGGCGGCCCTGATGCACGAGCAGCCGGCCTGGTTCACCGCGCTGCGCGCGCGGCTGTCCCACGGCCTGTGGTTCGTGCTGGCAGTGCCGCTGCTGATGGAGCAGGGCTGGGACGACATGAACGCGCTGGCCTGGGGCATGACGGTGGTCGAGCTGGCCACCGTGGTGGTGCTGATCGCCGTGCTGCAGCGGCGCGGCCCGGCCTACGAGATGCTGAGCACGCCGGCGCTGGTGTGGGTGGGCAAGCTGTCCTATGGCATCTATCTGTGGCACTACCCCATCGTGCGCTGGCTGCGTGCCGATCTTCCCTGGCCACTCACGGTGGCGCTGGGTCTGGCCCTGTCCACGGCGCTGGCGGCGCTGTCGTACTGGACGGTGGAGCGCTGGGCCATGCGCCTGCGCGACGGCGGGCCACCGCGCCCGGCAGGCAAGCAGGCCGCGCGCCAGCCGGCCAACCTGGCGATGTCGGGGCGCTGAGCGCCGCGCCTGGGCAGCGGCAGCGGCAGCGGCAGCGGCAGCGGCAGCGGCAGCGGCAGCGGCAGCGGCAGCGGCAGCGCTATATAAAGCATAGCTGCCGCCGCTTGACTGGCGCTGGTCTGAGCTACAAATCCTATTGAAACTGGCCTGAAGCAAGCGCTGCCAGCTATGCCTTGCATAGCGCGAACAGGCCCGCCGCACTGCCGCTACACTGCGCCCTCTTGCTTGCCCAGCCCCCAGCCCGTCAGCGGCGCCAGGGGGCGCGCAGGCTTTTTTGCCCTTTGCGCGCGCCTGCCCTGCCTTGATGTCCACGGTCTTCAACTTCACCTTCGTGCCCTGGTTCCGGTCGGTGGCGCCCTACATCCACAAGTTCCGCAACCAGACCTTCGTGGTGGGGCTGACGGGCGAGGCCATTGCCGCCGGCAAACTGCACAGCATCGTGCAGGACCTGGCCATGATCCAGGCCATGGGCGTGAAGATCGTGCTGGTGCACGGCTTTCGCCCCCAGGTCAACGAGCAGCTGGCCGCCAAGGGCCACGAGGCGCGCTACTCGCACGGCATGCGCATCACCGACCCGGTGGCGCTGGACAGCGCGCAGGAAGCGGCCGGCCAGCTGCGCTACGAGATCGAGGCCGCCTTCAGCCAGGGCCTGCCCAACACGCCCATGGCCGGCGCTCGGGTGCGGGTGATTTCGGGCAACTTCCTGACGGCGCGGCCGGTGGGCATCGTGGACGGCGTGAACTTCCAGCACACCGGCCTGGTGCGCAAGGTGGACGTCGAAGGCATCCGCCGCACGCTTGAGTCGCAGGCGCTGGTGCTGATTTCGCCCTTTGGCTTTTCGCCCACGGGCGAGGCCTTCAACCTGGCGATGGAAGAAGTGGCCACGCGCGTGGCCGCCGAGCTGCAGGCCGACAAGCTGCTGTTTCTGACCGAGGTGCCGGGCGTGCTGACCCAGCCCTTCGAGCCCGCTGGCGACGACAACCCCATCGACACCGAACTGCCCCTGGCCGCGGCGCGCCGCCTGCTGGGCCAGCTGCCGCCGGCGCTGCAGCCCACCGACGTGGCCTTTTACCTGCAGCACTGCGTGCGCGCCTGCGAGCACGGCGTCGAGCGCAGCCACATCCTGCCGTTTGCGGTGGACGGGGCGCTGCTGCTGGAGATCTACGTGCACGACGGCATCGGCACCATGGTCATCGACGAAAAGCTTGAGGAGCTGCGCGAGGCCACCATCGACGACGTGGGCGGCATCATCCAGCTGATCGAGCCGTTCGAGCGCGACGGCACCCTGGTCAAGCGCGACCGCACCGAGATCGAGCGCGACATCGCCAGCTACACCGTCATCGAGCACGACGGCGTGATCTTCGGCTGCGCCGCGCTGCACCCCTACCCCGAGGCCCGCACGGCCGAGATGGCCGCCGTCACCGTGTCCTCGCAAAGCCAGGGCACGGGCGACGGCGAAAAGCTGCTCAAGCGCATCGAGCAGCGCGCCCGCATGCTGGGGCTGGACAGCATCTTCGTGCTCACCACCCGCACCATGCACTGGTTCTTGAAGCGCGGCTTCGCGCCGGTGGACCCGGACTGGCTGCCCGAGGCGCGCAAGCGCAAGTACAACTGGGACCGCAAGAGCCAGGTGCTGGTCAAGAAGCTGCACCCGTAGGCCGCCGTCCTACGCCTGCGCAGGCCGCTGCTCGCACGGGCGACGCAGGCGGGCCGCCGTAACGTCCGGGCCAAGGAGATAAAGGCCATGGACGCTTTGACATACCGCGACCGCAGCGAGGCCGGCCAGGTGCTGGCACGCGCACTGGAGCATTACCGCGGCGCCCCGAACGCGCTGGTGCTGGCGCTGCCGCGCGGCGGCGTGCCCGTGGCCTACGAGGTCACGCACACGCTGGGCCTGCCGCTGGACGTTTTTCTGGTGCGCAAGATCGGCCACCCTGAACGGCGCGAGTTCGCCGTGGGGGCGCTGGCCAGCGGCGGCGCGCTGGTGCTGGAGCCCCATGCCGGCCAGGTGCAGCGGCCGGCGCTGGACGACGTGCTGCAGCAAGAAACGCTGGAGCTCGAACGCCGCGAGCGCTTGTACCGGCGCGAGCGCCCGCTGCCCCCGCTGGCCGGGCGCACGGTGATCGTGGTGGATGACGGCGTGGCCACCGGCGCCAGCATGCGCGCCGCGGCGCAGGCCATCCGCGCGCAGGGCCCGGCGCGGCTGGTGCTGGCCGTGCCGGTGGGCGAGCCCGAGGTCTGCCAGGCGCTGCGCACGCAGGCGGACGAAGTCATTTGCCCTCGCCAGCCCCAGCCCCTGGGCGCCGTGGGCCGGTGGTACCAGGACTTTGCCCAGCTGGATGACGAGCAGGTGCTGGCCTACCTGCAGCGTGCGCAGCAGCAGACCGCGGGAGCGCAGCCATGAGCCTGCTGGACCGCCAGGAACATCGCACGGGCGGCGGCGCCGAGGGCCTCCAGGACGACGCCCGCCTTCTACATGCCCTGCGGCCCCACCTGCGTGCCTTCGAGCGCGCCGACACCGCGCCCGGCCTGCTGGAGCTGATTGGCGATGCGCGCTTCGTGCTGATCGGCGAGGCCAGCCACGGCACGCACGAGTTCTACCTGGAGCGTGCGCGGCTGACGCGCCGGCTCATCACCGAGCACGGCTGCACCGCCGTGGTGGCCGAGGCCGACTGGCCCGATGCCCTGCGCGTGGATCGCTACGTGCGCGGCCGCTCGGATGACGTGGACGCCGAGGCCGCGCTGGCCGGCTTCGAGCGCTTTCCCACCTGGATGTGGCGCAACACCGTGATGCGCGAATTCGTCGAATGGCTGCGCGAGCACAACCGCAGCGCCCCGGCCTCGCGCCAGGTGGGCTTCTTCGGCATGGACCTGTACAGCATGTACGCCTCCATCCGCGCCGTGGTCGCCCACCTGCAACAGGTGGACCCGCAGGCCGCTGCCCGGGCCCGGGCACGCTACGGCTGCCTGGACCACCGCGGCGGTGAGGACAGCCAGGCCTATGGCTACGCCGCGGCCTTCGGCGCCGTGCCCAGCTGCGAGGACCAGGCCATCGAGCAGCTGCTGGAGATGAACCGCCGCACCGGCGCCACGCTGGGCACCGACCGCGACGAAGCCTTTTACGCCCAGCAAAACGCCCGCCTGGTGCGCAATGCCGAGGAGTACTACCGCACCCTGTTTCGCGGGCGCGTGTCGTCGTGGAACCTGCGCGACACGCACATGGTGCAGACGCTGGCCGCGCTGGACAAGCACCTGCACACCACGCGCGGCGCGGCGCCGCGCATGGCCGTGTGGGCGCACAACTCGCACCTGGGCGATGCCAGCGCCACCGAGATGGGCCAGCAGGGCGAATGGAATGTCGGCCAGCTGGTACGCGAGCGCTGGGGGCGCGAATCCGTTGCGATCGGCCTGTCCACCTACCACGGCAGCGTGACGGCGGCCTCCGAGTGGGACGGCCCGGCCGAGCGCAAGCGCGTGCGGGATGGCTTGCCTGGCAGCTTCGAGCAGCTCTTTCACGACAGCGGCATGGCGCGGCTGTGGCTGCCTCTGCGCGACCAGCCGCAGGTGGCGCAGCTGCTGCAGCGCGAGCGCCTGCAGCGCGCCATCGGCGTCATCTACCAGCCCGATACCGAGCGGCACAGCCACTACTTTCACACGCGCCTGCCGGGGCAGTTCGATGCGCTGCTGCACATTGACCGCACCCATGCCCTGCAGCCGCTGGTGCCCGAGCGGCGCTGGCACGACGGCGAAGGCGAGGTGCCCGAGACCTGGCCGAGCGGGCTATAGGAAGAGAAGGATCAGCGGGCCGCGCGCCGGCCGCCGCGCGCCAGCAGCAGCACCAGCGCCAGGCTCATGAGCACGAAGCAGATGAAGGACCAGTTGGCGATGGAGCCGCCCAGGAAGGTCCAGTCCACCGCCGTGCAGTCGCCCGAGCCACGAAAGATCATGGGGATGGCGCGGCTGAGGGAATAGTTCTCGATCATTCCGTAGAAGTCGCGCCCGCAGGTGGCGACCTCGGGCGGGTACCACTGCAGCCAGCTTTGGCGCGCCGCCACGAAGGCGCCGAAACCCGCCGCCAGCAGGGCCAGCGCGGCCCAGCCCATCCACCAGCCTTTTCGGGCTCCAGCGCTTGCCAGTGCTGCGGTAACAGCTACAAAAATAAGAGCATACCGCTGGACGATGCACATCGGGCAGGGCTCCAGCCCCACCACGTATTGCAGGTACATGCCGAAGGCCAGCAAGCCTGCGCAGACGGCGGCGATCAGGCCCAGGAGGCGGCGTGGCGCCGTATCGAACCAGTGGAGCAGCATGAGGGAGCTTGTTCTTTCTGTCGTTGGAGGGTGGACGCACGGGCCGGCCGCGGCGCCTTTCACTCCTGCTGAAGACAAGAAGAAAGAACGCTCAGATGCCGGCAGCCTGGTCGAGGAACACCTTGGCGCGCCGCGGCGTCACCACCAGCGTCTCGCCTTCGCGCAGGCCCATATCGTGGAACTGCTGCGCGGGGATTTGCGCCTCGATCAGCGCGTCAGATTGCGCATTGTCCGCCGATTGGTGGCTGCCTTCGGGGATAAGTTCCAGCCGCGCGATCGGCCCCACAACGATGGCGCGCGCCAGCTGCGCGACGATGCCGCTGGGCCGGCCCTCGGCGTCCAGCGCCTGGCCGGGGGAGTAGCGCTGCACATCCAGATCGTGCGGCCGCACATAGGCAAAGGCGGCCGAGCCCTCGGCGCCGGCGGCCTCGCTGCTGTCCAGCTGCATGCCGTCGTCCAGGTGGATGCGCCCGCCGGCGGCGCGGCCCTTGAACAGGTTCACGTCGCCCAGAAAGCCATAGACGAACGGGCTGGCCGGGTTGTCCCAGACCTCGCGCGGCGTGCCTTCCTGCTCGATGCGGCCCTGGTTGATGACGACCACGCGGTCGGCCACCTCCAGCGCTTCCTCCTGGTCGTGCGTCACGAAGATGCTGGTCACGTGCAGCTCGTCGTGCAGGCGGCGCAGCCAGCGGCGCAACTCCTTCCTGACCTTGGCGTCCAGCGCGCCGAAGGGCTCGTCCAGCAGCAGCACCTGCGGTGCCACCGCCAGCGCGCGCGCCAGGGCGATGCGCTGGCGCTGGCCGCCCGACAGCTGGGACGGATAGCGATCGGCGATCCAGTCCAGCTGCACCAGCTTCAAGAGGTCCATGACCTTCTGGCGGATGACGCTCTCGGCGGGCCGCTCCTTGCGCGGCTTCATGCGCAGGCCGAAGGCCACGTTGTCGAACACCGTCATGTGCCGAAACAGCGCGTAGTGCTGGAAGACGAAGCCCACGCCGCGCTCGCGCACGTGCACGTCGGTGGTGTCTGCGCCAGCGAAGTGGATGCTGCCCGCGTCGGGCGTCTCCAGGCCGGCGATGATGCGCAGCAGAGTGGTCTTGCCGCAGCCCGACGGCCCCAGCAGCGCGATGAGTTCGCCGGAGCGGATGTCCAGGTTGACGCCCTGCAGCGCCTGGAAGCCGCCGAACCGCTTGCTGACGTTGCGAATTTCGATGCTCATAAATCAATAGCTTTCAGCGCAGTGCTGGCGCGGCTTGGGGCCGCTCCGGGGGCAAGGCGGCAGCGGCCTTGCGCTCCTGCTCGCTCTTCCACTCGGCCACCGTCTTGATGACCAGCGTGACCAGGGCCAGCAGGGCCAGCAGCGAGGCGGCGGCGAACGCCGCGACCGACTGGTACTCGTTGTAGAGAATTTCCACGTGCAGCGGGATGGTGTTGGTCTGCCCGCGGATGTGGCCCGAGACCACCGACACCGCGCCGAACTCGCCCATGGCGCGCGCGTTGCAGAGGATCACCCCGTACAGCAGGCCCCACTTGATGTTGGGCAGCGTCACGTGGCGAAAGGTCTGCCAGCCGCTGGCGCCCAGCACCACGGCGGCCTGCTCCTCGTCGTTGCCCTGCGCCTGCATCAGCGGGATCAATTCGCGCGCGATGAAGGGGAAGGTGACGAACACGGTGGCCAGCACGATGCCCGGCACGGCGAAGACGATCTTGATGTCGTGCTCCGCCAGCCAGGGGCCCAGCCAGCCGTTGGCGCCGAAGACCAGCACGTACATCAGGCCGGCGACCACTGGCGAGATGGAAAACGGCAGGTCGATCAGCGTGGTCAGAAAGGCCTTGCCGCGGAACTCGAACTTGGCAATGCACCAGGCCGCCGCCACGCCGAACACCAGGTTCAACGGCACGGCGATGGCCGCGGTGATCAAAGTCAGGCGGATGGCGGACCAGGCATCGGGCTCGCGCAGGCCGGCAAGATACGCATCCAGCCCCTTGCGCAGCGCCTCGGTGAACACGGCGGCCAGCGGCAGCACCAGGAACAGCAGCAAAAAGACCAGCGCAACGCCGATCAGCACGCGGCGCACCCAGGGCGCCTCGGTGGTGCCGGCCCGGGCGCGGCGCGTGGCGGGAGAGGCTCCGCCGCTCATGCCGGCATCCCCGAGCGCTTGCGCTGCCAGGCCTGCAGTGCGTTGATGACCAGCAGCATGGCAAACGAGATGACCAGCATGACCACGGCCACCGCCGTGGCGCCGGCGTAGTCGTACTGCTCCAGCTTGCCGATGATGATCAGGGGCGTGATCTCGGAGACCATGGGCATGTTGCCGGCGATGAAGATGACCGAGCCGTACTCGCCGATCGCGCGTGCGAACGCCATGGCGAAGCCGGTCAGCAGCGCCGGCAGGATGGCCGGGAAGATGACGTGGCGAAAGATCTGCCAGCGCGTGGCGCCCAGGCTGGTGGCCGCTTCTTCCAGCTCCTTTTCGGTGTCTTCCAGCACCGGCTGCACCGTGCGCACCACGAAGGGCAGGCCGATGAAGATCAGCGCGATCACCACCCCGTTGGGGTTGAAGGCCAGCTGGATGCCCAGCGGCTCCAGGTACTGTCCGACCCAGCCATTGCCCGCCAGCAGCGCCGTGAGCGAGATGCCGGCGACGGCCGTGGGCAGGGCAAAGGGCAGGTCCACCAGCGCGTCCACCAGCTTCTTGCCAGGGAACTGGTAGCGCACCAGCACCCAGGCGATCAGCAGGCCGAAAACCAGGTTCACGCAGGCGGCGATGAAAGAGGCGCCGAAGGTGAGCCGGTAGGAGGCCAGCACGCGCGGCGCGGCCACGGCCTCCCAGAACTGGGGCCAGGTGAGCGAGAAGCTCTTGACCACCAGCGCCAGCAGCGGGATGAGCACGATGATGCTCAGGTAGAACAGGGTGTAGCCCAGCGTCAGGCCGAAGCCGGGCAGCACGCGCCGGCCCTTGCGCCGGCGCGGCGCGTCAGGCCGGGCCCCACCTGGCGGGCTCGCCAGCGTCAGCGTCGTCATGGCGAAGTGCTTACTTGCCGGGCTGGTAGAGCTTGTCGAACTGGCCGCCGTCGTTGAAGTGCACCTTCTGCGCTTCGGTCAGGCTGCCAAAGTATTTGGCCACCGTGAACTGCTGGATGGGCTTGAACAGGTCGGCGTGGCGCTTGAGCACGGCCTCCGAACGCGGGCGGATGGCGTGTTTGGCGGCGATCTCCTGCGCCTCATCGGAGTACAGGTAGTCCAGGTAGGCGCGGGCCAGCTCGCCCGTGCCCTTCTTGGCCACGGTGCGCTCGACCACCGCCACCGGGTTCTCGGCCGTCACGCTGGAGGAGGGGTACACGGCATCGACCTTGCCCTTGCCGAACTCGCGCTCGACCGACACCACTTCCGATTCGAATGTGATCAGCACGTCGCCGATGTTGCGCTGCAGGAAGGTGGCCGTCGCGTCGCGCCCGCCCTTGGCCAGCACCGGCACGTTCTTGTACAGCTTGCCGACGAACTCCGCCGCCTGCGCGTCGGTGCCGCCCTTCTCGCGCACGCTGCCCCAGGCGCCCAGGTAGGCGTAGCGGCCGTTGCCGCCGGTCTTAGGGTTGACCACGATGACCTTCACATCGGGGCGGATCAGGTCGTCCCAGTCCTTGATGTTCTTGGGGTTGCCATGGCGCACCAGGAACAGCATGGTGGACGTCGTGGGCGAGGCGTCATGCGGAAATTTCTTTGCCCAGTCCTTGGCCACCACGCCGTTGTCGGCCAGGAACTGCACGTCGGTCGTGGTGTTGAAGGTCACCACGTCCGCGGCCAGGCCGTCGTTCACGGCGCGCGCCTGGGCGCTGGAGCCGGCGTGCGACTGGTCCACCTTGACCTGCACGCCCTTGGTCTTTTGGTAGTGCGCGATGAAGGCCTGGTTGTAGTCCTTGTAGAACTCGCGCGCCACGTCATAGCTCACGTTCAGCAGCGAGTTGGCCTGCGCCGCAGCCAGGCCGCTGGCAGCCAGGGCCACGGAGGCAATGAGGGTCTTGAGGGCGGTTTTCTTCGAGGTCATCGGTACAAATCCTGGGCTGTAAGAAAGAGCTCAGCGCATTGTCCCGATGCCTGCTTAGATCTCAAAAGAATATATTATTTTAAAATTATCAGATTTTGGAATAAGAAGCCGCCTCGGCCGCCTCTTCAAGGCTGACGCGCGGCGGCAGCTCCTCCCCCAGGAAGTCCAGAAAGCTGCGCACCCCGGGCGCCAGGCCCCGGCGCGACGCAAACACCGCATGCACGATGCCGCGCGCCGGCGCCCATTCGGGCAGCAGCCGCACCAGCCGGCCGGCCTGGATGTCGGGCATGCACATGTAGTCGGGCAGCCAGCACAGGCCCGTGCCGGCCAGGGCGGCAAAGCGCAGCGTCAGCAGGTCGTCGGCCACGTAGCGCGGGGCAAGGTGCACCGTCTCCTGGCGCCCGCCGGGCCCGCGCAGGGCCAAGCTGGAACGGCCCTCCGCCGCGGACATGGCCAGCGTGTCCATGCGCTGCAGGTCGAGCAGCGTGGCGGGCGTGCCCTGGCGCGCCAGCTGCGCCGGGCTGGCCACCAGGAACTGGCGGCCCTCGCCCAGGCGCTTGACCACCATGCTGGCACTGTCGTCCACCGAGCTGCGCACGCGCAGGGCCACGTCCACGCCCTCTTCCACCACGTTGACCACGCGGTTGCTGACCTGCATCTCCAGCCGCACGGCCGGGTGGCGCGCCAGGAAGTGCGGCACCAGCTCGCCCAGCACCGACTGCGCCAGCGTCACCGGGCAGGTCACGCGCACGGTGCCGCAGGGCTCGCTGTGCACCTGATCTACGGTGTCCTGCGCGGCCTGGGCTGCCTCGCGCAGCGCCAGGCAGTGGCGCAGATAGGCCTGGCCCACCTCGGTCAGCGACAGGCTGCGCGTGGTGCGCTGCAGCAACCGCACGCCCAGGCGCGACTCCAGCTCGGCCACGCGGCGCGACAGGCGGGACTTGGGGATGCCCAGCGCCCGCCCGGCCGCGGCAAAGCCGCCACGCTCGGCCACCTCGGCGAAATACAGCATGTCGTTGAGGTCCTGCACCGCGCATCTCCCGCTGGCTGTTCCAATATCAGGACAATCTATCGCGCTTTCTCCGGGTTATCAAGTTTTAGTCCCAAGGACACAATCTATACATGCGCCCCTTTGCGGGTTTACCCATACAAGACCGTTACGAAGAAGGACTTCCCATGCGACTGCTGCACATCGACTCGGCCATCACCGGCGACCAATCCGTCTCCCGCCAGCTCAGCGCCGACATCGTGCGCGCCTGGCTGGCCAGCCACCCGGGCACCGAGGTGGAGCATCTGGACCTGGTGGCCGACGCGCCCGCGCACTTCACCGTGGATGCGCTGGCGCCACGCACCGGGCAGACCGACGGCCTGAGCGAGGCCCAGGTGCGCGAGAACGCCGTTTCCGAGCGCCTGGTGCGCCAGTTCCTGGCGGCAGACGTGGTGGTCATCGGCGCGCCGCTGTACAACTTCACCATTCCCACCCAGCTCAAGGCCTGGATCGACCGGCTGGCCCAGCCCGGGCGCACCTTCCGCTACACCGCCAGCGGCCCCGAGGGCCTGGCCGGCGGCAAGACGGTCATCGTGGCCTCCAGCCGGGGCGGGCTGTATTCGACCAGCGAAGCCGGCCGCGCCATGGAGCACCAGGAAAGCTACCTGCAGACCATCCTGGGCTTTTTCGGCGTGACGGACGTGCGTATCGTGCGCGCCGAAGGCGTGGCCCTGGGCCCCGAGGCGCGGGCCGCGGCCCTGGCTGCTGCGGCCGCCGACATCGACACGCAGGTGGCGCCCCGCGCCGCCAACCAGGAGCGCCTGAGCCAGGTCGCCTGACGCCAGGCGTCAAGGCTTAAAAATGGCTCCAGCGCCCGCCAGTCAAGCGTAAGCAGCTACTTTTTTGATAGTGCTCAGAGCTGGGCGAAGCGGCGCACCCAGGCCGCGTACTTGTCCAGCCAGCCTTGCACGAACTGGCGGCTGGCCTCGCCGATCTGGCCGTCCTCGGTGAACGTGCCTTCCCTGGCCTGGATGAAGGCCTCGGGCTGGCCCAGGGTGGGCATGTCCAGGTAGGCCAGCACGTTGCGCAGGTGCTGCTGCGCCATACAGGTGCCGGGCGCGCCGGTGGATACCCCTATCACCCCGGCCGGCTTGCCGGCCCAGACGCTCTGGCCATAGGGGCGCGAGGCGTGGTCGATGGCGTTCTTGAGCACGCCGGGCACGGAGCGGTTGTACTCAGGCGTGATGAAGAGCACGCCCTGCGCCCTGGCAACCTCGGTTTTCAGCCGGCGTACGGCGTCGGCCGGCTCGGCCTCGTCGTCCTGGTTGTACAGCGGCAGGTCGTCGATGCGCACCTGCGTGAGCAGGAAGTCCTGCGGCGCCATGCCCTCCAGGGCGCGGGCGAGCTGGCGGTTGATCGAATCCTTGCGCAGGCTGCCGACGATGACGGCGATGCGGTACTTGTCCACGGTGGGCCTTTCTGCGCTGCTGGCTGAGCGCGGCGGGGGTGAGAAAAACAACCCGCCCATCGTTGGCCCGCCGCGGCGGCGTGTCAGCGCCCGCGTGCCCCGTGTGCCTGTCAGCCGTCAGCGCAGTGCCAGGTTGTTCAGCTTGTCCAGCCGCTCGGGCCAGCTGCCTTGCGCCGCCGACTGCAGCAGGATGCGCGTCCAGGCCACCCAGGCGTCCCACTGCACGCGTTTGTCCCACGCATTGCCCCAGGTACAGAACTGCTGCAGCGCACCGCGCGCGGCGCGCTCGGCGTCTTCGCCGCGGCCGGCCGACAGGTACAGCTGCGCCAGCACCATCTGCGGCTCGCCCACCCAGGGGTTGAGCTGCACGGCCTGCTCCAGCGTGGCGGTGGCGGCGTCCAGGTCCACCAGCGGCTGTGCCAGCTGCACCACCGACCAGTACAGGGCGCTGGCGGCGGCCTCGTGCTGCGGCGCCAGGGCCTGCTGGCAGCCATCGAACACCGGCGGCAGCGGCAGCTGGCCCTTGAGGGCCGGATGCTGCAGCGCCCGGCCCAGCGCCGCCACCTGGCTGACCATGCGCGCCGTGGGCCGCATGGGCCCGGGCCACAGCGACGCGCCCCAGTGCACGGCCTGGCGGCGCGAGGTGTCGGTGCCGGGAAAGCGCGAGAAGATCTCGTCCTGCCAGCTGAACCACTGCTCGATGGTGTCGGCCATGCTGACGATGGCAAACGCCGCCACCTCGTAGGCACTCAGGCGCACGCCCTGGCGCGGCGCGGCGCCGTTCAGCTCGACCTGCAGCGAGCCGTCTTCCTGCACTTCGCCGGCCAGCACCTTCTGCACGAACTGCGCGCGGCTCATGGTGCAAAACAGGTGGACCAAGTGCTCGGCTGCTTCGCCGATCACGCCCTGCAGGCGCTGGCGCTCGCTGGCGGCGTCGAACTTCACCAGGTCCACGAACGCGTTGCCATAGACGCTGTGCAGCAGCCCCAGCAGGCGCACGTCGCTCGGCTGCTGCCACAGGGTGAGCGAGCGGGCCACGCCCACCAGGTGGTGGCGGAAGGTGCCGGCCTTGTGCCAGTCCTGCCCCACGCCGCGGGCCAGCACCACGGGCAGCACCGGCGCCAGATCGGCGTCGCGCTGCAGCCATTCGTCATCCAGCAGCGGCAGGGCGCGCTGCAGCAGGGTGTCGTCGAGGTCGGGGAACAGGCGGGGGCTGTCGGTCATGGGGCGGGTCTCCTGCGGTGTTTGCCCAAGTATGCGGCAGCCCCTGGATCCGAGCCAAATCGACCTCTAGCGCCTGCCAGACAAGCGCGAGCAGCTATGAAAAGCGAAGCACCCTGTCAGCGGTGCGACAGCCGCCGCACGGCCCAGTCGCCCAGGCTCTGGATGGCCTGCACGAAGACGATGAGGATGACCACCACGGCCAGCATCACGTCGGGCAAAAAGCGCTGGTAGCCGTAGCGGATCCCCAGGTCGCCGAGCCCGCCGCCGCCCACGGCGCCGGCCATGGCCGAGTACCCGGTAAGGCTGACGAAGCTGATGGTCAGGCCCGCCACGATGCCGGGCAGCGCCTCGGGCAGCAGCACCTTCCAGACGATCTGGCCGGTGGTGGCGCCCATGGACTGCGCGGCCTCGACCAGGCCGTTGTCCACCTCGCGCAGCGCCGTCTCCACCAGGCGCGCGACGAAGGGCGCGGACGCCAGCGTCAGCGGCACCACGGCCGCCCAGGTGCCGATGGACGAGCCCGTCACCAGCCGCGTGAACGGAATGATGGCCACCAGCAAGATGATGAAGGGCGTGGAGCGCACGGCATTCACCACGCCGCCCACCAGCCGGTTGGCCCAGCCGTTTTGCAGGATGCCGCCAGCGTCCGTCAGCCGCAGAAACACCCCCAGCGGAATGCCGATCAGTCCGCCCAGCACGCCGGACACACCGACCATGACCACCGTCTCCCACAGCGAGGTGGCAAACAGCTCCAGCATCATTTGCGAAAAGTTCTCGAACACGTTTCTCGTTCCCGGTTCAGTCGTGGCTCACGTCCACGGTGCGCACGGCCACGCCGCTGGCGCGCAGATAGTCGATGGCCGCGCCGATGCGCGCCATGGCGCCGCTGGCATACACGGCCAGCGAGCCGAAGGTCTGCTGCTGGATCTCGTCGATCTGCCCGTGCAGGATGGACAAATCCAGTCCCAGCTCACGGATCAGGTGCGACAGGATCGGCTCATACGCCTGCTCGCCCGCATACGACAGGCGCAGCAGCTGGCCGCTGTGCCCGGGCGCCAGGCGCGCCGCCAGCTGGCGCACGCGCGCCAGCACGCTGGCGGGCAGCTCCTGCGGCACGATCTCGTCGATCAGGCTCTTGGTGATGGCTTGGCGCGGGCGGGTGAACAGATCGATCACGCTGCCCATCTCGGCAATGCGGCCGGCGTCGATCACCGCCACGCGGTCGGCGATCTGCTTGATGACCTGCATCTGGTGCGTGATCAGCACCACCGTCACGCCCAGGTCGCGGTTCACCTGGCGCAGCAGCTCCAGGATGGAGCGCGTGGTCTCCGGGTCCAGCGCGCTGGTGGCTTCGTCCGACAGCAGCACCTTCGGGCGGCTGGCCAGTGCGCGGGCAATGCCCACGCGCTGCTTTTGCCCACCCGAGATCTGCGCCGGATGGCGGTCGGCCAGGTGCGACAGGCCCACCAGCTCCAACAGCGGGCCCACGCGCTCGCGGATCTGCGCGCCGTCCATGCCGGCCAGCTCCAGCGGCAGCGCGGCGTTGCCATAGACGGTGCGCGAAGACAGCAGGTTGAAGTGCTGGAACACCATGCCGATCTCGCGGCGGGCGGCGCGCAGCTCGCGCTCGGACAGCTGCGTCATGTCGCGCCCGGCCACCAGCACCTGGCCGCTGGAGGGCCGGTTGAGCAGGTTGATCACGCGCACCAGCGAGCTCTTGCCGGCGCCGCTGCGCCCGATGATGCCGAACACCTCGCCCGGCGTGATGTGCAGGTCGATGCCGCGCAGGGCCTCGACGGGGCCGCTGGGGCCCTGGTAGATCTGGGTGATACCCCGAAGGTCGATCATGGACAAAAAGTGCGGGAAGCGAAAAAGCGCAGCGCCGCGCCGCAGGCGGCCTGCGGACATGCGGCGGGGCGGGTGACAAGCAAAGGGGCGGCGTGCGGCGCGGGCCGCGTGGCCACGGCAGGACCGCTATTAAAAGCGTAGCTGCCCGCGCCGTCCTGGCGGCGCTAGGGGGCATATTTTATGCGCGGCGCGCAAACCCGCGCTCAACCCTCGTGCTGCATGATCTGCTGCACCTTGTGCACGAAGGCCGGCGCATCAAAGGGCTTGACGATCAGCTCCATGGCCGCGCCCAGCAGCCCGTCGCCCATGGAGGCGCGCTCGGCGTAGCCGGTCATCAGCAGCACGCGGATGGCCGGCAGCCGCTCGCGCGCGAAGTCGGCCACCTGCCGGCCGTTGGGGCCGGGCAGGCCCACGTCGGTGATGAGCAGGTCGTACTGCAGCGCGCCGGACAGCAGCGCCATGGCCTCGGCGCCGCTGGCCGCCTGCATGACCTGAAAGCCCATGTCGTGCAGCAGCTCCACCACCAGGGCGCGTACCGTGTTGTCGTCCTCCACCACCAGCACCGAGTCGCGCCGGCGCGCCTGCGGCTGGGGGCTCAACGCCGGGGGCGGCTCCTCCTGCGCCTGCTGCTCGCTGCGCGGCAGGTACAGGTGCACGGTGGTGCCGCCGCCCTCGCGGCTTTCGATCTCCACCGCCCCGCCCGTCTGGCGCATGTAGCCGTAGATCATGGACAGGCCCAGGCCCGTGCCCAGGCCGATGGGCTTGGTGGTGAAGAAGGGGTCGAAGGCGCGCTCGATGACGTCGGCCGACATGCCGGTGCCGGTGTCGGCCACGCTCAGGCGCACGTAGTCGCCGGCGGCCATGCCGCTGCGGCCCCGGGCCATGTCGTGCCCACCTCCCACGGTCTCGTTGCACACGGCCAGGCGCAGCGTGCCGCCGCCGGGCATGGCGTCGCGCGCGTTGATGGCCAGGTTGAGCACGGCGTTCTCCAGCTGGTGCATGTCGGTGCGCACGGGCCACAGGCCTTCGGGCTGCGCGTCGATGACCAGCTCCACGTTCTCGCTGCAGCTGCTGCGCAGCATGGTCTCCAGGCCCTGCAGCATGGCGGCCACGTCGGTCGGGCGCACATCCAGCGGCTGGCGCCGCGAAAACGCCAGCAGCCGCTGCGTGAGCGAGGCGGCGCGCCGCGCCGAGGCCAGGGCGGCCTCGATGTAGCCCTGCACCTCCTGGCCGCGCCCCTGCTGCAGGCGCCGCTGCATCAGCTGCAGCGGCAGCACGATGCCCTGCAGCATGTTGTTGAAGTCGTGCGCGATGCCGCCGGTCAGCTGGCCGATGGCCTCCATCTTCTGGCCCTGGCGCAGGCGCTCCTGCGCTTCGCTCAGCTGCTCGCTGCGCTGCAGCTCCTCGGTCTCGTCGCGTCCTACGGCGTGCAAAAAGCCGTCGGCCGCCACCACCGACCAGGCGATGGTGCGCACCTGGCCGTCGCGGCGCAGAAAACGCATGTGCACCTGGCGCCGCTGCGCCACGGTGCGCAGCAGGTTGCCCTCGGCATCCAGCGCCGTGGTGTCGCCCTCGAACACGAAAGCGCGCACGTGCCGGCCCACGGTCTCCAGCTCGCCCCAGCCCAGCGCCTGCGTCCAGCCGGGGTTGGCGGCCACGATCACGCCGTCAAAGCGCGAGACGATCATCAGCGCGTCCGACAGCGCCCACAGCCGGTCGCGGTCGGCGGTGCGCAGGGCGACCTGATGCTCCAGCGAACTGGCCGCGGCGCGCAGCTGCTGCTGCGCCACATGGGTTTGCGTGGTCTCGATCACCGTCACCGCCCAGCCGCCCACCGCACCGCGCTCGTCGCGCAGCGGGCTGAAGCAGAAGGTGAACCAGGTGTGTTCGGGGTAGCCGTTGCGCTGCACCACGAAAAACTTGTCTTGCAAGAAGGTGGCCTCACCGGCCTCGGCGCGCTCGGCCATGGGACGCACCTCCTCCCAGGTCTCGTGCCACATCTCCTGGAAGGGGCGGCCCAGCGGGTCGGGCTTGTCGCCCAGCAGCGGGCGGTAGGCGTCGTTGTAGAAAACGGTGCGCTCGGGGCCCCACACCAGGCACTTGGGAAAATGCGAGGCCAACATGAAATCCAGCACGATGCGCAGCGCCAGCGGCCAGCCTTCGGTGGGCCCCAGCGGATGGCCGGCCCAGTCGAACGCGCGCACCTTGGCGCTCATCACGCCGGGGGCGTGCGGAAACTGGGACGATGAAGGCAACGTGTCGGACATGGGTGCATGTGCGCCGGACACCGGCGCCGGTGGGGATACAAAAGGCAGTCTAGCGACGATTGCGGTGCGTGCAAGCCGCGCCGGCAGCCCGCTAGCGCCGCTCGGCCAGGGCGTGGGCGATGGTGCCCAGGTCCACGTATTCCAGCTCGCTGCCCACGGGCACGCCGCGCGCCAGGCGCGTGACGCTGACGCCGCGGCGCTTGAGCGCCTCGCCCAGGGCGTGGGCCGTGGCCTCGCCCTCAGCGGTGAAGCTGGTGGCCAGGATGACCTCCTGCACCACGCCATCGGCGGCGCGCTCCAGCAGCTGCTGCACGCCGATGTCGCGCGGGCCCACGCCGTCCAGCGGCGACAGCCGGCCCATGAGCACGAAGTACAGCCCCTTGAAGGCGCCCGTGCGCTCCATGGCCGCCTGGTCGGCAGGCGTCTCCACCACCAGCAGCCGCGTGGCATCGCGCCCCGGGTCCTGGCAGACCTCGCAGACCGCCGCCTCGGTAAAGGTGTGGCAGCGCGCACAGTGCCGCACGTTGCCCGCCGCCTGCGCCAGCGCCTGCGACAGCATCTGCGCGCCCCCGCGGTCGTGCTGCAGCAGATGAAACGCCATGCGCTGCGCCGACTTCTGCCCCACCCCCGGCAGCCGCCGCAGGGCCTGGATCAGCGCATCCAGCGAACTAGTGTCAGACATGGTTTCAAACCCGGTACGTTATGCAAAGCCACGCGCAAAACCGGCACGCCCCAGGCCAGCAGACGCCGTGGATCCGGCTTCGCCGGTCCAGTGGCGTCGTCCCCTTCCCGAATGGCGCAGCCATTGGAGAGAAGGGGGAAGCGGCGCAGCCGCTCAGGGGGATGTCCTCAAAACGGGAATTTCATGCCCGGCGGCAGCCCCGGCATGCCGGCCGTGAGCTTGCCCATCTTTTCCTGCGAGGTCTCCTCGGCGCGGCGCACGGCAGCGTTAAAGGCGGCCGCCACCAGGTCTTCCAGCATGTCCTTGTCTTCGGCCAGCAGGCTGGGGTCGATGGTCACGCGCTTGACGTCGTGCTTGCAGGTCATCAGCACCTTGACCAGGCCGGCGCCGGCCTCGCCTTCGACCTCGATGCTGCCCAGCTCGTCCTGCGCCTTCTTGAGGTTGTCCTGCATGGCCTGGGCCTGCTTCATCAGGCCGGCGAGCTGTCCCTTGTTGAACATGGTGGTGATCCTTTGCTTTCTTGGTGGAGGGGCTTCCCGCGAAACGGGACATCTAAAAGACTACGGTTTGTTGGCGCGGCCCGCGCGGCGCTGCGTGGCGCTATGCCGGCCGGATGCTGCCCGGCACGATTTTGGCCCCGAATTCGCGCATCAGGTCCTGCACGTAGGGGTCGGCGTGGACGATGGCCTCGGCGCGCCGCTGGCGTTCGGTGGCGGCGTGGGCGTTGCGCCGCGCCGGGCTGTCGCTGATGCGGCCCACCTCGACGCTGATCTGCCTGGCGCAGCCGGCAGCCTCCAGCGCGGCGCGCAGGCGCTCGTGCGCGGCGCCCTGGTTCAGCGACTCGCGCTCGATGCGCAGCAGCCAGTGCTCGCCGTCGCGGGCGATCAGCTGCGACTGCAGCGCCAGCTCGCGCGGCAGTGCAGTAATGGCGCCGTCTTCGACCAGGCGCTGCACCGTGGCGTGCCAGACATCGCCCTCCTCGGTGCGCACCAGCGGCTCGGACGCCGGCAGGCCACCGGCGCCCCGCAGGGGCTGGGTGCGGGCGCCCGGTTCGGGTGCGGTGCGCACCGGAACCGCTACGGTTTCCGTAGCTGCTTGCGCAGTACTGGCGGGCGTTGGAGCCTGTTTTCGTCCAATTTCTTCCGGAGCCCGCACGGGCAGGCGCACAGCCGGGTGCGCGTCGGCGGGTGGCAGAGCCTGGGACGGCTCGGGCCGGGGCGCCGGGGCGGCGGGGGCGGGCGCAGCAGCGGGGGGCGCCTGCATGGGCGCGGCCGGCCGTGCCGGCGCCGCACTGGGGGCCGGCTCAGCCGGCGCGGGGCTCAGAGTTTTTTTTTCAGCCGGGCCGGGCTGCGGCGTTGACTGCCCCGGGCCCTGGGCGGGCTTGAAGGCCAGCAGTCGCAGCAGCGCCATGGTCAGCGCGGCGTACTCGTCCGGCGCCAGGCCCAGCTCGGTGCGCCCGTGCAGGCAGATGCTGTAGAGCAGCTGCGTCTCGTCGGCCGGCAGCAGGGCGGCCAGGCGGGCGATCTCGGGGGCGTCCGGGTCGCTGGGATCGGCCTGGGCAGCCCTTTGGGGCACGGCCTGCAGCACGGCCATGCGCTGCAGCACGGCGCTCATCTCCTCCAGCGTGCTGGCCGCCGACAGGCCGTGCATGCGCAGCACTTCGCAGGTGTGCAGCACGGCCTGGCCATCGCTGCGCGCGAGCGCCTCGATCAGCGCGAAGACGTGGCTGCGGTCCACGCTGCCCAGCATCTGGCGCACCGCGGCTTCCTGCAGCTGGCCGCCACCGAAGGCAATCGCCTGGTCGGTCAGCGACAGCGCGTCGCGCATGGAGCCGCGCGCAGCGCGCGACAGCAGGCGCAGCGCCTGCGGCTCGGCGGCGATGCCCTCGGCGCCCAGCACGTGGCCCAGGTGCTCCAGCACCACCTCGGGCGCCATGGGGCGCAGGTTGAACTGCAGGCAGCGCGAGAGCACGGTGACCGGCACCTTCTGCGGATCGGTCGTGGCCAGCACGAACTTCAGGTACTCGGGCGGCTCTTCCAGCGTCTTGAGCATGGCGTTGAACGCCGTGTTGGTGAGCATGTGCACTTCGTCGATCATGAAGACCTTGAAGCGCCCCTGCACCGGCTTGTACACCGCCTGCTCCAGCAGGCCCTGCACCTCGTCCACGCCGCGGTTGGACGCCGCATCCAGCTCGGTGTAGTCGGGAAAACGGCCGGCGTCGATAGCCGTGCAGGCCGGGCACACGCCGCAAGGCGTGGCGGTGATGCCGCCCTGCCCGTCCGGCCCCTGGCAGTTGAGCGACTTGGCAAGGATGCGCGAGACGGTGGTCTTGCCCACGCCGCGCGTGCCGGTAAAGAGGTAGGCGTGGTGCAGCCGCTGCTGGGTCAGCGCGTTGGTCAGCGCCTGCACCACGTGCTCCTGGCCCACCATCTCGGAGAAGGTCCTGGGACGGTATTTGCGGGCAAGCACGAGGTACGACATGGAGTGCGATTCTATGTGGCCCGTCCAGTCTCGCAGCCTCGCCGGGACGGGTACAATCGCCGGTGACGGGCCTCCCCGCATGGGGAAGCGGCCAACCGGGTCAGGTGGGGAACCAAGCAGCCCTAACCGTGGAGCCAGTGCCGGGGGTAAGGCTCGTCACCTCTCTTTTCTCTCTCCCTCCCCTTTTCGCTCCATCGTCCCGAAAGCCGAGCGCTTTCGTCTGACACGCTGTCAGGGCAATCGGCAATGCACCGGCGCAGGGCGCCGCCCATACTTTGAGCCAGCTTTTCTTGCTGACCCAATTGGGTGCCGCCATGCCTTCGCGCCTGACCAACTTCGCTGACCTTCTGCGCCGCCGCAGGGCGCGCACTGCCACGTTTGCCTTGTTGGCCTGCCTCATGAGCGGCCACGCCCTGGCGCAGGACTCCCTGGCCGATCACGCGGCCACCGCGCTGGCCGAACAGGGCGGCGCACACGGCCCCGGCGCGGCCGGCAAGATCGTGACGCTGCGCAGCGAGGAGGCACCCCTGTTCACCGATGCGCCGGCGCGCCCCTCCATGGAAGGCGCGCACTACAGCGACGTGACTGGCTGGCTGACTCCTGACAAGCCCTCGAGGATGGGCCTGACTCTGGGCCTGCTGTCTGCCAGGCCTTTCGCCAGCGCCGCATCGTCGCCCCTGGCCTACGACCTTGGCGTGCGCCTGCGCTCACGCCTGGAGCAGCGCGTGCACCTGGATGTACACGCCTGGGCGCGCACCCCCCAGCAATTCGCCGCCCACGACGCACAGGGCATGATCTGGTCGCGCGAGCCGGCCAGCGTGGGCACGCGGGTGGAGGTGCAGTGGAAGGCCTCGCGCACCGGCGGCGTGGTGCCCGAGTTCGGCGCCATCGGCGTGCAGCTGCAGGGCGACGCCAAGCTGCTGCTGCGCGCCCGCCGCGGCGGGCCGATGGTGTACTACCGCGCGAAATTCTGACGCTGCGGGCCTGGCACCCTCAGGCCGGCACACCCACGATGACGCTTGATGCCTTGAACAGCGCGCCTGCCTG